>CALKTH010000008.1 GCA_937997485.1 uncultured Acidimicrobiales bacterium | reverse complement strand
CGGCGATGGGGCGGAGCGCGCCCCAGGCTTCGTCGATACTGCCTGAGGTGCGGGAGGCAAGCCGGTCGAGCCAGAAGCGTTCGAGCCGCTCAGCATCAGGGACCTCGTAGCTCCGCAAGCTGTCGACGTCGAACAAGGGGTTGCCGATGAACGAGTCACCCCAATCAAGAAGCACTGGTCGGTGGCCGGGTCGGAGTCGCAGGTTTCCACCGTGGAAGTCTCCGTGCACCAGCGTTGGTCGAACCTGACCCGCGACATCGAGACGGTCGGCAGCCTCGTCGATCAACGCGCTCAGCACGACTCGCTGTTCCGGCACCAACAACGAGTCCCAACGCTCCTGAAGCGAGAACAGCGACTCGACCACGTCGAGATCGTCGAGGTGTAGGTGTAAAGGACCAAGACCCTCGGCGGGGTCCAGCAGCTCCGAGCCATCCGCAGCGCCCTGCAGCTCAATCAGGACATCGACCGCGGACTCGAAGTCCTCCCCCGAAAGGTCGTAGCCGTCCGTGCCCTCGACGTGCCGCATCAGCGTGGCGCCTGGTCGCCCCGCGATGAGCTGTGACACGAGCCCGGTGGAACCAAGAACAGGCAAGACATCGGCCTCGTTCGTGAGGAACGCCGGAGTGGCCTTGAGCCACAGCAGCCCATCCGAGGTTTGGTACCGCCAGGTGGCGGCGAGGTTCCACGAGCGGTCTTGCACCGGCGACCCCTCTGCGACGATGCCGTTAGCCGCCATCTCGTCTTCAGCCCACGCCAACAGCTCCGCCACACCCTCGGACGTGGCATAAGGGGCGCGCTGGGCATCATGAGAGAGTTGGTGAGGCCATGGCGACAGCAGCGAAGGATCGATCTCTGGGGCATCAACGAGGTAGGCGACCTCCCCGCCGGGGAACGGCCCTTCTGCGTAGAGCAGACGCAAGATCGTGACGTCGCAGCCGAATCGACGGCTGGCAGCGCTGACAACTGGCCCCGCCTCTTGCCACCAAGGCACCTCGACCTCAAGAACGGGCAAAACGCCTCGAGGCTCGTGAACGACCAGCGTCACGAGCCTCGAGGGAAGTTCTGTCATGAAGACCAGCGTGGCATGAATCGCTGCTGGTCTCGTTGGAGTTCGATCAGTCGTCCAACTCGGTGATGGTGACGGACTCGATGACCATGTCGGTCACGGGACGATCCCCAGGACCCGTCGGCACCTTCTCCATCTGGTCAACCAGGTCGAGTCCCTTGATGACCTTGCCGAAGAGGCTGTAGGCGGGCGGGAGGCCGACACCGCTCGGGCCGCTGATCACGAAGAACTGGCTGCCGTTGGTGTTCGGTCCGGCGTTGGCCATGGCCAACGAACCGAGTTCGTAGCGGCCGGGCTTGGGGAGCTCATCGGCGAAGCGGTAGCCGGGACCACCGCGTCCGGAGCCCTCGGGGCAACCACCCTGGAGCACAAAGCCCTGGATGACCCGGTGGAAGATCAGGCCGTCGTAGTAGTGGTAGCGAGCCAGCGAGACAAAGTTGTTGACCGTCTTCGGAGCTGCGGCGGGATCGAGCGCAATCGTGAGCGTTCCCATGCTCGTGACCATCGCGGCCGTGTAGCGCTTGGCGGGATCGATGCACATCGGGAACTCGCCGTCGAACTGCGTTTGACGGGGGCTGGATCCATCGGGGTTAGGGCACTCGGGCACGTGGGTCTCCTGAAAAAGCGAACGAACCTCAATCATCACACGCCCGCTGCACGGAGCGGCGCATCCCCAGGGAGACACGCGTCACGCGAACTCCGTGCGACACAGGGACGCTCACACGCTGGCCAGCCGGCGACCCGACCCGCCGAGGGGGATCGGGTCGCCGGCTGGAGCTGGGACTGACGGGGATCAGGCCGCGGAGGCGGTGAGGCCCTTGTCGAGATCGGTCAGAATGTCGTCGATCGACTCGAGTCCAACGCTGAGGCGAACGAGTCCAGGACTCACGCCCGTGGCGGCCTGCTCCTCTTCCGTGAGCTGGGAGTGCGTGGTGGATCCGGGATGGATCACGAGCGAGCGAACGTCACCGATGTTGGCCACGTGGCTATGCAACTCGAGGGCGTTGACGAACTTCTCGCCCGCTTCCCGACCGCCCTTGATGATGAACGACGGAACGGAGCCGAAGCCCTTGCCTACACCGTACTTCTTGCCCGCCTCGTGCCACGGCGAAGAGGCCAAGCCTGCGAAGTTCACCGATTCGACCTCGGGTCGGGCTTCCAGCCATTCGGCCACGACCTGAGCGTTCTCCAAGTGACGCTCCATCCGAAGGCTCAGCGTCTCGATGCCCTGCAAAATCTGGAACGCATTGAAGGGGCTCATCGATGGGCCGAGATCTCGAAGCAACTGCACGCGGGCCTTGGCGATGTACGAGCCATGGCCGAGCATCGGCCAGTAGGTGAGCCCGTGGTAGCTGGGGTCCGGCTCGTTGAAGTTGGGGTAGCGCTCACCATCGCTGAATTCGAACGAGCCTCCATCGACGATGAGGCCGCCGATGGAGGTGCCGTGTCCACCGAGGAACTTTGTGGCGGAGTGGATCACGATGTCGCAGCCCCACTCGAGCGGGCGAATCAGGTACGGCGAGGCAACCGTGTTGTCGATCACAAGCGGTACGCCGGCTGCATGAGCGACGCCAGCGACGCCCTCGATGTCGAGCACGTTGTTCTTCGGGTTGCCGATGGACTCGGCGTAGAACAGCTTGGTGTTCGGCTGGACTGCAGCGGCCCAGGCATCCATGTCGTCGGTGTCGTCGACGAACGACGTGGTGATGCCGAGCTTGGGGAGGGTGTAGTGGAGAAGGTTGTAGCTACCGCCGTAGAGCGCAGCGCCCGCGACGATGTGGTCGCCTGCCTCGGCAATATTGAGGATGGCAAGCGTCTCAGCGGCCTGTCCGGATGCGGTGGCGAGCGCTCCGGGCACACCGGCTGCGGTCTCTGAGAGGCCCTTCTCGAGGGCGGCGATGCGAGTTTCCAGCACGCCTTGTGTGGGGTTCATGATGCGGGTGTAGATGTTGCCCGGCTCGCCCAGAGCAAACAGATTCGCGGCATGAGCGGAATCACGGAACTGGTAGGCCGTGGTCTGGTAGATCGGAACGGCTCGAGCGCCGGTCGTCGGATCCGCTTCCTGCCCTGCATGGATCTGCTGGGTTTCGAAACCCCACTGCTCGGTCGACATGTGTCCTCCTGATAGTTGCGCCCTAGATTCCCGATCAAACCTATCTACTTTTCCGAGTTTCGACCTACTGGCTTCGATTGGCTGCGCTCTGTGACAAGGCGTGATCGTCACAAAGTTCTGACTCATGTGCTGTCAGTGGGGGCCGATAGACCCGCCATGAACGTGTGTGATTCCTGCGGCGCTGAGCGACATCAGCCATGGACGTCGTGCCCTTTCTGCATGAGTGCATATGAGGCGACAACCGCACCGGTTCTGACCGGTCAAAACGAGGCGACGGTCATCGTCGACCCATCGGCGACGGACGAGAGCGAGCGCCGGATCGAGGGCGAAGCCGTGATCGAGCCCACCGCGACCGAACCCGCCGCGGAAGCAGACACTGCAATCGAAGAAGACGCTCCGGTCGAACCCGCTGCGGAAGCCCCGGGAGAAGCAGAGGTAGAAGCCGAAGTCGCGGTCCTGGATTCTTCGGAAGGGAGCGTCAGCAACGATGACGCTCCGGTCCAGTCACTCGACGAGCTAGCAGCGGAAGCCGTCTCTGGATCGGCCGATGATCTTGGCCCCGTTCACGTTGCCACCTCACTCGACCTTCGCCACGTCGCCGATCTCGATCTCGAGGCCGACCTCGATCTACACGACAGCCTGTCCACCGATCGACATTCTGAGCCTGCCGCGTCCACTCGCCATCGGGCGGCCTCTGCTCTGCTCACTCCGACGATTGCCGTGGTTCTCGCCGTTGCCGCCTTCGTCGGCTACTCAGCCATGACGGCTCAGGGTGGCGAAGCCGCACCCGTTCTCGCCTATAGCGAGGACGATCCGAATGGCACAGCCGACGAGGTCGCCGACAACACCGCAGAAGTCGCACCGTCCGTTCTCGCCGAGAGCGCATCACCTACAACCGTTCCGGCGACCACTCCCACCGAGTCGGAGACACCCACGAGCCCGGTTGAGGAAGAGCCACCGTCGGCCGAGGAACTCTTGATCGCTGAGCTCCAGCCCTTCTGCTCCGGCATTGCCCCGGGAGATGCGTCGGCTCCGGCCCCATCTCTCGACGGAACCGACGTCATCGTTTCGGTCTTGCTCGATGCCAGCCGAGGCGCGTCGCTGCCCAATGGCATCCCGGACGATGCGCCGACTCTCGTCGAGTGTGTGACCACCACCGATGCCGGACCCATCGACGCCTGTGACCCCATCGCGGAGGTTGGCCCCGTCAGCCGTCGTGGCCTGAGCTGGTACACCCGCCTGATCCGCCTCGACAACGGCGAGACACTGGCCGACGGTGGGGGCACAGTTACCAACGCCCCGAGTTGCGACGAGATCGCTGACCTCGTCAACGAGGACAGCCCGCTGATCGACCGCTCCCCCGCCGAAGCGACATTCGTCTTCCCGGCTGCGCCGACGGAAAAGATCGTCGAGATCGGCATCGAGCTGCGCTAGCCGATCAACACCGAGCGAGCCGCTCAGCCGTGCTCAGTCGCCGGTATAGGTACCGATGTAGGGCAGGTTCCGGTACTTGTGCTTTGCGTCGAGCCCGTACCCGATGACGAACGCCGGCGGCAGCTCGAAGCCCACATAGTCCACGCTGACCGCAGGGTCTGTGCGCCCCTCACGGACCAGCAAGGAACAGGTCCGAAGAGAAGCCGGGCTCTGGTTACTCAGATGCTCGTAGAGATACTGCATCGTGAGGCCGGAGTCGATGATGTCTTCGCACAGGATCACGTCCCGGCCCTCGATCGAGGCATCAAGATCCTTGATGATCTTCACCACTCCACTCGACTCGGTGGAATTGCCGTAGGACGAGACGGCCATGAAGTCGATGTCGACCGGCCCGTGAATCGACCGCATGAGATCGGAAACGAAGATCACGCTGCCCTTCAGAACACCGACGAGAAGCGGCGTCTTGCCGGCCATGTCGTCGGCGATTTGGGCACCGAGTTCGTCGACGCGGGTCTTGATCTGTTCGGCCGTGACGAGGATCTCGCCGAGGTCACCCTCGAGGGGGTAGGGAGCGGTCATGGCCCGGAGGCTAGGCCAGCGAGGCTACTTGCCCGTGAAGGTGGCCTTGCCCGGTCCGTTTTCCAGGAAGCTCTGGATGCCGATGACGGCGTCGTCGGTCTGGAACGCGTTGAAGAATTCGCGCTTTTCGATCTCGATGCCCTCGGCGATCGAGACGTGCATGCCGTCCATCATCGCCTTCTTGCAGGCGGCCAGTGCGGCCGGTCCGTTGGCGAACCCCGCCATCATTTCCACGGCGCGGTCGAGCACGGCATCGTCGGCCACAACTTCAGAGACGAGCCCGATCTCCAGGGCCTCAGCTGCCTTCACCATGCGGCCCGTGTAGTTCAGTTCCTTGGCTTTCGTGATGCCGACGAGGCGGGGCAGTCGCTGCGTGCCACCGGCGCCCGGGATGATGCCAAGCAGAATCTCCGGCTGACCGAACGTTGCGCCTTCGCCGGCGATGCGGAAGTCAGTACTCATCGAGAGCTCGCAACCGCCGCCGAGGGCGAATCCGTTCACCGCGGAGACGGTGATCTGCGGGAGGTTCTCAATGGCGAGCAGCGCCTCGTTCAGCGGATCGACCATGGGTGCGGGATCTCGCACGTCACCTTCGGCGGGAAACTCGGCAATGTCCGCGCCAGCGGCGAAGATCTTCGGCCCACCCCAGATCACGACGCCTCGGATGTCGTCCCGGGTCGCAAGTTCGTTTGCCGCCGCGAGGAGTTCCTCACCGACTTGTTTGTTCAAGGCATTCACCTTCGGGCGCTCAAGGCGCATGATGGCGACCTTGTCGACACCGGACTCTTCAACACGAACAAATTCTCCCATGCGCGATTGCTAGCACAGCCGAGCCATCCGATCGACCCGAGCCGGCGCGATGCAATGTCCGACGCGAAGACACAGAAGGGCCGATCCTGGCGACAAGCAGATCCATCGGTAGTGTCCGATCGTGACTTCAAGCGTGCCACCGATGGTTGAGGACATCCCACGACAGGCCTGGCTTGCCCTGACGGTCAGCACGCTCGTGACCTTCCTTGTCGTCATCGACATCACTGCTCTCAACGTTGCCTTCCCTTCGATCCGCGACGACCTCGGAGCGAGCGAGGCGGAGCTCGGCTGGGTCATCTCGGGCTACAACGTGATCGTTGGCGCACTTCTTCTCGCCGCCGGACGCATGGCCGACAGCCTTGGACGCAAGAAGGTCTTTCTGCCGGGTGTTGCGTTGTTCGCCGTCGGCTCCGCGCTGTGCGGGATCGCCTGGTCCGCTCCCTCGCTCATCGCCTTCCGCCTCATTCAGGCCGCCGGTGGAGCTGTCGTCACCGCCTCATCGTTTGCCGTGATGTTGCCCGAGTTCCCAGCGTCTCGTCGCAGCACCGCCATCGGCATCGCAGGCGCCACCGGCGCTTTGGGCGCTGTGGTCGGACCGGCGCTGGGGTCAGTACTGATCGAGGCGTTCAGCTGGCGAGCGATCTTCTGGATCAACGTGCCGCTCTGCGCTCTTGTCTTGTTCCTCGGACCCCGTCTCCTCAATGAGTCAAAGGATCCCAACGCAACGGGCCGCATCGATGTCGTTGGCGTGTTGATCGGCACAACGGGCGTCGCCCTGGCGATGTTTGGCATCGTGCAGAGCGAACAGTGGGGCTTCGGTGATCCTCGGGTGTGGGCGCTGACGTTCGTGGGTCTCGCGCTGCTGCCAGCGCTGGTCGTTCGCTCGAGATCCCACCCTGAGCCCCTGCTCGACCTGGAGCTGTTCTCGTTCCGCTCGTTCTCGAGCGCGACGGCAGGCGTGTCGCTCTACAGCCTGGCCTTCATCTCCGGTGCATTCGTGAACTCGCTGCTTCTCCAAGATCTGTGGAACCAGGACCTGTCCGTCGTTGGCGCTGCCTTCGTCCCCAGTCCCCTCCTCGCCGTGCTCGTCAGCCCGCCAACCGGACGCCTCGCTGATCGCATCGGACACCGATGGGTACTCGGGATCGGATGTCTTCTCTGCGCGCTCAGCTACTCGGGGTACCTCCTCTTTCTCGGAGAAGAACCAAGTGTCTGGACCCGGTTCGTGCCGCTTTCGTTGATCACGGGCGTGGGTATCGGCATGACGGTGGCCACGTGGTCGAGCGCTGGCCTCTCCGACATGCCAATGGCGAAGTTCGGCGTGGCCGGCGGCACGGCCAACACGATTCGCCAGGCTGCCACCGCCCTCGGCATCTCCGTCTGCATCGCCATCATCGCCTCTGGTCCCGGTCGGTTGTCCATCGTCTCGTACCAACGGACATGGATCTGGATCGTCGGTTGCTACGTGCTGGCGGCAATCACGGTGATGCTCACGTTCCCGTCAGGAAACAGCCGAGACCGGGCTGCCTGAACCATTTGGTGACCGCAGCCACTGGAGAAGTCCTCCCGGGACCGGACTGATCCCGGACTCCCATCGGTACCGTTTCGAGCCATGGAGTTGAGGCAGAAGAATTTGGAGCGACTCGACGGCGGGTCGTTCGACGTCCTCGTCGTCGGCGGTGGCATCAATGGTGCGGTCGCGGCCGCAGCGCTTGCGGCGCGGGGAGTGTCCGTAGCCCTCGTCGACCGTTCGGACTTCGCCAACTTCACGAGCCAGGAGTCATCCAATCTGGTCTGGGGCGGCTTCAAGTACCTCGAGAACTACGAGCTCCCGCTGGTGTGGAAGCTCTGCACCTCCCGCAACCAGCTGATGAAGGCGTATCCATCACAGATCTCGGAGATCAGCTTCCTCGCCACTCTGGACAAGACCGCCCCGTTCCCCGCCCTTCTCGCCGGTCTCGGCACTGTTGGCTATTGGCTCATCGGCCGCTTCGCGACCAAGCCTCCCAAGTACTTCCGGCCCAAGGCCATCGAGAAGGCAGAGCCAGTCATCAAGACCGACACCGCCAAGGGCGGCATCCAATATCAAGACGCCTATCTCAAGGACAACGACGCCCGCTTCGTGTGGAGCTTCGTGCGCTCCGCTCTCGACAGCGGCGCGGCGGTTGCGAACTATTGCAGCCTTGCTTCAGCGGAACGTTCCGGAGATACCTGGACCGCCACGCTGAACGACGAGGAGAGCGGAGCGGACCTCCAGCTCACAGCAAAGACCATCGTGAACGCGGCGGGCCCCTTTGTCGATGGTCTCAACGACGAGTGGGGCAATGTCACCGACCACCGGATCGTGTACTCCAAGGGAATCCACCTGGTGGTGCCGAAGCTCATCGAAACAGAGCGCGTCCTCGCCTTCTTCGACGACACGGGTCGTCTGTTCTACGTGATTCCGATGGCGCACCGATCCGTGATCGGCACAACCGACACCCGCACGGAGAACCCCCGAGAGGGCGTTCTGCCCGAGGATCGAGAGTTCCTCATCGAACAAATCAACGCTCGCCTCGATCTCGAAACGCCGCTCACACTCTCGGACATCATCAGCGAGCGATGCGGCGTTCGTCCCCTCGTGGTGAAGAACGACGGCAACGACCGCAAGGACATCGACTGGACGTCGTTGTCTCGCAAGCACGCGCTGGAGGTCGACAGCGGGAAGCGGATCGTCACGATCTTCGGTGGCAAGCTCACCGACTGTTTGAACGTGGGCGAGGAAGTGGTCGAAGCAGTCGAAGAGCTTGGCCAGCACATGGGACCGGAGCGAGACAACTGGTACGGCGAGGCGCCTGCTGAGGACTACGAGCGCTTCACGGCTGCGGCCGCCCGCGCTGGGCTCAACCGGCCGACATCCGTGGAACGCGAAGAGACCGTGGCTGATGTCGTCTGGCGTCGACACGGCCTGGCGGCGTTCGCGCTGCTCGATCGCATCACCGAAGATCCTTCCCAAGGTGAAGAGATCCTGGCCAACTCCGATCTCCTTCGGGGTGAGCTCGAGCTCATGGCCGAGCGAGAGATGATCACCCGGCCAGAAGATTTCCTGCGCAGACGTACGAAGCTCGCCCTCATCTCACATCGCGACGAGCTGGGTGCCGATCCGGGAATGAACGAAGTGAGCAAAGCGCTCTTCAACGCCTGAGTCGCGCCGCGAGAAATTCGCAAGGAATAGGTCCACCAGCCCAATTCGGGCGGACACATCTTCCCGTTTCTTCAGAGCGGTCTTTCTCGATCCGATCATGAATTTCGGCCACAAGTTGGCCGAATGACAAGCATCGGGAGAGGCCGTGAAGGACAGGATCAAGATCGAGCGGACGACGTGCTTCGTTGTCCTCCGCATCGCCGCCGTGATGGGCCTCTTGGCCGTCCTGCTCGGATCATCTCCCGCTCCGTCCACTGCTGAACTCAGTGGCAACGCCAATCCCGGAACCACGGTCTCAGCCAGCGCCCTGAGCTCGTTCACCCGCCACGCATGCGCAATCGATCTCGCCGGTGATCTGCGGTGCTGGGGCCAGAACAGCCACGGCTCACTCGGCCTCGAAACCGCTGCCACCACCCTGGGCGGCGCTCCCGGACAAATGGGGGACAACCTTGCCGTGGTGAACCTGGGGACCGGTCGAACCGTGACTCAGATCAGCACTGGCTACTACCACAACTGCGCGATTCTCAACGGCGGCGACGTCAAGTGCTGGGGGCGGGGTGCAGAAGGTCAGCTCGGGTACGGAGACACCGCAGATCGCGGAGCGACTTCCGGCGACATGGGTGACAACCTGCCAATCGTCGACCTTGGCACCGGCCGCACCGCCGTGGCCATCGCCACTGGCTTCAACCATACGTGCGCAGTCCTCGACAACGGGGCTCTCAAGTGCTGGGGTGTCAACGGTTCTGGCGAGCTGGGCTACGGCGACACGACGAGCCGGGGCGACATGGCTGGACAGATGGGCGACAACCTCCCTGCCGTCGACCTCGGCACCGGGCGCACGGCCGTGGCGGTCTCCACCGGCCTCTCCCACACCTGCGCCATTCTCGACAACAACGATCTCAAGTGCTGGGGCACAAACGCGAGCGGCGAACTCGGACTCGGTGCGGCCGGCAACCGGGGCGACGCTGCTGGTCAAATGGGCGACAACCTCCCCGCTCTCGACCTCGGCACCGGCCGCACCGCGGCATCGGTTTCCCTCGGCTTCTCTGCCAGCTGCGCAATTCTCGACAACGGAGATGCGAAGTGCTGGGGCCTCAACGTTGGCGGGCGGCTTGGACTCGGTGACACCACCAACCGAGGCATCGGCGCCACCGACATGGGCGACAACCTCCCTGCGGTCAATCTCGGCACCGGACGGACAGCGTTGGCCATCAGCGCGGGCAACAATCACATCTGCGCGATTCTCGACGATGCCAGCGTGAAGTGCTGGGGCGAGGGCAACTGGGGCCAGCTGGGTCTCGAGAACCCGACGGCGCTCGGCTCCTCACCCACGCACATGGGCGACAACCTGCCAGCCGTCAACATCGGCGCAGGTGAAACCGCTGTCTCCCTCGCCGCTGGCGATGGTCACACCTGTGTGATCACCGACAGCGGCTCGATCAAGTGCTGGGGCTACAACGGCAGCGGCACACTCGGCATTGGCACCACGGCGAACATCGGCGACGGCGGCAGCGAGATGGGCGCCAACCTCATGGTCACGGATCTCGGCACCGGCGTTCTTGCCGCCGGCGCTCCGGATCCTGTCGACGGCGACTTCGTCATCATGGCCAACTGGAACGTGGGGGGAACGGTTCGACAGTGCGAGGGCGACGGAGCAGGCAACTGGACAAACTGCACGTCGATTCCCATCACCGACGCTGCCCCTGACGGCACCTCCAGCATTGAGGCGGGCGACTGGAACAGCGACGGACTGAACGACATCGTTGTGGCCAACCAGAACGGCACCCTGAACTCGTGTCTACGAGAAGCAGGCGGCTCCTGGACCTGCACATCGAACGGTCTCAACGGCCGTCATCGAGGCATTGGCGTTGGGGACTTCAACGGCGATGGCAACCTCGAATTCGTTGGCGCCATCGAGACGATGAGCAACATGGACGTGTGCATCGGTGATGGCATCGGTGGGTTCACCTGCAACCGAGCCGCCGCCCCGAACGGCGGTCGTGACATCGCCGTGTATGACTACGACGGCGACGGCGATCTCGACCTGGCATACGCGGCATGGCCGGGGCCATCCGCCATCTGCCTGAACGACGGCGCTGCCAACTTCACCTGCAGTGCCATCACGGGCACCGCTGACAACTTGGGCGTCGACCAGGGCGACTTCGACGAGGATGGCAACATCGACCTCGTCTTCGGTGGAGGCGGGGCCGCGAACGAACTCCTCTGCCTCGGCAACGGTGCAGGTGCCTTCACGTGCTCCATGTTCAACGGCGGCGGCTACCACAGCCAAGCTCGTGTCGGAGACCTCAACGGCGATGACAACCTCGACGTCGTTGTCGGCGGCGATGGCGTGCCCTCGAGATCGTGTCTCGGCGATGGCGCGGGCGGACTCACCTGTAGCGATGTTGCCGGAACGCCCACAAACACCGGAGCAGTGGAGCTCGTTCACATCGATAGTGACGGCGTGCTCGACGCGCTGTTCGGCTCCGTGGGTGGTGTGCCCAATCAGTCGTGCCTCGGTCTGAGCAATGGCCAGTTCACCTGCTCGGACATCGACCCGACCCAGATTCACAACACACAGGGTGTGCTGCTCCTCGAAGGTCTCGCCTCAAACGATTCGGACGCCGACGGCGTCCTCAACTCCGCAGACAACTGCCCGGCTGTTCCGAACCCGGGTCAGCTCGACACCGATGTCGATCTGATCGGCAATGCCTGCGATTCCGACGACGACGGCGACGGTCTGACCGACAACGACGAGATCACGTTGCACCTGACCGATCCGCTCGTGCCGGACACCGACGCTGACACCCTCTCGGATGGCGATGAAATCAACATTCACGGCACCGATCCCACCCTCGCCGACACCGACACCGACACCCTCCCCGACGCCGACGAGATCAACATCTACGGCACCAACCCCACCCTCGCCGACACCGACACCGACTCGGCAACGGATGACATCGACAACTGCCCGCTCATCTCCAATCCGACCCAGCTGGACACCGATCTCAACGGCGTAGGCAACGCCTGCGATCCCGACGATGACGGCGACGGTCTGCCCGATGTCGACGAGACCGGCGTGTGGCTTACCGATCCGCTCTTGGTCGACACCGACGCGGACACGCTCCTCGACGGGGATGAAGTCAACATCCACGGAACGGACCCGACGCTCGCCGACACCGACGCCGACACGTACGACGACGCGCTCGAGATCGCCAATGGGAGCAACCCGCTCGTGCCCCCGTCGCCGCAGGCGATCACCTTCGCTCAGCCGGCAGACACCAGCTTCGACATTGGCTCCTTCACGGTGAACCCGACGGCCGGTTCCGGCTTGCCGGTCACGCTGACAGCAAGTGGTGCATGTACGTCGACCGGATTCAACGTGACGATCACGGCCCCCGGGGCTTGCACACTCTCCGCTGACCAAGCGGGCGACTACAACTGGGCGCCGGCGCCCACCGTCACCAACGTTGTCAACGTCGCCCCCGGCGTGCAGAGCATCATCGTTGGCGCCCTCCCGGCCCTCACCTTTGGCGACGCTCCCTTCACGGTTCCCGTGAACGCAACCTCGGGCCTACCCGTCTCCATCACGGCTGCCGGTCCTTGCACCGTCGCCGTCGACGTTGTGACGATCACCGGCGCCGGCTCATGCGATCTCACCTTCTCCCAGGCAGGCGATGGCAACTGGGCCGCGGCCAACGCGATCACGATGACGTTGGGCGTCGACCAAGCGCTGCAAGCGATCACCGTGACGCCGCCGGCCGATATGACGTTCGGTGCCGCTGCACAGCCGCTTGCCGCCGCCGCCACCTCGGCACTTCCGATCACGATGTCCGCCACTGGTCCATGCGCCGTGGCCGGATCGACCATCGAGGCCAACGGAGCAGGAACCTGCACCGTTACCTACGAACAAGCGGGTGATGCCAACTGGTTCGCGGCACTCACGCAGACCGCTTCCTTCGTCATCCTCCCCGCCGATCAAGTCATCACCGTTGGCGCCGTGGCTGACCGGTTCTTTGATGAGGGGCCGATCACTCTCACGCCGAGCACCCCCTCGGGCTTGCCCATCACCGTTTCAGTGACGGGTGACTGCTCAAACGTCGGGACAGAGATCACACCACTCGCCGCGGGCAGCTGCGCGGTTACCTTCGAACAGCCGGGCGACACAAACTGGAACCCAGCTCCGGCGGAATCCGCCGTCTTCACGATCGGCCTGGGCCGCCAGACCATCAACGTTCCCGTGCCGGCCACTCGTGTGTTCGGAGACCTACCGTTCGCGCACGGCGCAACCGCATCGTCCGGATTCGACGTCACGGTGACGGCGGCCGGACCCTGCAGCATTGTGGGCGGCCTCGTCAGCATCGACGGAGCCGGAACCTGCACGCTCACGGCAGCGCAACCGGGTGACGCGAACTGGGGTGCGGCTCCTTCGCAGACGGTCTCGTTCGTTATCGCCGCCAACACTCAGACCATCGCCCTCGACCCTCCGGCTCCTCGTACGTTCGGTGACGAACCGTTCGTGATCGAGCCCACTGCATCGTCGGAGCTGCCCATTCTCATCGAAGCGGGCGGTGCGTGTTCGAACGATGATGCCGCTATCTCGATCGACGCCGCTGGCGCGTGCACCATCACGCTGTCCCAAGAGGGCGACGGCAACTTCGAGGCAGCCGCGCCCGTCACCGTCACGGTTGCGGTGGCCAAAGCCACCCAATCGATTTCGGTCACAACACCGACCGGTGCCCAGTTCGCCG
This sequence comes from uncultured Acidimicrobiales bacterium, assembly GCA_937997485.1. GTDB lineage: Bacteria > Actinomycetota > Acidimicrobiia > Acidimicrobiales > SZUA-35 > SZUA-35. The sequence continues at coordinate 42,658 of CALKTH010000008.1, read as the reverse complement.
ACCCAGCGCTTCGGTTGGGCGTCACGGCAAGCTCGGGGCTGCCCGTCGCGCTCCAAGCGGACGGCGTCTGCACCATCACGGATGGTGTGCTTCGCTACACGAGCGTCGGCAACTGCGAGGTCTTCGCCACCCAAGGGGGCAACAACGACTGGCTGGCAGCGGAAACCGTGACGATCACCTTCGCCGTCGCCAAGGCCGATGCGGAGATCATCGTGATCACCGACACGGTGGGCTCGAGCGACGAACCTCAGCCAGCGGAGGTCGAGACCCGACCGGCTGGGCTCCAAGGTCTCCGAGTCACGTATGACGAGTCCGAGGCCGTGCCCAACGAACCCGGCGCCTACGAACTCCTGGCCACGCTCGACAACCCGAACTACCGGGCCGCCAACGTGGCGACGACCTTCACGGTGCTCGAGCCACCAGAGCTGCCCGAAGAAGACGTTGCAGGCTTCCGCTTCATCAGCATGGGCGTGGCCGATCTGGTGGACAACGGACTACCCCAGCCCAACGGTGAGGGAACCGTCATGACAATCACCGGGCTCACTCCCGGAACCTCCGTCTCACTCACCGATGCGAACGGCCAGGTTCGGGCGTTCGCCAACGATGAAGGCGTGGCGGTCCTCACGATCGACCCAGCATTCGACCTCGCAGAGGCAACGTTCGAAGTGCGTCCGATCGCCGGCCCGACCCTGCTCATCTCCACCGAAGAGGTCGCCCGCATGGGCGAGTCTGAGATCGTGCTCGGCTTCAGCAGTGACGAAGGCGAGGACACCGAAGAGACAGTCGTCGTCGTTGAAGGCGACGGCCTCGCCCCTGGTTCGGGGGCCCGAGTCGTCGTGCACTCGACACCGATCGAAATCGGCCGCATCGAGGCTGACGGGTCAGGCGCATTCCGAGAAGAGCTCGTGCTCCCTGCCGGACTGGAGGCTGGCGAGCACCGAGTGCTCGTGCACGCCGACACTCCGGAAGGATCGATGACCGGCACATGGTTCTTCGCCGTCGACGACACGGGCGACCTGGATCGTCTCGGCGATCCGGAGATTGTCGTGCCCGAAGAGCCGACCGTTGACGCTGGTGAGCCTCAGGAAGACCCGCCCGCTGCGCTTGCCGCGACTGACGAAGAGATAGCCCAGGAAGACATCGCCCCTGAATCCTCGGTCGAGGAGATCGACGAGGCGACCGGCCTCCCCGTGTATGACCCCGTTGAGGATCCGGTCCAGACCGTCGACTCCGGTGTCAATGGCTTCACCATCGTCACGGTCGTGACCGCGGCCGCCGGATCGATGGCAGCACTCGGCTCGATCACTCCCGCCACTGGCGGTCTCGGTGGCGGCGGGAGCGGCTTGTCCGGCAGTTCAGCAGGAGCAAGCGCCGCGTCCTCCTCGCGATCAACAGCCACGACGAGCCGCCGCAGCGATTCCAGTACCGGCGAGTCCGAGGAGTCACGTTCGAAGGGCAAGATCGCCTCCGGCAAGACCAAGGGGCTCGGTTCCGGCGTCGAGGCCGTTGCCTGGGGTGATGCCTCGGCGACCTGGCGTTGGCCTCTCGTCCTTCGAGTCGACCAGCTGAGCCGTGAACTCCCCGATCGGCTGCGCACTCGCTCGCCGCTTCTGGCCCGGGTGACGGCCGATGGATCCACCATGCGGGCCATGTTCGGCAGCACCGCGCTGTTTGCACCCGCCTTCGGCGCCGCACTCGGACTGCTGGCAGTCATTCAAACCGGCGGCGACGCTGTAGCTCCGACTCTCGGCCTGATGTTGGCCTTGATTCTGCTCGGCATCCTCGATGCCTCTGCCGGGTTCACCGCCGCCGTTGTCTTCGCCATCGGCGTGACCGCTGCCGGCGGCATCAGCTCGGCAGACTCCGTCCGCACGGTGATGGGTGTCGGGTCACTTTGGTATGCCGTTCCGCTCATTGCTGGCGGTGCCCGGAAGTTCCGTCGCCCGAGCCCGGATACGTGGGGCGACCGGTGGGAGCGCTTCGCTGACGTCGCTATCGGTTCACTGCTCGGCGCGTGGGCAGTGCAAACCGTGCTCAAGGCCCTGCCTGGCCTCTCGGGTGTTGCCCTTCCCATCAGTGAGCGAGCTGACCAGGTGGCGTTGATGGCGCTGGCCGCTCTCGTCGGTCGCTATCTCTTCGAGACGCTCGCCATCAGCGCCTACCCCGAACGCATGGCGATGACCGCACCGATTGAAGAGAGCGAGCCCGGGTACCTGCAGCAGGTGTTGTCCGTGATCTTGAAGGCTGCGGTCTTCGTGTTCGTGATCGAGCCGTACATCGGCCTGGTCTGGCAGCTCGGTGTTGTCGTGGCGCTGATGGTGGTTCCGAGCGGGCTCGGCATCATCAAGGACCGATTCCCGAACAAGTCGTTGCTCAACCGAATGCTCCCGAGTGGCGTCCCCGCCATCCTGTTCTTCATGGTCGTCGGCAAGACACTGGGCGAGGCCATCAGCAACCGAATCGATGATCCGGCCACCCTCACGATGACCACGTTTATTGTCTTGTCGATTCCTGGCTTCCTGAGCTCGGTCGCCGGGCTCTTTGGCCGAGACAGCAAGAAGATCGGAACTGACTGGTTTGGTCGCTTCGCCGGGCTGTCCGTTGTGGTCGTCACCTTCCTCACGATTCGTGGCTACGTCTCGGCACCCCCACTCAGCTGGATTCCCTTCGCCGTCGCCCCGGCCTTCGTGTGGTGGTTGGTCAAGGCAACTCGCACCGAGCTGGAGGATCCTCCGGAAGACGAAGAAGCAGAGGACGCTGAGGATGCCGACATGGACGAAGACGCCACAGAAGACGCAGCTGATTCCGATGGCTCGGAGGACGGCGGCGATGATCGCCCCAAGGAGTTGGTCAAGGCGTAACGGGACGCTCAAAGAAATCTGAGAAATTCTTCGAACGGACCAAAGAATCGATCGCCCTCGTGACTCTGCCCCGTGTAGATCACAAAACGGAGGAAGATCGAATGACCGCAACACAGAACACCGCCAAGGGAACCAATCGCCGAACCACGGCACCGTCCACGAGCGTGTCCGTTCGGAAGATGGCGGCCGGCGCCGCCCTGCTGGCCATGCTTGGCGTCACCACGGCAAGCCCCGTCCTTGCTCGGGCCAATGCCACGCCCGCCTCGGCCGTGGCCGCGTTCAAGTCCAGCGACGTGGAGCGCACCGATCGTTTGGATGCGGTTGAGGCCTGGAAGGCCAGCGGGTACGCCTATGGCGACGCCGAGCAGCTCGCCCTCTTCTGGGGTCTGGATGGCGCATTCGACGCCAAGGTCAAGGCCGGCGGGCTGCTGCTCGACGGCTACAGCTTGCCGTTCGCCTCGCGGGCCGCTGCGCACCAGGCCTCGCTCGACAACGGGCTCTCCTACGCCGATGCGCTCACCCTCGCCGAGTACTGGGGCACCGACGGCAACTACGAGACCAAGGTGAAGGCCGGCTACTACTTCCTCGACGGTCTCGACCCGCTCGGGTCGATTCCGACACCAGAGGAAGAGCAGCAGTACCGCCAGATCGATGCGTACTTCGAGGCTGGCTACGACTACGACGACGCTGTTGTTCTGGCCGACATCTGGGGCCTCGAGACCGAGTTCGAAGCCAAGGTGAAGGCTGGTGGGCTCATCAAGGCCGAACAGCCGCTTCCCGATGGCGTTGCGCCGTTCGACCACGACACAACATTCGAGATCAGCGAAGACTTCGCCGCCGTCGATGCCTTCTTCGACAGTGGATACGACTACGACGACGCCGTGCAGCTCGCAGAGATCTGGGGCCTGGAAACCCCCTACGATGCCAAGATCACTGCCGGAACGAAGGTGTTGGCTGAACTGCCGCTGCCTGACCTCGGCGCCTGAGCTGGCCATCGGCGGATTGGATCGAACGACGTGCATCGAGTCGGGATCGAGGTGGAACTGCTGGCCCCCGTTGGGTCGTCGCGCCTCGAGCTCGCCCGTGCCGTCGCCACCGAATGGGATGCTGACGTCCGGACGTCGTGGCACCTCGACTCCGAGCCGGCGGCCCACGAGCAGATCAAGGTGTTCCACCACATGACGCCGGCGTTCGATGTGGTCGACCAGGAAGGCCGGCAGCTCCTTCGGCTCGTGGACGACATCACGATCCGACACGATCTCGATCCGCGTCGGCAGACGGCGGAACGCTGGAGCCGGGTGGTGACAGACGATCCTCGATTCCTCCGCATGCTGGCCACGAAGCTGGCACCGATTGGTGCCAGCCAAGCGGAGGTCGAAGCGGCGGCGGACTCATTGGGACTCGAGGCCGCCTTCCATGATGCCGCAGCAAAGTTGACCGACTCCAGCGGAGCCAGCGTTGCCCTGGTCGCCGGAATGCCCGGAGAGCGAGAGCGCGTGTGTGAGATCATCTCGCCACCCTTGGGCGGAGGACGAAACGAGTGGCTGGAGACCGTCGTGGGTCTTGCGACGCAGCTCGGTTTCACGGTGCCGCAAGAATCTGCGACCCACGTGCACTACGACGCTGCGCCGTTCCGGAATGCCGAGGCGTTCCAACGACTGGTGTGGACGTTCACTGAACATGCCGAGGCGCTTCGAGCTCGCTTCGGCACGAATCCACACTGCACGCGCCTCGGACCGCTCCCCCAAGCGGTCGTGGATCTTGTGGAGCGCGACGACTACGAAGCGATGGACTGGGCGACGATCGCCAAGGAAGCACGCGCCATCGACGGCGTCACGAAGTATCGAGACATCAACATCATGAACCTGGTGGCGGACGCGCCGGTACTCGACACCGTGGAGGTTCGGACACTTCCGGGCTCGACGTCGGCACAGACGCTGATCGACCTCGTCGCCATGGTCGACGGCGTGGTCGACCATGTCCTCGGACAGGCGGCTCAGCACGCATGATCACGTTCGGTCCACAGCGACGCAAGCAACGAGACCGAGCCTTTGCTGCGTGGTACGAGGCGTCCGCTCCCGAGGTGAGTCGCCAGCTGGCGGTTGCGATCAAGGACGACCAACTGACGTTCGAAGCCGTCGCCGATGCCTACGCCCGGGCCTACGAGCGGTGGCCGCGAGTCTCCAAGATGGAGAACCCCAACGGGTGGGTGTACCGCACGGGCCTGAACAGCGCTAAGCGGGTGTGGCGTCGTCGAGAACTGGAGCGACGAGCGGTCGAGCGCAACGAACGAGAACAACTTCCCGGGATCGTGCTGATCGATCCCGAAGCTCCCGAGATGGCGGACGAGCTGAGCGGAGCCGTAGCGGATCTCCCACCCCAAATGCAGAAGATCGTCCGGCTCAAGTACTGGGACGGATTGAAAGAACGAGAAATCGCCGAGCAGCTGGGGATTGCCCCAGGGACCGTGGCCACCACGCTCCACGCCGCCCGCAAGAAGCTGAGCCACGTTCTCGTGGCCGAGCAGAGCCGATGAGGAACTGACATGAAGACCTCTGAATTGAATGGCGACACCGCCCAACGAATCCCCGACCTCGATGACATCTTTGCCGTGGTTGACGAGCGCAGCGCCGCCCGTCGGCGACGTGCTGGCTACGTCGCCTCGACCGCGGGGGTTGTCGCTGTGGCTGCGCTCGGCATCGGCCTCGTCGCCAGCGACAACAGCGGAACCGACATCGCCAACCCGAGCCCTGAAGGCGGTACGAGCGCAACGGCGACAACTCCTGTCGCTGCCGCTCCGATCGTTGCCGCCCCTGACACACTCGCCGAGCTCGACGGGTTCTCCGGATGGGTGGCCGAAGGACGAACGCTCCAGTCACAAGAATCACTCGAGTCACTCGCTCGGCTCTGGGGCACCGACTCAGAGGCGGCGGCGGCAGTAGTCGGTCTGGCGTCAACCCAGGATCGGATTGCGCTCGACTCATTCGCCCGAGTGACCGACGAACGGGCGGCGCACATCGCCACTTTTGACGAGTCCGCGTTTGCCGACGATGCAGCAGAACTTGCCATGCTCTGGGGGCTTGAGGACACGGCCACCATTCGGGCCGTCGCTGGCAACAAGCTCACGGGCGATGACGGCATCGATCGAGAACTGCTCTTCGGCCTCGACCCGAACTACCCAGAGACGCTCGCTGGCCTCTTCTTCGACTACGCCTACACGTTCGAGCAGGCGGAAGCGCTGTCCCTGGCATGGGACCTCGAAACGCCCTGCGAAGCGAAGTCCTCACTCATCGGAACAACGTTCGAGATCCGGTCGGCCCCAGAAGGCGTGCCTCCCCTCCTCACCGAGTTGACGATCCAAGTGGAAGGGCAGGCCACAGCCATGGCCGCCGGGTGGGATGAGCTGGCCGTTGATGAGGTGGGCGCACGTTGGGGTGTGTCCAATGAGTTGGCCTGGATCTTCCTCGGCTTCGACGCAGCCGGTTGAGCGCTCCGCTGCTTAAGCCCCTCCGAAAGCGACGGTTCAGCCGAGGCGGTTGAGGATGTTGGACGTGATGCGTTCAATCTGCTCGTCTCGGCCCGCCAAACCATGTGCCCAATCCGTCGAGCCCGATGTGATGACAGTGCCGCCGCCGGCCGAGACATAGCTTCCGAGCATGGCTTGGCCGGCGGCGATGCGTTGCACCGCCGCTTCGTCTCGAGAGTCGAAAAGGCGAGAGGCGAGGAACTCGATCTCGGATGGCTCGTTGGGTTTCGGTGGGCGGGCCGCTGTCGTTCGAGTGAAGTGGGCGGCGGGGACCATGGCCAGGATCTCGAAGTTCTCCGGTGTGCCATCGCTGCCAGTCGGGTGCGGTAGGCCGTCGATCGTGGTGTAGTCACAGCCGTCGCACTCGTAGCCGACCGTGGTCGCCTTGGCCCCGAGGACATCGCCGTAGTCGATACCCGTGCCCTCGAACATCCAGTGGTTGGGCCGGAACACCGTGTAGCCCCCGGCACCGTTCGTCACTCGCTTGCCGATGCGGTGGTACCCGCCTCGAGTGAAGCTCACACCGGTCATTTGGTTCTCGGGCCGACCGATGAGGTGATCGGACCAGATGCTGGTGAGTTCGCCGATCCGGTCCGTGCCATACACGGGGTCGTTTTTGAACTGGCCCTTGTAACCGACCATGACCGAGTTCGAACCGCCCTCGAGTTCCTCCATCCGCACCTGCCACAAGGCAGTGTTTCCGGAGAAGAAGGCCACATTGCCGCCGTTGGCGATGAAGCTCTCGACGGTGTCTCGCATTGGGCCGGACCAGTACTCGTCATGGCCAACCGAGAGCAGCAGCTTGTACCCGTTCACGATCTGCGGGTGCTCTTCGAGGTCGGCGTTCGAGACCACATCGATGCCGTAGCCGTTGCGTTCCGCCCAGGCGAGAAAGGGCTGCTCCCAGTCGGGCCAACCGGCCGAGCCCGCCCAGGCAGAGAGGTGGTTCATCCGGATGTAGCCGACGTGGGTGTTCATGTCCCGGTCCGGAGGGTTGGTCGTGGTGACTCGTCGGCCGGCACCTTCCGGCTTGTGAAGGTAGCCCCTCGCCATTGGCCGTTGGAGCGAGCTGTGGGTTCCCCCGTTGTAGAGATTGCGACCACCGAAGTCGTTGTAGGCGTGCCACGTGTTGGTGGCGAGCTGGAGCAGGATCGTGTTCTGCGAGTCAGCCTTCGGTCGCACAACGAAGAAGGCGTGGCTCGTCCGCTTCTTCCCATCGACGTCGATGGTGAGCAGCACCTCGTAGTAGCCGGATGCCCAGTCGTCATTGGCAACGACCGACGTCGCCGACGGCCAGCCGCAACCGTTGGATGAGGCGTCGTGCGGGGTCGGGTGTTCACCAGCCTCGACACTCCCCGACCACACCACGTCACGCGAGGCGGCAACACGGGTGATCTCCACCTCAACCGGTCGACCGCCAGCGGAGGACAAGTGGAGGTCCACCGCGCCTCGGGGCGCGATCGATTGGGGCCAGCAGTATCCAGTGACAGTCTCGAACGCCATCGCGTCAGCCTTCACCCTCATGACCATGCTGACAACTTTCGGCTTCTGTCAGTCGATGCGATTGCCGCTCGGCACCAGGCCAGCGCCGCGAACCGATAGACGATCGCATCTGAGTAGGCAAGGCAAGGTCCCCGATTGACATGCATCGCCATGGAGGTCGAAGATGGCAACGGGGATCGGCACATTCGTTTGTCGTCGAAACAGAGCTGTTGTGATCCAGTTCCGCCTGACGGTTGGCAGTTCTGCGAACCAGGCGCCCGCAACAGGCCGGAGAACTGACGATGATCAAGCTCGTGTGGTCGGAAACGACCGAGCTTCGCGACACTCAAGCGAAAGTGCAGACGGCAATAGATCTGGAGTTCGCAACGCTACCGCCCTACCTGTACGCGAAGTTCTCCCTCGGAGACGAACAAAATCCCGCTGCATCAGCATTGCTGGATTCGATCGTCGCCGAAGAGATGATTCACATGTGCCTCGCCTGCAACATTCTCAACGCAATCGGCGGGACCGTTGAGATCAATCCTCCGCGTTATCCGGGCCCGCTGCCTGGCGACGTTGAGCGCGATCTCACTGTGCATCTGCTGCCGTTCTCGGTCGCGGCGATGGAACAAGGCATGAAAATCGAAGAACCCGCAGAGGCGGTTGACCCGTCCGTGTTGGAGGCCGACTCGGCAGTGACGATTGGTGAGTACTACCAACGACTCGACGAAGCACTTGCGGCGCTCCCCACCGACGCTTGGACTGCAAACCGGAATCAGGTGAGCGACTCCCAGTTCTTCCAGGGGCAAGTGTTTGCAGTGGATAGTTACGCAGACGCTCATCGTGCAATCACGGAAATCGTCTCCGAAGGCGAGGGCACGCCGGTGTCGCCCGGATCCGATGGAAGCCCGCTTGATTTCGAAGGGAACCTCGCTCACTACTATCGATTCTGGGAGATCTCTCGCAATCAGCAGCTGGTCAAGAGCTCGGATCCAACCGGCTACGCATGGGGCGGGTCTCTCGGAGTGAACTGGGATGCTTGCTACCCGGCGATCGCAGATCCACAGGCCCATGACTTCTCCAAGGACCCCCCAACAGCACGCTCCGCCCAGGCAGCCTGCAACGCCGCGTATACCGCGATGGTCGATGCGCTCACGAGGGCCTTTCGAGGGGATGGAGCTGGCGAGCTTGGCCTTGCTGTGCGAGCGATGTTCGACCTTCGAGCAGCAGCCAGCAAAGCTCTGACCGCTCCGTTGGCCGATGGCACCTCGGTCGCTGGCCCGGCCTTCACGTACACGGGAAGCGTCGTATGAGCGTGCTTGAGATTCCGCGGATCTACTTTCGCGGCCAGATCGCCTGGGACCCGGTCACAACGAACAACTACCCCGTGAGTAGCGCTCCAGCGGCCTATGACGAAGACGACGGTGATGCGACGGTAGATGCCGCAGCTGTCCGTGCCGACAGTGTCGCGAAGTTTCGGCAGGCGGCGATCGATCAAGTGGTCAGCGCTGGCAACTGGAATCCGCACGGCACCTATCGATCGCGATTCTTCGATACGAGCATCTCGGGTTTCGATGCAGGATCAGGTCTCGTTACCACCGACCCTTTCGTCAACGCACCGGTGGATTTCACCGGGATGCTGATCGATACCGAGCCTTACGGCTCCTTTTCCTCACAGCTGTTCTTCGACAACATGAGCTTCGGGACTGCCGGAGGGTGTCGGATCTACGGAGAGCGGGTAACTCGCTTCCACGATCGCTACGTCAACTTCTCCGCGAACGTCAACAACGACGCCATTGCTGGAGTCGCCTCCGTGCTATGGCAGACCTGCTTCCCGAAGGATCACGGACTGCAGATTGACACCTTCGACTCACCGGCTCTCAAAGCCCTAGCGAGTCACATGGACGAACCGCACGTTCTTGGCACGATGGTCCGATTCTGCACCTACCGCACGGTCTACTACGACGACCCGACGCTCTCGAACGGGTCACCTGGAATGAAGGCAAGCGGCCAAGCGCTGCAAGCAAAGCTCAATGCGGGTGGTTTCCAGCCCAACCCAGCGCGCAGCTTGCTGGTCGGCACGGTCGGCCTGTGGCGTCGAGCCGACCCGATGCACGAACCCGGCGATCGCCCCTTGGTCACCAAACACGTGCCGATCGCGGTGAACCCCGGTGGCAAGACCGCCACCTGTGGCACTGCGTTCGCAAGGCTTGGCCCTGACCGCGTCACGCTCGATCTTTCAAACTGCATCCCCGCCGCCAACCGCGACACCGACAAGGTTCAGCTTGGCGACCTCAAACTCACCGCAACGGATGCGCAACCCGCGGTAGCAGTCACACACGTCGCAACACTTTCTCCTGCGAGCTACTCACGCTCCGCCTACGAGGCAACCTCGGGGATCGTCGACGTCGCTATCGATCCCGACCTCGCAAAACAACTCGCTGGAATGGATCTTGCGATCTCTGTGGACGGCACCACTTACCTCGCCGAGACTGTATTGCGAGCGATTCCCGACGATCCGAATCTCTACGTCGACCAAGGGTTACCGGCGCAAGCTCGCGTCCAGGTACACGAGCGAGGCAAGCCAGCCGGCGCTGGCATCGCCGTCACGATGTCCGAGCTCGGAGTGAGCCAGCCGACGGCAGAAACCGAGATCACGGATGAAGAGGGAACAGTCCACTTTGTCTTGCCCACTTCGGCCGGGAAAATCACAGGCCTGGTGTTTCAGCCGGGCCCACACCCCAGGGTTCCGGTCACCGCTACTGACTTCGACCCTCAGTCGTTCACCTACATGTACCTTCGGGTGCGACCAGGCGACGCTGATATCGCGGCGATGGCTCCATCGTGGGAGAACGTTCACGACTATGTCCTGTCAAATTGGGAGGCGATGGCACCGTGCATGGACAACTGGCTTCGGCTCGGCGACCGAGAACAAGTCCTGAGCTATGCCGCACTGATCAAGAGACTCAGCGATCCCAAAAACTTCGAGTCCCTCCGCTTCATGCCGATCACGCGTGATCTAAGCGTCGGTCAGCGTCAACTGCTCTACGCCTTCCTTGACTCGGGCAGCGATGAAGCACCGGGACCAGGCAAGACGACACCCGAGAGCACCAGAGAATCAACGACGAGCTTCGACTTCGGTCAACTCAGCCGTTCGCTGCGCAACCCGCAGACCTAAGGGTCTGAACGTACTCATCGACTCAAGGTCCCCGGTCAACGGAGTGACAGAACTCGCGAGAGGAGAGACTTGACTGTTGCCAACCTCAAGTACCGGCTTGGTGCTGCGTTCGTCATCTTGGCAACCGCCAGCGCGGCGATTGCCATCTGGTTGATCGTCGGGCTTGCCGGATGGAACGAGGACTTGGTTCTGGATTGGATACCAGGATCTGCGGGAATGGCAGCGCTTGTCATCATCGCGCTCCTCACGGCTGACACCATCCTCCCTATCCCAGCGACGATTGTCATGTTGGCGTCAGGTGCCATACTCGGTCCGATTGCCGGGTCGATCGTGAACGCGATTGGATTGGGGGTAGCGGCGGGCGCTGGATACCTGCTGGGGCGATCACTTCCGCGTCGCCCCATGAACTTCGCATCGATACGACCAATCTTGGTCACGACGACCCGAGGGCTACCCGTTCTCAGCGAGTCGGTCGCCATCGGCGCGGGCATTGTCGGATACCCGGTACAACGGTTTCTCCAGGCTGCCGCCCTGGGAGCTCTCGCGGTGGGAAGTCTCTATGGCGTCGCTGGTTGGCAGGCGACCAACCACTGGAGCCTCTCGATCCTTGCATGCATGCTCGCGGCTGTCTCTTATCTCCTCGCCGTTCATCGTGTTCGAGCAACATCGCTTCGGAGCGACACAGCAAGCCATGGTCTCTGACCGCCGCCCGAGCGATTCCTGCGGTCTTTCAATCATGCTGCGACAAGGTCGGCGGTGAGGCTTCGGGAACCGACCCGAGGCCGCTAGGTCGCAGCCGTCGCGGCGACCAGGACCACCATGGCGGCCGCCGTTGCCTCAATTGCGGCCTTCACGACTTCGGCAGTGGTCGCGCCTTCGGCGAGTTCCTTGATGTGCTTCCGTCTGGCTCGGAGCATCTTCTTGTCGAGGTTGTTCCTGAGCAGGCTCGCAGCATCCGCCAACGCCACGAGGGCCACCGTTCGATCCGTGGGCTCGGCGTGGTCGTACTCGATGGCGTTGCGAAGCCGCTCGGTCATTTCGGCCTCCGGGAGAGGATTCAGCTCCGGGTAGCGGGTGTATTGGATGAACAGAAACTTCCGCTTGTTCTCATCCAGGATTCCCCGCTCGACGAGTGGGCCGGCAACCCGATGTTTGAGATCCTTCTTCTGAGAAAACTTGGTGACCCAGTGAGTTGCGGTCCGTTCCTTCTTCGAGGTCCGCAGATCTTCCAAGCACTCGTCGAGCAGCTCGTCGCCGGTCGAAGCATCTGCACCTGCATCGGTCACGGTCACCATGACCGCGCGTTTGCGCTTCTCGACGACCACCGCTGCTCGCAATGAGAGCTCAGCGAGCAGCCCTCCGGCCACGGCCAGATCTGACCGCCCAGATCCCTCCTCGTCGTTCAGGGCGAGAAGGAGAAGTTCTTCGTGAAGCAGCAAGTCGGTCATGCATACTCCAACGGCGGGAATCCCGGGAGCGTTCCGGTCAGACCTTGGTGACAGGAGCTTCCGCACCCACGATGCGCATGGCAACTCGGCCAGTGCGCTGCAGATCGAAGATGTCGAATGCCTTGAGGTCGGCCTCGATGGCGTCGACCTCGGCTGGCTCGCCAGCGAGGCTCACCATCATGTGACCGTCGCCGTCGTGGAGAATACGGCCATGCGCCCGCTCGATGATGGCCGTGAACTCGTCCCGTCGCTCGGTGGGAACCTTCACGTTGGCCACGATGAGTTCACGCTCGACCGAGGCTTCGGGGATCATCTCCATGATCTCCACGACGTTCACCAGCTTGAAGAGCTGCTTCACGATCTGGTCGAGGGGTGCGCTCTCAACGCTCACCACGATGGTGATACGGCTGAAGCGTTCATCATCCATCGGGGCGACGAGGAGCGAGACGATGTTGTAGCCACGGCGAGCGAAGAGGTCCGCAACTCGGGCCAGCACGCCGGCCTTATTCTCGACAACGACGGCAAGGGTGTGGTTCTCGAGGTTTCCGGGGCGGTTCACTGTGATGCCTCCTTGGCAGCGCGCTCGGCATCGAGGGTGGGTTGCTGGGTCGGATCGACGATGACAGCGTCGTTCGAACCGCCTGCGGGGACCATCGGATAGACGTTCTCTTCCGAGTGACAGCGGAACTCGATGACGACGGGACGATCGTTGATCTCGTTCGCCTTCTGAATCACGGCATCGACCTCGTCGGGGTCTTCCACTCGGAACGCCACACAGCCCATGGCTTCGGCCCACTTCACGTAGTCCGGCATGTCGTGGCTGAGATACACCTCGCTGAGGCGCTCTTCGTAGAACAGGGACTGCCACTGGCGAACCATGCCGAGGTACGCATTGTTCATGAGCGCGACCTTGATCGGAATCTTCTCGACCGCGGCGGTCACGAGTTCCTGGGCGGTCATCTGGAAGTTGCCGTCACCATCGACGGACCAGACCGTGCGGTCCATCATCCCGGCCTTGGCGCCGATCGCGGCCGGGATGGAAAAGCCCATCGTGCCGAGACCACCAGAGTTGATCCAGGTGTAGGGATGATCGAAGGTCCAGTACTGGCTGGCCCACATCTGATGCTGGCCGACGCCGGACGCCACGATGGTGTCCTCCGGCGAGAGATCACGGAGACGCTCGAGCACGTACTGGGGCTTCAGGAGCTCGCCCGGAGCGGACTGCTCGTACGTGAGCGGATACTTCTCCTGCCAGCCGGAGACCTGCTGGCGCCAGGCCGACGAATCGGCGAGGGATTCGGGTGCACCCTTGGCCTTCAGTTCCTCCACCATCAGTTCCATCGCCAGGCGGCAGTCGCCCACGATCGGCACGTCGGGCATGCGGACCTTGCCCTGCTCGGCCGGATCGATGTCGACGTGGATCACCTTGGCGCCGGGAGCAAAGGCTCCGACCTTGCCGGTCACGCGATCGTCGAAGCGGCTGCCCATCGCGATCAGCAGGTCGCTCTGCTGGATCGCTGTGATGGCGGTGTAGTTGCCATGCATGCCGGGCATGCCCAAGCACAACTCGTGCGAGTCGGGGAAGGCTCCACGGGCCATCAGGGTGGTGACGACGGGGATGTTCGTGAGCTCCGCCAGCTCGAGCAGCACCTCGGCACCGCGTGCCTTGAGCACGCCGCCACCCACGTAGAGCACGGGGCGCTCCGCGGCGAGCATCAGCTCCACTGCATCGGCAATGGCGGTCGGATCGGGATCGACATTGGGCTGGTAGCCCGGCAGTTCGAGATCTTCGATCTCCGGCCAGTACCAATCGAAGTAGGCGGCCGGGTTGTTGGCGTCGACGATGTCTTTCGGGATATCGACGAGAACGGGACCAGGGCGCCCGGTCGTCGCGATGTGGAAAGCGGTTCGGATCACCCGAGGGATGTCCTCGGCCCGGGTCACCAAGAAGTTGTGCTTGGTGATCGAGCGCGTGATGCCGGTGGTGTCACATTCCTGGAAGGCGTCGGTGCCGATGGCGGCAAGGGCGACCTGGCCGGTGATGCACACCATTGGGACGGAATCGAGCATGGCGTCGGCGAGCGGCGTGACCACGTTGGTCGCCGCCGGGCCTGAGGTGACCATGCAAACGCCGGGCTTACCGGTGGCATGGGCATAGCCCTCAGCCATGTGACCGGCACCCTGCTCATGGCGCACGAGCACGTGGCGGAGCTTGGCGTCGATAATCGGGTCGTACACCGGAAGGATGGCGCCGCCGGGGTAGCCAAAGACCACCTCGACGTTCTCCATCTCGAGGCTCTTGATGAGGGCTTGGCCCCCGTTGAGTCGCTCTGGTGCCGTCATGGCATTTCTCCGTTTTGGTGTTGCGGGTTTGGGATCCGGGTCATGGGTGACCAAGAGCCGGAATAAGTCTGGGGTGAAAAACAAGAAAGCCTCCCCGGAGGGAGGCTGCGCACACGAAAAAGACCCGGTGTGCGCTACGTGAGTACTACTACGAGGGCGAGGCGGATCTTCATCGCTCGACAGTCAAGCAGAGGCTGCGCGAGATGGCAACCAACCTTTGCCAGGCGATCCGCGCCAGCGTCAGCGTTGCCAGCGCAGGCGATGTGACGGAACCTCGACCGCTTCGGGCATGTGCCCCTTCTCGTCGTCGTCCACGTCGGCGAACCAGCGTCCGTAGCGCTTGGCGCCCCACGTTGCCGTCACCCCATGAAGCACCACGCTGAACAGGACGGTCAGCGAAATGACGCTGAACAGTTCCTCGCCGCCGGGCAACTCCTCCTCCAACAGGATCAGCCCAAAGAGGATCGAGGCCAGGCCTCGCGGGCCGAACCACCCGACGAAGAGCACGGTGGCCCCAGCCGGCCGCATGTCGGCCAGCGCCAGCGCCACAGGGAGAATCCGGCCGAGCGTGAGCGCGCCGAGCGCGCAGATCACAACGGCGGGACTCAGAGCAGCGCCCACTCCCGGAAGCAGCACATTGCCGAACACGAAGAAGGCGATCACGGCCAGGAGTCGGCCGGTGTCTTCGGTGTACTCATCGACCTCATCGGCGACCCGATCAGGCATCGCCGTGCCGAAGGCCAGGCCGGCCACGAACGTGGCCAGGAATCCATTCGCATCAAGCCCCAGGGCCACGGTGAAAGCGGCGATGGCGACGGCGAGGGTGCCGATCTGTCCGTAGATGCCTTCGACGAGACCGCGCTCTCGAGCGTGGTAGAGCAGTAAGCCGCAGGCGCCGCCAATCACAACACCGACAAGCACTCCGAGGCCGACCTGACGGAGAGCAAAGGTCGTCCAGAAGCCAGCGTCGGTTTCCTCGCCAGTTGCGAGGGCAAGGAACAGCAGAACGGCGGGCAGCACGAGTCCGTCGTTCAAGCCGGACTCCACGTTCAAGCCCTGTCGCACTCGCAAGGGAACTGAGCGCTCCTCTACCACTGCCTGTCCGAGAGCGGCGTCAGTCGGGGCCAGAATCGCGGCGATCAAGGCTGCCTCCCAGATGCTCAGCTCAGGGAGCAACACGCTGACCATGAGCGTGCCGAGGGCGATCGAGAGAGGCAAACCGACCCCGAGCAACCGTGCGGGGAGCCCCGCTTCGTGCCAGAGCGCGGTTGTGTCGATCCGAACCGCGTCGCTGAAGAGAATAACGGCGAGCGTCACCTCGCCGAGCAGCACGATCCCTTCGATCTCGACCTCGAGCTCGACCAAGCCAAGTCGCTCGGCGGCCCAGCCCAGAGCGACGAACACCATCGGCATCGTCAGCGCAACACGCTCGACCCAACGGCTCACCAACGCAAAGAGAAGAAGCGCAAGGGCGATGAAAGCAATCTCGGGCGAACCCATCGGGCCACCTTGTCACAACTGGTGTGCAACCGGATCAACAACCGGCAAACGAGTGGAACGATTCAGCGCAGCCTTCGAGCTACGCGTTGAGGTGTGCGGCAACGTTCCGCAAGGCTTGAAGCGTCTCGCCAGCTTCGCGCTTGTTCAGCCGAAGCTCCTTGCGAAGGTCTCGGCGAATGCTCTTCGAGCGAAGGTTGAGAATCTGCACATAACTCGGCATGTCCGCTTGGCGGAGGTAGCAGGGATCGCTCTTTCCGAGACGGCGAAGCTCTCGAATCGACTCGGCGACCGCACGCAAGATCATGGCGTTGGTCTGCTGGCCTGGTGCGAACGGCAGCGGAACATCGCCAAGCCACAGCACGTTGTGTTCGGCGTCAAAGCGCGCCGGTGGCTTGGTCTCGTCGCGACCTGATCGTCCAAACCGCTGGACCGTTTCGAGCAGGGATGTCTCCGCCATGCCTGCCCATCGGACCACGTCTGATTGATATGAGTCAGTACGCGTTCGAAGGGCCAAACGACCCACGTCTGCGCTCACCAGCCTTGTACGCCTCCTACAGCAGAAGTGCGTCGGTATGGACCTCGACAAGGCTTGGGCCGTCATGGGCGATCGCTGCAGCGAGCGCTCCGTCAAGCTCTTGGAGGGTTCGAACCGAGAAGGATGTGACGCCACACAGCTCGGCAAAGGCGGCGAAGTCCGGGTTGTGCATGCTCGTCTGCCAGACGTCGAATTCAGCCGAGCGCTGCTCTTTCGAGATCTTGCCAAGCTCGTTGTTGTTGAGCAGCACATGCGTGATGTTCATGCCGTACTTGGCAAGGGTGGTGAGCTCCATGGCGTACTGACCGAGGCCACCATCGCCGCTCACGCTCACAACCTTGCGAGTGTCGCCGACCGCCGCCCACGCGCCCATCGCCGCGGGGAGGGCAAACCCGATCGATCCGAGGTAGCCGGACATCAGCACGTCTTGCCCGGTGACTTCAAAGTAGCGGCCGAAGCTGTAGGCGTTGTTGCCGACATCGACGGCGATGACAGCGTCGCCGGGAACGTGCTTCTCCATGGCGTCGAAGACGGCGGCGGCGTTGACGCCAGCGCCCTTGTCGTCGTGGCGACGGCTCGCCTTTTCGTCTCGCCACAACGACCAGCGAGCAGCGACTTCATCGGTGCGGTCGATACACGCCTGCTCACCGGCTGCGGCGCTGGCAGCGAGAGCGGACGAGAGCAGGCCAGCGGTGACGCCTACGTTGCCCTGCACCGGAATCTCGACCGGGTGGAAACGGCCAAGCGCCATCGGGTCGTCGTCAACTTGGATGATCGGCTTGTAGTCAGAGACGCCAGTGTGATTCGAGAACGACACACCGAAGGCAACGATGAGGTCGCTCTCGTTCATGAACCAGGACGCGATCGGAGTTCCGCTTCGGCCCAGCACACCGCAGCCGAGCGGGTGGCTGTCCGAGATCTGCCCTTTTGCCTTGAACGTGGTGGCAACCGGGGCACCGATTTGCTCAGCCAGGGCAACGACCTCGGCCATCTCCTTGCGAGCGCCGGCTCCGACGATGATGAGTGGCTTCTCTGCCTGGGCAATGCGGTCGACGGCGGCAGCGAGCGCCTCGGTGGGCGGTGAGATCGTTCGGGCACCCGTTCGCCCAGCGGGCCCACCGGCAGCAGCATCGGACGGCATCGGCTGCACCTCGTCGGGCAGCGTGAGATGCGAGACGGTCCGCTCAACGATGGCCGTCTTGCAGGCCAGCGTCATGAGCTCGGCATGGTTGGAATTGCCGTGGACGGCTTGGTTGAAGCGGGCGACGTCAGCAAAGGCAGCGACGAGATCCAGATCCTGGAATGCTCCCCGCCCCTTTGACTTCGACGGCACCTGGCCCGTGAGGGCGAGGATCGGCGCCTGATCGACCTTGGCGTCGTACAAGCCGGTGAGCATGTTGGTTGAGCCAGGACCGGCGATGGCGAAGCAAGCCGCAAGCTCGCCGGTGAGCTTTCCGTACGCGGAAGCGGCGAAGGCGGCAGCCCCTTCGTGGCGAATGCCGAAGAAGCGGAGGTCTCCCCTGCTCTCGGCCTTGCGCATGGCATCGGCGAAACCCAGGTTCGAGTGGCCGACCATTCCCCACACAGCGTTGACGCCCCATGCGGTCATGGTCTCGACCATCACATCGGATGCAGTGCGCACCGGCTCCGGCTCGGGAGGAAGCTCGACATAAACCCCATCGTCGCGAACCTCGGTGGTGAAGCACGGGGGCGCATCGTCGAACGGCGGCGGGGGCTTGCCATCGAGCGGTGAGTAGTCGTAGCCGTGCCAAGGGCACCGGAGAAGGCCATTCTCGATGGAACCTTCACCCAGAGGGCCTCCTTGGTGGGGGCACCGGTTGTCCAGAGCGCCGAATTGCCCTTCGAAGCGAGTTACGGCCAGCGATCGGGTTCCGATCGTCACGGTCGTAACTCGCCCTTCGGGCAGTTCGTCAGGGTCGAGAATCTTGTGCCAGGTCACGGTACGCAGCATGGCATATTGCCGGGTGGCGGGCTCCGCAACTCGGGCCCCATCTTCCGATCGAACGACCGGACCTGCCCTTAACATTGCGGCGTGAAGGACGCCTCACGGACTCGCGAAGAACGACGAACCACCGTCTTGAACGCTGCGGCCAAGCTTCTCCTCTCTGGCGACATCAAGTGGGCCAAGGGTCTCACCTACGACGACCTCGAGGAGCGAAGCGAGATCGACCGGGGTCAAATCGTTCGAGACTTCGGCGGCAAGCAGGCCCTCGTCGACGCGCTCATCGATCACTGCCTGCTCCCTCCGGCCCCAGAGACAGTCACGGAGCACGAATTCCTCTCACAAGGAAGCGACTGGGTTCCGACCAACGATTTCGACCTCGCGTCGGCCGTGATCGAGCTTGGCGAGACTGCCCCAAGGAGAGCAGGACGCCTGCACAACGAAGCCGCGATACGCGCACTCGCCTCGGACAGTCCAACAGCGGCGGCTCGATTGCGCGACCTCTATCGGTTCCGTGAGCCCGATTTCAACGGCCTCGCCCAAGGATTCGCTTCGGCGATGGAAGAACGAGGTTTCGCTAGGCGAGAGGGCTTGACCCCAGAAGAAGTCGTCGTTCTCGCGCGAGCGACGCTCGACGGCCTGGCTCTCCGAGGTCAGGTGGACCCAGAAGCCATCACTCCTGGACTGGCCGGACGGGCGATGCTGGCGTTGGCCGAAGCAGCCATTGCACGACCGGACGAGGATGGAAGCGTGCCCCCACTTGGGGCACGCCTTCAGCATCCGTCTGACCCCGTCTAGCCGGGGCAAGGCTCGTACGTATTCGGTCCGGAGAGCGCCCGCGTGCCGTGCAGCGAGCGGGCACCGTCCAAGCGATGCGAGTCAGTAGATGATGACGCCGCGCAGGTTCGTTCCGGCGTGCATGTCTTCGTAGCCCTGGTTGATGTCGTCCAGCGTGTAGGTCTTGGTGACGAGCTCGTCGAGCTTGAGCTTGCCATCGGTGTACATCTGGAGGAGCCACGGAATATCGCGGGTCGGGTTGGACTCGCCATAGAGCGAGCCTTGCAGCCGCTTCTGGAACAGCGTGAGCTCGAAGGCTGGAATCTGCACGAGGGACGTTTCGGGGTTACCGAGTCCGGTCACCACGACGGTGCCAGCCTTGCGAATGGAGGAGAAGGCCTCGGCGATGTGCTCGCTCGAGATCACGCCCGTCGTCACGATCGCGGAGTCTGCGCCCTGTCCGTTGGTGAGGCCCTGGGCGTATTCGGTGGCGTCGGCCATGTTGTCGAACGTCTTGGTCGCACCCATGGTTTCGGCCATCTCGCGCTTGAACTGCACGGGATCAACGGCAATGACGTTGCTGGCGCCAGCGTGCGAGGCGCCCTGCACCGCGTTGATGCCGATGCCGCCAATGCCCATGATGATCACGGTCTGGCCAGGCTTCACTGCCGCCGAGTTCACGGCGGAGCCCCAGCCAGTACCTACGCCGCAGCCGACCAGGCAGGCCTTGTCGAGCGGGATGTCCTTGTCGACCACGATCACCGAGTCGACCGAGGTGACGATCGTTTCGCAGAACGTCGAGATGCCACACATCTGACCGGCCTCGGCGCCGTCGACGGTGGCCCGGAAGCTGCCATCAGCTCGAGTACCAGCGAGGAGGGTGGCACCAAGATCGCAGAGGTTCTGCTGGCCCGATGCACACCAGCGACACTTGCCGCATCCCGGCAGGAACGACATCACCACATGATCGCCGACCTCGTACCCGGGTGTGTTGGGGCCAACCGCTTCGACGACGCCAGCTCCCTCGTGACCGCCGATGAACGGCACGGCAACGGGAATGTCGCCGGTGCTGCAGTGATCATCGGAGTGACACATGCCGGAGGCAGTCATCTTGATCTGGACTTCACCCTGGCGAGGGTCTTCGAACTCGACGTCGACGACTTCCCACGTACCGGGTACTGACTTCAGGACGGCGCCCCGTGTCTTCACAACCATGATTGGTCCCCCTGTGGACTCAGCCCCCAGTGACGGTCAACGGGGGCGGCTTGGGGCGAGAGGGCAGAAGTCAAGGACTTGATGGTCCCTGTGACCAATGCCACTCGTGCCCTCCATGGACACTACGGCAGCCCCGCATCGCTGTCGCATCGGCCGAGAAATCAGCGATCCGCGCTTGCAATTCGCATACATGCACATATCTTTATGTTCTTATGCCTTTCGACGATGCGCTGTCCGGACTGCGAGCAGCAGCCGAACCCACTCGCTTGCGAATCCTCGCCGTGTTGTCCACGATCGATCTGACCGTCGGGGAGCTGTGCACCGTTCTGGCCCAAACCCAGCCTCGGGTCAGCCGGCATCTGAAGCTGCTCGTCGAGGCCGGGTTGCTCGAGCGGCACACCGAAGGCACGAGGGCGTATTTCCGACCACCCCCGCCCGATCGCCGGCCTGCCGCCTACGACGCAGTGGTCTCCCTCGTCGATCTGAATGATCCTGCGCTCGAGCGAGATCGGGCGCGGCTGGAAACCGTTCGGGCGGAGCGAGCCGAGGCGGCGGCGGCCTACTTCGGCGGGATCGCCAGCGAGTGGGATCGGGTGCGAGACCTGCACGTGAGCGACGGCGAGGTCGAAGCGGCGCTCATCGAAGCCATCGAGGATCGGCCGACTCGGGACCTCCTCGATGTCGGCACGGGGACCGGCCGCATGCTCGAGGTGTTTGCCGATCGTGTGCGTCGGGGCATTGGTATCGATCTGAGCTCGGAGATGCTCAACGTCGCTCGCACGAATCTGGACCGGGCGGGGCTCCGGCACTGCTCGGTCCGCCGCGGCGATGTGTACGACCTGGAGCTCCCGAACGGATCGATGGATGTGGTCGTGCTCCATCACGTGCTGCACTTCCTCGACGATCCCTCCAGCGCCGTGGCCGAAGCGGCGCGCACCCTACGGTCGAACGGCTCACTTCTCATTGTCGACTTCGCTCCCCACGGACTCGAAGCGTTCCGCTCTGACTTCGAGCACCGCTTCCTCGGCTTCGCCGCCGAAGAAGTCGAGCGGTGGTGCGCCGACGCTGGGCTCGTTGACATCGAGATCGAACATCTGCACCCCGCAGGCCCTGCGGGGCGCCGCGAGCGCGCCGGCTTAGTCACGACCATCTGGGTCGCCCGCCAGCACGCCGACGCACCTGACTTACACACTCTGGAGGTGGCGTCGTGAACGTCCGCCATGAACCGCAACCCGTCGCCAACGACTCGATCCGAGAAACGGCCGACCGTCTTGGCCGTCGCGCCTGGCCCGCCACGCCGATCCGGCGGCGGATGAATGTGTCGTTCGAGTACTTCCCGCCGGCAACACCGGTAGCAACTCGCACGCTCTTCGAGTGCGCCGAACAGCTGGATACTTTCGAGCCGAGCTTCGTGTCGGTCACCTACGGCGCAGGTGGCACCAGCCAAGAGCGAACCCACAGAGCGATCCGTGATCTTCAGACACGGACGGCGGCTCCCGTGGCCGGTCACCTCACCGCGGTCGGAGCAACACGCCGCGATGTTGAGGACGTCATCGATCGGTACGTCGTCGCTGGGGTCCGGCACATCGTGGCGCTCCGAGGCGACACGTCCGACACCCTCCAGCCAAATGCTGATGGCTTCACGGACGCGGCCGACCTCGTCGCTGGCATCCGAGGCAGGGTCGACGCCGACGTCACGATCTCTGTTGCCGCCTACCCAGAGACACACCCTCGAGCCCTCTCAGCTGACGCCGATATCGAGAACCTGAAGCGCAAGCTCGACGCCGGCGCAGATCAGGCCATCACGCAGTTCTTCTTCGATACCGAGGACTTCCTCCACTTCCGAGACCGAGCCCGTGCTGCTGGCATCACCGCTCCAATCATCCCGGGGATCATGCCCGTCTGGCACTTCGCCAAGGTCAGGTCGTTCAGCGAGCGGTGCGGGGCAACCATCCCTGCCTGGATGCCGGAGCTCTTCGACGGGCTCGATGACGCACCAGAGATCCGTCAGATGGTTGCAGCCACGGTCGCTGCAGAGCAGTGCCGACAGCTCGCCGAGCACGGTGTCGACACCTTCCACTTCTACACCATGAACCGACCGGCACTCGTGGCTGCGACCTGTCACATGCTCGGCATCCGGCCACGAGGCGCCAGCGTCTCAACCAACAACGATTCGATCGAGGTGGCCTCATGAGCGGCTGGGCAATGACAGACCGGGACCAGCGGATCTGGGACTTGCGCGATCGGTTGGCGCAACGCATTCTCGTGCTCGACGGCGCAATGGGGACCAGCATCCAACAGCTCGGACTCGACGACTCGGACTACCGGGGCGAGCGATTCGCTGCTCACGCTGGCGACCTCAAGGGCAACAACGATCTCCTGGTTCTCACTCGGCCTGAGCTGATCGCCGACATTCACCGCTCGTTCCTGGACGCCGGCGCCGATCTCATCACCACAAACACGTTCAACTCCACCACGATCTCCCAGGCCGACTACGGCCTGGAGTCGGTGGCGAGAGAACTGAATGTGGCCGCCGCTCGCATCGCCCGGCGGGTCTGCGACGAGCGCTCGCTCGAAGACCCAGCAAAGCCTCGCTTTGTCGTCGGGGCGATCGGCCCGACGAGCAAGACGACCAGCCTCTCCCCCGACGTCAACGATCCCGCTCGGCGCGACGTTACGTTCGACGAGCTGCGTCACGCCTACCGCGAAGCCGCCGAGGGTCTGCTCGAGGGTGGAGCAGATGTGCTGATGGTCGAAACCATCTTCGACACGCTCAACGCGAAGGCCGCGCTCTTCGCCATCGACGAGTTGAGAGAAGAGACCGGCCTCGACATTCCCGTGATGATCTCCGGGACCATCACCGACAAGTCGGGGCGCACGCTCTCTGGCCAGACCTCGGAAGCCTTCTGGTACTCGATGCGGCATGCGGCGCCGATCTCCGTCGGATTCAACTGCGCGCTTGGGGTCGACGATCTCGCCGCTCACGCCGTGGAGCTCGCTCGCATTGCCGAGGTTCCCGTCAGCTGCCATCCGAACGCCGGTCTTCCGAACGAACTGGGCGAGTACGACGAGGCTCCCGAGCACACGGCCCAGGTCCTCGGTGAATTGGCCCGAGCGGGTCATCTCAACATCGTCGGCGGATGCTGTGGCACGACGCCCGCTCACGTTGCTGCCATCGCTGACGCGGTGGCGGGTGTTGCGCCTCGGAAGCTTCCCCAGCGCCCGGTTGCCACCCGCCTGTCCGGCCTCGAGCCTGCGGTGATCGACGGTGACAGCCTTTTGGCCAACGTGGGTGAGCGCACGAACGTCACCGGCTCGGCCAAGTTCGCCAAGCTCATTCTCGAGGAGGACTTCGACGCGGCGGTCGCCGTCGCCCGAGACCAAGTCGACAACGGCGCCCAGATCATCGACGTGAACATGGATGAGGCCATGCTCGATTCCGAGGCGGCCATGGTCCGCTTCCTGAACTTGATCGCCACCGAACCCGACATCAGCCGAGTACCGATCATGATCGACTCATCGAAGTGGACCGTGATCGAGGCCGGGCTCAAGTGCGTGCAGGGCAAATCGATCGTGAACTCGATCAGCCTGAAGGAGGGAGAGGCGCAGTTCCTCGAGCAGGCCAGCATCGCCCGCCGCCACGGAGCTGCCGTCGTTGTCATGGCCTTCGACGAATCCGGACAGGCCGAGACGTTCGAGCACAAGGTGGCGTGCTGCCGGCGAGCCTACGAGCTGCTGACCGAGCAGGTTGGCATGCCGCCCGAGGACATCATCTTCGATCCCAACGTGTTTGCTGTCGCCACTGGTATCGAAGCTCATGCCGAGTACGGCAAGGCGTTCATCGATGCCACCCGCGAGCTCCGCACGCTCTACCCAAACAGCCATGTCTCCGGCGGGCTCTCCAACCTTTCGTTCTCGTTCCGAGGCAACAACCCGCTCCGAGAGGCCATGCACGCCGTGTTCCTGTTCCATGCGGTGAAGGCCGGACTGAGCATGGTCATCGTGAACGCCGGGCGCCTGCCCGTCTACGACGACATCCCCGCCGATCTGCGGGAGCGAATCGAAGACGTGCTGTTCGATCGTCGACCCGATGCCACCGACCGATTGATCGACGTGGCCAGCGATGCAAAGAGCACCGCACAAGCGGCCGCAACGGACATGAGCTGGCGAGAGAAACCCGTCCATGACCGAATCGTTCATGCATTGGTGCACGGACTCGACGAGTTCGTGGTGAACGATGCCGAGGAAGCCCGGCAGCAGATGAGCCGAGCCCTCGATGTCATCGAGGGCCCGCTGATGGACGGTATGAACGTGGTCGGAGACCTCTTCGGTTCGGGGCAGATGTTCCTTCCCCAGGTCGTGAAGAGCGCGCGAGTGATGAAGAAGGCCGTCGGCCATCTCGAGCCCTTCGTGCAGGGCGAGGGCGACGGTCAGACCAAGGCAGGCACTGTGGTACTGGCCACAGCGAAGGGCGATGTACACGACATCGGGAAGAACATCGTGGGCGTTGTCCTGCGCTGCAACAACTACGAGGTCATCGACCTTGGCGTGATGGTGCCGGCGCAGGTGATCCTCGATGCGGTGAAGGAGCACGACGCGGACATGGTCGGCGTCTCGGGCCTCATTACTCCCAGCCTGGACGAGATGGTGCACGTCGCTGGCGAACTGCAGCGGCAATCGTTCGACGTGCCTCTGCTCATCGGGGGTGCCACGACAAGCCGCGTCCACACAGCGGTCAAGATCGACCAGGCGTATGACCACCCAGTCGTTCATGTCAGCGATGCATCCCGCGCTGTCGGTGTCGTGTCGCGCTTCCTCAGTGATGAACGAGAAACGGCTGCTGAAGAAGTGGCCAACGATTACGCGACTGTGCGCAGCGGCCGAGCGGGGGGCACGAAGCAGCCCATGCTCGACATTGAAGCGGCCCGAGCCAATCGCTCTGCGATCGACTGGACCGCTGGTGTGGCCCCCGAGCCGACGCTGACCGGCACCCAAGAACTGCGCTGCATCGACCTTCGAACACTCAGGGACTACATCGACTGGACACCGTTCTTCCGCACCTGGGATCTCGCCGGTGCCTATCCCCGCATCCTCGAAGACGACGTCGTCGGAGATGCCGCTCGCTCCGTCTTTGCCGACGGGCAGCGCATGCTTGACCAGATCATTGGCGAGAACTGGATCGAGGCTCGTGCCATCGTTGGGTTGTGGCCTGCGGCATCCGTCGGTGATGACATCAAGGTCTTCGCCGACACCACTCGAACGGAGGTGGCGGCCACGTTCCACACCCTCCGCCAGCAGGTTGTGCACCGAGACGGCCGACCCAATCGAGCACTCGCGGACTACATCGCACCGGCAGAGTCCGGCGTGAAGGATCACATCGGAGCCTTCTCCGTGTCCACCGGCCGAGCCCCGGACGGGAGAGACATCGACGAGCGAGCCAGGGCCTACGAGGCAGCCGGAGACGACTACTCATCGATCATGCTGAAGTCGCTCGCTGATCGCCTGGCCGAGGCATGCGCCGAGTACCTGCACGATCTGGTCCGCACCGACCTTTGGGGCTACCAGCTGAACACGTTCTCGAACGAAGAGCTGATCAAAGAGCGCTACCAGGGCATCCGTCCCGCTCCTGGCTATCCCGCCTGCCCAGACCACACGGAGAAGGAAGCGATCTTCCGCCTTCTGGGCTCACCAACGCCTGGGGCGCCGAACGCCATCGGTGTTTCGCTCACCGAGAGCTTCGCCATGACGCCAGCAGCGGCCGTCAGCGGGCTCTACTTCTCCCATCCCGAAGCCCGGTACTTCGGCGTCCGCAAGGTGGGCGAGGATCAACTTGCCGACTACGCAGCTCGCAAGGGAATGACCCTGGACGAGGCTCGAAAGTGGCTGGCGCCCGTTCTGGCGTAGCCGTCTTCGCATGCTTCTTCATCCACGCGCTGGTGAACACGTAACCCTCGCTCCCCAGTGCCCCTGCCCCTGCCCTGTGGGTGCCTGACCCCCACCGCCACTGATCCCCTGTGGGTGCCTGACCCCCACCACCACTGATCCGGGGCCTGGCTACGGGGTGCCGGCGTCTGCGGAGGTTGGGGAGGTCTCGACCGGTGAGGTGGGCGTCGGGGTGGCGGGATCGGCGTCGCCATCGGCGGGCTGCTCACTCGTCGCCGTTGCCTCGGTGGTGTCTGTTCCGTCTCCACCCTCTCCGTTCGGTTCGGTCACCGTTGGTCCCGTCGCCGTCGGCCCGCCCGGATCCGGATCAGTGCTCTCCGTGGGCGAGGTCGAATCGGACCCAGGGACCGTGGGCTGCGGTTGCGTCGGTGCGGGGACAGACGGCCCGGGGGTGCCCGGTTCGACGGGATCGCCACCCGGAAGCGTCGGGTCGACCGTCGGGCGCGGGCTCGGAGCGGGCCCGCTGTCGTCGGTGGAGGTCGTCGACGATGTCGTTGTGGAGGTCGCGTCCGCCGAAGTCGTACTTGACGAGGCGGAAGCGGTCGTTGCCGGAGTTGTTGGAGCCGGAGTCGTTGGAGCGGCCGTGGTCGAGCGAGAGGACGTGCTCGTGGTTGAAGCGGCCGTCGTTGACGGCGACGTGGTTGCGGTGGTCTCCGAAGTCTCAGGTCCGGGTGCTTCCTCGTCACCCTCCAAGATCACCGGGCCGAGAGGATCGACGTCGCCCGCCTCAACGTCCTCACTCTGCTCACCGTCACTGCCCGAGGTTGCGTTGTCCACCAACTCGGTCGGGTCGGTTTCGGTCGAGACCTCGACCGCGTCGTCACCACGATCAGAGTTGAACATGAACGCAAGGGTTGCGACGCCGAGTGCACCGAAGGCGGTCGTCAACGCCAACAACGGGAACGCCAGCCGCCATGCGCGTGCGAAGGGCGGTCGGCTGCCTTCGGATGCAGGCGCCGGTTCTGGTGGGGCGGGAGTGGTGCTGATCGGCGCAGTGTATGACCGGACGAGGACGCGGGTCATGTCCGCTCTTCTCCTCAAGGATCGCCAAGCAGCCGAAACCCTCGTGAACCCCTCGTCGCACCGCCGGAAGCGGTAGGTTCAGCCAACACCTTCGAAAGGACCCTTCCCATGGCAGAAATCACGCTCGGCGGTAACCCGGTCAACACATCCGGCACCGTCCCCGCTGTCGGCGACGACGCACCCGACTTCACCCTCACCGCTGGCGACCTCAGCGCGGTGACCAAGGCCGACTACGCCGGCAAGAACGTCGTGCTGAACATCTTCCCCAGCGTCGACACGCCGACCTGCGCGACTAGCGTCCGCACCTTCAACGAGAAGGCAGCCGGCCTCGACAACACCGCCGTGGTCTGCGTTTCCGCCGACCTGCCCTTCGCCCAGGGCCGCTTCTGCGGTTCCGAGGGCCTCGAGAACGTCTCCACTGCCTCGACCTTCAAGAACCCAGAGTTCCTCGAGACCTACGGCGTTGCCATGGCCGACGGCAAGCTCGAAGGCCTGTGCGCCCGCGCCGTTGTTGTCATGGACGGCGAAGGCAAGGTCGTGCACTCCGAGCTCGTCAGCGAGATCGCAGCCGAGCCGAACTACGACGCAGCACTCGACGCTCTGAGCTGACCCTCGGCCGGCACACGCCTCGCTGAAGGCGTGCGCTTCGAAGATTTCGTGACCGGACCCTGCCAATCGGCGGGGTCCGTTTGCGTTCAGCCGGCCTTGCGGGAGGCGAGGACGGCGCCGCCAACCACGAACGCAACGCCGAACAGCGCCAGGACAGCCACGGAGTCGCCCTGCACCACCACACCGAGCACAAGCGCCACGACCGGAATGAGGTAGGTGATAAAGGAGGCCCGGGTTGAGCCAACACGCCCAACCAAGGCAGCCATGATCGCGAAGGCGGCGCCCGTGCCGATCGCCCCGAGGGCGAGAAGCGCCATGGCCGGCCCCCACTCGAATCGTGAATCGGCAAGACCGAGGGCGCCGAGGGGAAGGGTCCAGATCGTGGCCAGGAGCAGCACTCGCGCCATCAGAACGGTCGAGCCGTACTGAGCTTGCAAGGGCGCGGCAAGGTTGAGCGCGAAGCCGTAACAGACAGTGGCCGCCAGCACGAGACCAACGCCAAGGGCCTGACTCGAGCCCTCCGACATCGACGGAGCGCTGATCAGGACGACGCCGACGAAGCCCAAGATGATGCCGAGTCGTTGGGCTCCCTTCGGAGCCCGGCCAAGGAGGACCGTGGAGACGATCGCCACCCAGATGGGAGTCGCGCCGTTCAGCAAACCGGTCACGGCCGAGTTGATGTGCTGCTGAGCAAGGGGAAAGAGTGTGAACGGCACCACGACCCAAATCAGCGACAGCAGGACGATGCGCCGCTGGTCCTCTGCTCGCACCTGCAGACGGGGACCGGGCAGCAACGCGAGAGCGGCCGCCCCTGCGGCGATGCGCACCCAGGTGATCAGCTCGGGAGCAATCGACTCGAGGCTGATGGCAATGAGCAGGAACGATGAGCCCCAGATCAACGAGATCGAGGCGAAGAGCGCCCAGTCCAGGCCGGAGAAGTGGTCGTCGTTGCGAGCGTCGACCGAAGTGAAGAGGGCTCGCTCATTCATGTAGCGCATGACCGCACATGGTTGAAGGGGAGAGCGGAGTCCAAGGGCACGGGCGCAACGTAGCGCCGGGTTCGCAACGACGGTCGACCTATTCTGCGGGCATGGCATCCGCTTCCGAATCGAACCTGCGCATCGCTTGGCTGCGGGGCATCAATGTCGGCGGTCATCGCAAGATCAAGATGGCGGACCTGCGATCGCTTCTCGATGGCCTCGGCGCAACCTCGGTGTCCACCTACATCCAGAGCGGCAATGTCGTGTTCACTCCCAGCGGCGACCTCCCGAATGCACCAGCGGCGTTGGAGGATGAGCTCACCGGCGCCATCGCCGAGCGCTTCGGCTTCGACGTACCGGTGATGGTTCGAACGGTGAGCGAGGTCGAAGCGGCTCGCGACGCGATCAACGAACGTTTTGCCGACGTGCTCTCTCGTGATGACGCGGCGGCGAAGATGGTCCACGTGCAGTTCTTGTCCGATGTGCCAACCCAAGAGGCCATCGATGCGCTGGATCCGGCGCGGTCTCCGAATGACACCTACGTGGTCGTCGGCCAGACACTTCATGTGCACTACGGCAACGGAGTGGCGCGCACGAAGCTGACACCCGACTGGGTTGAAAAGACGCTCGGCGTCAGCGCGACAGGGCGCAATCTGCGCACGCTCGAAGCGGTGCTGGCCCTCGCCGAAAAACTCTGACTCTTGACCAGCTGATGAGGCTACGTTCGAGGAGATGTCAGACGCCGCAGGGTCAGCCATCGCCCAAACACCCGAGCCTCCCTACACCGCCGTCATCTTCACGTCGGTCAAGACCGGCGACGACCTCGACGGCTACGCGGCGATGGCGGCGAAGATGGACGCTCTGGCGGCCGAACAGCCCGGCTACCTCGGGATCGAATCCGCAGGAAACTCACCGAGCATCACGGTGTCGTACTGGGCGGAAGAGTCCGACGCTCAGAACTGGAAGCAGGTTGCGGACCACCTGGGAGCGCAGGCGCTTGGCAAGAAGCGCTGGTACGCCGACTACATGACGCGAGTCGCAACCGTGCACCGGGCCTACGGACATCCCAGCCCTCGCACGGACTGACACAGAACCAAAGCACGTTCACCACAGCAGACTGGACATCACCATGGGAAGAGCCTTCGACAGCATCAACGATCAGATGCGGGAGTTCATCGAACGCCAGCACGTTTTCTTCGTGGCCTCGGCGCCGAGCGAGGGCGGCCATGTGAACCTCTCGCCGAAGGGACTCGACTCGTTCCGAGTCCTCGGCCCGAACAAGGTTGCGTATCTGGACCTCACCGGGAGTGGCGCAGAGACGATCGCCCACGTGCAGCAGAACGGTCGGATCTCGTTCATGTTCTGCGCCTTCGAGGGCAAGCCGAACATCGCCCGTGTGTACGGCAGGGGCACGGTCCATCTCGTTGGTTCACCTGGCTTCGATGAGCTGCGTCCGCACTTCGACGATCAGGCTGGCATCCGTTCGATCATCACCTGCGATGTGGACCGCACCTCCAACGCGTGCGGCTACGCCGTGCCCTTCATGGAGTTCAGCGAAGAGCGGACGCGCTTGAGCGAGCACTGGGGCGGCAAGGACGAGGACGAGATCGCCGCCTACTGGGTCGAGAAGAACGAGACCTCGATCGACGGGATTCCGGCCGTTCCGGCCACCTGAGCAAGAGTTCTGCCCTGGCGTGACGGTTGGCACATTCCGCTCCTTTCGGCTTCACTCTCCGGAGCCGACCCAGGGGGACCCCATGAGCTTCAACCTCATTTCTGACCAAAGCCAGATCACAGCCGAGTGGATGACATCGGTTCTTCGCTCGAGCGAGACCATCAGCGGCGCAACGTCGGTCTCGACCATTGCGGTGAAGGATCTTGGCGAAGAGGGCGGCCTGCTCTCCCTCATCTATCGGGCCACGATGACCTACGACGGCGGCGTGGGACCCGACGCGGCAATCGTCAAGATCCCCGTGCCGGATCCAGTACAGCGCGGGACCGCAGATGTGCTCGGGTTCTATGCCCGAGAGCTGGCCTTCTATGCCGAGATGGCGCCGTCAGCGCCTTTCGGTGCGCCCACCATGTACGGGTCGAGGATGGCCGAGGACAGCACCGATTTCGTGCTCGTCATGCAGGATCTCGCCCACCTGCGCAGCGTCGATCAGGTCGACGGCGTCTCGCTCGAGGATGCGAAGCTGGCCATCACGAAGATGGCCGAGTTCCATGCACCGTGGTGGGAGCACGCCGATCTTCCGTCGATGACGGATCGCTATCTGCCGGTCGAGAACCCGGTGTACCTCGCTGCCCTACCCGACGTGTTCGGTGGTGGCTGGGCCGGCTGCCAGGAGTTCGGCGGCGACAAGCTCACAACTGAGGTGATCGAGTTGGGCAACCGATTCGGCTCTCTGGTGCCTTGGCTGCTCAGTGAGATGAACACGCCGGCGACCTTCGTTCACGGCGACTGGCGGGCCGACAACGTGTTCTTTGGTGGCGACAAGGGCATCGCCATGATCGACTTCCAGATCAGCGGCTTCGCCACTGGTCTGTACGACGTGGCCTACTTCATCAGCCAGTCGATCGACACCGACGTTCGTCGCGGCCACGACGAAGCACTCGTTCGCCACTACCTCGCCGTTCTGGCCGAGAACGGCGTGGACTACGACTTCGACGAGGCGTGGCGGAAGTACCAGATCTGCCTGGCGCACTGCTTCATCTACGGCGTGTCGAGCTTTGCTTCCTGGGGCGCCTGGAACGAGCGGCAGCAGGATCTACTGCGCACGATGCTTGGTCGCTCGGTGCAGGCCATTCTCGACAACGACGCGCTCTCGGTGCTTCCGGATCGCCGCTCCGCAGACACCTGAGGCGCCTCAGCGCTCACGGAGACCATCCGCCACCGAGGCTTCCAACAGTTGGGTATCCGCCTGATAGCGGTCGACTTCGGCAGGCTCGAGCGCATCAAGTGCGCTTCGAACCGAGACCCACCACTCGTCGCGGCTCAGTCGCTCAACTGCGTCTGGGGTGGCGACGGTCGGCCAGCCTCGACGAAGGCGGCTCAACGGGCAGCCGTGGACTTGAAGTGCAAGCGAGTGTCGCGAAGCGACAGTGGCTCGCCAGTGGCCTCATCGATCATGAGCGGATGGATCACCTCACCCGTGCGGCGATCAATGAGTTCCACTTCGATGCCTTCATCAGCGAAGAGCCAGTCCTCACCGAAGCGCCACATGGCGGCGACCACGTCCCAGAGCGCCTTGCCCTTCTGCGTCAGGCGATACTCGTTGCGGGGCGGACGCTCCTGATACTGCCGACTCTCGATGATGCCTTCGGCCTCGAGCCGCTTGAGTCGTTGCGAAAGGACTGCCCGGCTGATGCCAAGGGCCTCGGTGAACTCATCGAATCGGTGGCGCCCGTAGAAGAACTCCCGCAACACGAGCGGCGTCCACCAGTCGCCGAGAAGATCGCTGGTGCGGGCGATGGGGCACTGCGAGTTGTCGAAGCGGGTACGTCTCAACTGCTGCTTCTCTCGGAGCGCCGAACGGCTGCGGCTTCCTCGGCCTCGACCTTCACACCTTCGAGCGTCTTTTGCATGTTCTCTTTCCACATGCCCCGCCGGAAGTTGAGCGTCTTCTCTTCCTTGTCGGGATCGGACAACGCCCGATCAGCCGTGGGGCTGCCGTAACCCATACGGGCGCTGAACCGGATTCGGCTGCCGCGCCCCTGCTCCGCAACTTCGAGCCGCCAGATGCCGCCGGGCTTGTCGAGATCCCCGACGGTCCACTCGAAGACCTTGCCCTCCTCGTAGGCCGTGACGGTGTTCGTGACCTGCCATTCGCGATCACCGATCTTGTTCGTGCCGGTGAACGTGGAGCCTTCGGCCACCGGCGCGTCGGACTGCCACTCGGCACCAATGAGCTCGGTACCGAAACGGGACGGCATCTCGATGTCGGAGATGACGGGCCAAACATCGGCGGGCCGCGCATCGCTGTCGAGCTCGCAGACCACTCCCGGCCCATCGGCAAGACGGGCCGTCCCATCTTCGGAGGCCCGCTCACGGGTGAAGCCCCATTGGTCGAAGTACGTGATCTCCGAGGCAGGGCGGCGGGCGACGGCCGAGAAATCGGTGCCCTTCGTGTAGGCCACTGGGAAGGTGACGATCGTGGTGACACCCGGGGGAATGCCGACGAGCTCGGCCAGTTCGTCGGTTCGGGCGTTGAGCATCGTCGTCCAGGTCGACCCCAACCCCCGAGCCCTCAGGGCGAGGTTGAAACTCCAGCCCGATTGGATCACGGAGTCGAACAGGCCCGGACGGCCGGAGTTGTCATGGATCCCCCAGATCGCAGCGATGACCAGCACGGGCGCATCGGCGAAGTGCTGGACGAGGTGGGAGCTGGACTTGAAGACCTGCTCCTTGTCGTGGCCCGTCCCATCGAGGCGGTCAGCGATGTGGTTCATGAACTCGCCGCTCTCGGCGTAGAGCTCGCCACACCGCTTCTTCAGCTCGGGGTCTCGAATCACCAACCAGCGGCGAGATGCATCGTTGCCTCCGCTGGGCGCCTGCTCGGCCGCGTCGATGCAATCAAAGATCACCTGATCGGGAACCGGCCGCTCGGTATCGAGGCGGCGGCGCACCGCCCTGGTCGTCATGAGCAGACGGTCGGCCTCAGCGACGTCGAAGGGAGTTGCGCTGTTGGCACCAGCGGCCGCGTTCGAGTCGGGTGCCGTCATGACGCCACCGCCTCGAGCTTGGCCGGAACGTGCTTGTGCCAAGGCGTTCCTGCGTACTTGTCTTTCCAGTCGACCGTGGTGAGCTCGTTGGGCGAGATGCCCGTTGCTTCGGGATCGCCACCTGCCGGCGCGTAGTCGAGTCCCATGCCGTTCGGCAGCGTGATGAAACCGTCTCGAAGCGTGTCGTTGACTTCGACGACAGCAACTGCGGTGCCCCCAGGAGTGGTGACACGGATACGGCCACCGTCTTCGACGCCGACGGCAGCGGCGTCAGCCGTGGTGATGCGCAACGCACCCTGGGCGTCCTTCTTGCGCCAGGCCGGATCTCGCATGATGGTGTTGGCCGTGAAGCTGCGACGCTCGCCGGCAGCAAGGATGAACGGGAACTCCTCGGTGCGGTAGTCGATCGGTTCGTCGCTGAGCCCAGCAAGATCTTCCAGCAACTCGGGGATCAGCGCATTGATCTTCTTGTCCGGCGTCTTGACCATGTCCCAGCTCTGGTCGTACGTGTGCTTGGTGAAGATGACGCCGTCCCGCTCTCGGATGATGGCATCGAAGAGTTGGTCGCCAATCTCATCGTCGGCGCCGTCGAACCCGGCCGCCCGCACGGCGGCCGGATAGCGCATGGCGCACTGCTGTGCGCTGAACCAGAGGACGGCGGCGCCCTCCAAGCCGGCGGGCAGCGTCTGTCCCAACGTTTCGTAGAGGATCACGGCACCGACCGAGGCCAGCTCGGGCTTGGCCGCAGCAGCCGCCACCATCGCGGCCGCGAACTCCTTACGGCCCTTGGCTGCAGCGCTCCGCAACGGGGCGAGGTCCTCGTCGTTGTAGACGCCGAGCTCCCGCAGAATGCGAGCATGGATCTCTGCTTCGGGGAGGCTGTCGCCCAGCGGTTCCAGCACGGGGGCCCGCAAGGTGAACACGTTGTCGGGGAAGCCCGCGCCGAAGAACGTGGCCTCTGCCTTTTCGTACTGGCTCGCCGCAGGAAGGACGTAGCTCGCGTGACGAGCGGTTTCGGTCATCGCCACGTCAATCACGACGCTGAAGTCGAGCGCATCCATCGCCTCCCGGAAGTCAGCCGAACCAGCGAGTGAGTGTGCAGGGTTGGCACTCTCGATGAACATGGCGCGGATGCGCTCAGGAGAGTCTGACAGGACCAACTCGGGGATCTCGTTGCACTGCACGAGACCGGAGATGATGGCGCTGCCGGTGATTGGTGTCTCGGGCTCTCGTCCGCTGGTCGAGTAGTTGAACAGCGGCGCCATGCCGGAGTGCGTGGTGGTGGCACCGGGCTTGGAGAAGCTGCCAACGAGCACCCAGATGAGGCGCTGTAGATACGAAACGAGTGTGGAGTGCGGGGCCATCTCGATGCCCAGGTCTTCGTAGATCGAGACGCTGTCGGAGCGGCCGATACGCCGAGCCGTGGCTCGGATGAGATCCTCGCCCACCCCGCAGCGTTCGGCGAAGTCAGCGACGTCGACCTTGGCCAGCTCGGCCATCACCTCGTCGGCCCCCACGGTGTTCTCGGCCAACCATTCGTTGGCCGTCAGACCCTCCTGCACCAAGGTACCGAGAATCGCGGCGACGCAGAATGCGTCGGTCCCTGGCTTCACCTGCAAGAAGAAGTCGGCCATGTCTGCCGTCTCGCTGCGCCGGGGATCGATCACGATCATCGAGCGGGCATCGTCGGCCTTGATCTCTTTGAGCACCCGGCGGGCTTGGTCGAAGCCGTGTGAATGCCATGGGTTCTTCCCGAGGAAGATCGAGACCTCGGCGTTGTGGAAGTCGCCGTGGCTATGGGCGCCGATCATGCGGCCTTCAACCCAGGCTTCCCCTGTCTTCTCCTGAGCGAGGGCGTTGGAGCGGAGCTTGATGCCAAGTGCGGTGCGGGTGGCGGAGCCGTAGGCGCCGACGAGGTGGTTACCTTGGCCTCCACCGCCGTAATACATGATCTTGTCGCTGCCGTACTTCTCGGTGACCTCGCGGAAGCCAGCAACGACCTCGCTGATGGCGGTGTCCCAGTCGACCTCCACGTAGGTGCCGTCCGGCATGCGCTTGAGCGGCGCGGTCAAGCGGCCCTTTGCGTTCTGATAGTGGTTGAGGCGCAAGGCCTTCTCACACGTGTAGCCCTCGGAAGCGAGGTGGGCTTTGTTGCCTCGCACCCTCGTGATCTCGCGACCGTCAAGCTTGACCTCTACCCCGCAGTTGGCCGAGCACAGGATGCAGACGGTCTTGAGATAGTCCGAAGCGGCGTCCTTGCCGGGTACAGAAGCCCGGTCCTTGAGGGCAGCGAGTCGGTCAGCAACATCGGTCATGGCAGGTCCCCTTGCATCACGTGTGAGTTTTCGCCCGAGTGCGTTCGCTTGTAGAACTTAGGTTGATGGCCGACGCAGATGCAAAGTCTCCGAGCACACTCTCCGGCGTGACCGCCGCCCTCCCTCCGATGATCTCGTTCGTTGCGCCCTCGGGAACCGGCAAGACCACGTTGGTCGAGCAAGTCATCGCTGCGCTGACCGCTCGAGGACTGAAGGTGGCGGGTGTCAAGCACGACGCACACCGAATCGAACTCGACACCAAGGGCAAGGACTCCTGGCGTATGCGAGAAGCAGGCGCCGAGACGCTTCTCGTCGGAGAGAACCAACTGGCGTGGATGAGCAACGAGGGCACAGCCCCTCCGCTCGAAGCGCTCGTCTCGCTCTTCTTCGCTGACGCCGATGTGGTGATCGTGGAGGGCTACCGCTCCGCTGGCCTGCCCACGGTGCTCGTGCAGCGACCCGAGGTGCAGGATCCGACGTGGCACCGTCCCGCTGAAGAACGGATCATCGCCACCGTGCACCCGGGCGACATCGACGACACCGTCGCGGTCGTCCTCTCCCATCTCGGTCGCTGAGCGTCACACGCCGGGTCCGCCTCGCCTCCACGCCCGCACCCCTGTCCCCCGTCCACTTCCCTCGTGGAACTTTTAGTGAGGCCCCAGCGACAAGTAACGGTGCCACCAGGGGGTGAGAGACCGGGGTGAGGGGTGGCGTCTTCAGCGAGGGCTCAGGTTCGTTTCTTCAGAGTGACCACATGCTCCGAACTTCGGAGTGCGAGGAATCGCTCACAGGAAGGAACTTCCCATGGCCATGCAACGCAACACTGCTCTCAGTACCGCAGCCGCTCTCACGCTGACGGTTGCCGGAGGTGTCTCCGCTCTCTTCTTCACCGTCGGCACCGGCGCCGACGCAGGACCGACACCAGAGCCCACCGTGGTGACTGAGTACGTCGATGCGATGGGCAATCCCGTCGCTGCACCCGTCGCCGCTCCCGAAGCCCTAGCGCCCGAGGTGGTCGTCCAGACCGAGTCGACCGATGAGCCGGAGACAGTGTCGACGACTGACGGACTCGTCGGAGCCGACCAGGCCGCCGCCTACGCCCAGGATCCCGGCGTCGAAAGCGAGTACCCCGAGGAGACCGAGTACTCGGAAGAGGACGAGGCGTACGAAGAGGACGAGTACGAGGACGGCGACGAGTACGAGGATGAAGACGATGACTGATCGAATCCCCGGTCGCCCGGCCAAGAAGAAGGTCGGAACGGCAAGCAAGATTCTCGTGACTGGTGCGGCGTTCGGTGGAAGCCTCGCTCTC
Organism: uncultured Acidimicrobiales bacterium; assembly: GCA_937997485.1. Taxonomy (GTDB): domain Bacteria; phylum Actinomycetota; class Acidimicrobiia; order Acidimicrobiales; family SZUA-35; genus SZUA-35. Next base: position 4,926 of record CALKTH010000008.1, on the reverse strand, counting down.
GTGGGCGCCATGACGGCGGCGGCGCAGGCAGGTACCGCGGAACAGGCGGCGCCGATCGTCGTTCGCCAGGTCGTGGTCGAGCCTGCACCGACTCCCGAGCCGATCGTGATCATCGTGCAGACGTCGCCTGCAGCAGGATCGAACTCCCCCGGATCGGACTCTCCAGCAGCTAGCGCTCCACTCCAGGCAGCACCGAATGCCACTCAGGCCCAAGCACCGACACTTGCTCCGGAGCCGGAACCTGCTCCCGCCCCGGCTCCGGCGCCCGCCCCGCAAGCAGCAGCTCCGGCCACCGAATCGGGAGGAAGCTGAGATGGTCAGCGCTCCTGCCACGCTGACACCACCGGCCAGCGACGACCGGGTCACTCACGCCCAGATCAAGTTCGACGTCATGGGCACTCGAGCGCACCTCCTGGTTGATGGCCTCGAACCCGACCGACTGCTCGAAATGGGGCACCACCGACTCGAGGATCTTGAGCAACGCTGGAGCCGCTTTCTCATCGGAAGCGAAGTGAGCCGCTGGAACGCTGCAAATGGTGAACCGTTCGCTGTCAGTCCTGACACGTGGCGGCTCGTGCAGACTGCACGGGCCGCCTGGCGACGAACCGATGGCCGCTTCCACCCGTCGATGCTCGCCACGCTGCGGCATCTCGGTTACGACCGCTCGTTCTCCCGTGTGGGTCCAATCACGTCAGAACCGAATGCCCTGCAGCCAGCCTTTGGTTCTCCTGAGACCATTCCAAAGCTTGATGCCGAGCGCAGCACCGTCTCGCTGGCCAGTGGCTACGAGTTCGACCCCGGTGGCGTTGGCAAGGGTCTCGCGGCTGACATCGTGGCGGAAGAACTCCTCGACGCCGGTGCCATGCGGGTGGTCGTCAATCTCGGTGGCGATCTCAGAATTCGCCGGCGGATTGTCGGCTCAATCGGGACAACGTTGCTGGAATCCAACAACGCCATTGATCCAACCGTCATCTCGATTGTTGAGCCCGCCTGGTCTCCCGAACCGATCGCAGATGTTCGGTTGGAGGACGGGGCGCTGGCCACGAGCACGACGCTCCGGCGACGATGGCAGGGCCCCGAAGGAACCCGTCACCACATCGTCGATCCAGAGACTGGGCGTTCGGCGCGGTCCGAATCGGGCCCGCAGGTCGTCCTCGCCTCGGTCATCGCCACCGATGGGTGGTGGGCTGAGGCCGTCGCCACATCGCTGATCGTTGACCCGGAGTACGTGCCCGACCGCTGCTCCGCCCTCGTCCTCTTCGAGGATGGGACCCAGCGCCGCATCGGCGATTTCAACGCCTATCAGGTCATGCCGTGATCGCCGCCCTCCTCTCCGAACAGGTGTGGTGGTTCACAGCCCGAGCGGGCGGCATCGTGGCGCTCGTTCTGACGGCCGCCTCCGTCATGTGGGGCCTCTTCCTGTCCTCAAAGATCTGGGACGGCAAGCCCACAGCCAAATGGCTGAACGCACTCCACCGGTGGTTCAGCGGCTTGGCAGTGACGTTCACCGGGGTCCACATCGTCGGTCTGGTGCTCGACGACTACGTGCACTTTGGCTGGGCCGAGATCCTCGTCCCCTTCGCCTCGGATTGGCGCCCCCTCCCCGTCGCGCTCGGCGTGGTGAGCTTCCACTTGCTCATCGCCGTACAGATCAGCTCGCTCTTCATGAACCGCCTGCCTCGCCGCTGGTGGAAACGAGTCCATCTCAGCTCGTACGCATTGTTCTGGCTGGGCCTTGTCCACGGCGTCACCGCAGGCACCGATGCATCGCATCCCGCCTCGGTTGCACTGTGGTCTGTTTTGACGCTCGGCGTCCTGTTCCTCACCGTCTACCGTGCACTGACTGTCCGACCGAGAGGCGGGCGCACCGTCAGCGTGTCGCCAGCCCGCAACCCACTTCCGGCCGACGCGCCGATCACCGAAAGAACCCAAGCCGATGCGCATCTTGGTGGTTGAGGATGAAGCAACCATGGCGGCCTCCATCCGCGACGGTCTGGAGCGTGAGGGGTTCGCTGTCGACCTTGCCACGAACGGCACCGAGGGACTGTGGATGGCGGGCGAGGTCGAATACGACGCGATCCTGCTCGACATCATGCTCCCGGAGGTGAACGGCTACGTCGTGTGCAGAACCTTGCGAGAGCGGGGCGACTGGACGCCGGTTCTCATGCTCACCGCGAAGGATGGTGAGTTCGACGAGGCAGAAGGTCTCGACACAGGCGCCGACGACTACTTGACCAAGCCGTTCTCTTTCGTGGTGCTCCTTGCGAGAGTCCGCGCCCTCGTTCGCCGCAGAACCGGAGAGCGGCCCACAGTCCTGGAAGCGGGCGACCTCACCCTCGACCCGGCGAGCCACGAGGTGAAACGAGGAGCCACCGTGATCGATCTGACGTCGCGGGAGTTCGCCATTCTCGAGTTCCTCATTCGCCGCGTCGGTCAGGTGGCGTCGAAGACCGACATCATGGCCAGCGTGTGGGACTTCAACTTCGAAGGCGATCCAAACATCGTCGAGGTGTACGTCCGATCGCTCCGCAAGAAGATCGACCTGCCGTTCGAACGGCAGTCCATCGCCACGGTGCGCGGTGCCGGCTATCGCCTTGAATCGAACGGCGGGTGAAGGTGAAAGCGAAACTCGCCGACATCCGCCAAGGCCTGCGGACCGTTCGGGGGCGCTCAGCGCTCTTTGCTGGAATCGTCGTTGCCGTCGTCTTGGCCGCCGGGATGGCGGTCATTCTCGTCTTGTACCGCGGTTCGCTCGAGTCCAACCTGAACGCCACGCTCCGTCAGCAAGCGGAGGACCGCGCGCAACTCGTCAGCACAGGGACCGATCCGACCCAGCTGGTGGCCACCTTCCGGGACGAGTCACTGGTCTGGATTGGGACCGCCGACGGCACTGCGCTTGCGACCGGTGGTTCACTCCGCCTCACCGGTTCGCCGTTCACCGACGTGGTGGCAATCACCGATGTGCCCTCTGGCTCGAGCGTTGCCCAACGCATCACGGCCGAGTTCGAAGAGCTCGACGAGGGCACCGTGACCGAGATCGAGACCGAGAGCCTCCAAGCCGGCATCGCACGGTCCACCGACGGAACGATTCTCGTCGTTGCTGCGGCCGAGTCTGAGGTCATCGACAAGGCCCTCGGCCCGCTCCTCCGCCTCTTCGCCGTCGCTCTCCCCGTCGCCGCGCTCGGCGTTGCGCTCTTGGCGTGGAACACGGCGGGACGGGCACTTCGGCCAGTGGATGACATCCGGCGAGAATCGGACCGCATCAGTGGCAGCAACCTCTCCGGCCGCGTTCCCCTGCCCGAAGGACAGGATGAGATTCACGAGCTGGCGGGAACGATGAACGAGATGTTGGAGCGTCTGGAAACGCATCAGCGATCGCTCCGTCAGTTCACCTCCGACGCGTCACACGAGCTCAAGAGCCCGGTGGCCAACATCCAGATCCTGGCCGAAACGGCGTCGGTCAACGACGAGGCCTGGCCCGACCTTCGGGACCGGATCGTGAGCGAGACCACTCGCTTGAAAGATCTCGTGGGCAACCTGCTCTACCTCGCCTCGCACGACGAAGCCAAGGGAACGGCCGCCGAGCGACAGATCGTTCACCTCGACGACCTGCTCTTCGACGAGGCGGAAGCCGTGTCGGCCACAGCGGACCTTCGCATCGACATTGGCGGCGTCGGACCGGCAGAGGTTCTCGGTGTTCGGAGCGATCTCCGCCGGCTCGCCCGCAACCTGGTCGACAACGCGGCGCGGCACGCCGCCACCACCGTGCATTTCACCACGTGCGACGACAACACATCCGTGTCCTTCACGGTCAGCAACGACGGTGAGTCCATCCCTCACGAGCTGCGTGACCGGATCTTCGAACGATTTGCTCGGATCGATGATGCACGCGACCGCAATCATGGTGGAACCGGACTCGGCCTGGCCATCGTGAAGCAAATCGTCGAGCAGCATGGCGGCACGATCGCCGTTGAAGACTGGTCGGGTGGCGGCACAACGATGCGAGTCCGTCTGCCAAAGCCCACCGTCTGAAGCAACAGCGAGAGGCTGGAGGCCGGGGGCACTCTCGATGTCTGGTGCCGTATCCCATGCCGATTCCACAGGCGCGACGCAGCCTTGTTCGCAGGAGTCTTCAGGAAGCCTTCAGCAACCATCTTCGACACTGACGTCATGGCAACAGATCTCAAGCCAATCGCCCGTCGCCTTCTGGGCCGACGCAGCGACTGGCACCTGACCACTCCTGACCTCCATCTACCCCGTCCCTCACTCGCCTGGCTCGGCACTCTCGCCGTTGTCGCCTCCGTCGTCGCCTCCTGGTTCGCCTTCAATGGCGCCATGGGGGAGGAAGGTGGCAGCGTTCAGCTGGGCCTCTTTGTGGGTGCGGCGTCCATCCTGCTGATGGCCTGGAGCTTCTTGCTCGCCGTGCGGATCCGAGTCTTGGAACCGTTCTTCGGCGGGCTCGACTCGATGTATCGAGTCCACCGCTGGGCGGGATCTCTCGCCGTGGTGCTCATGTTCCTCCACGTCCGACTCGAACCAGAGGTAGAAGGCGGCATCCGCGGCGCCTCGGAGTCGATCGCGGACACGGCCGAGGGTCTCGCCGGCGTCGGTGAGTACATGCTCTACGGGCTGATCCTGATCAGCCTCCTGCGAGTGTTCCCCTATCGATTCTGGCGCTGGACACACAAGATGCTCGGTGTCCCCTTCATCTTCGCCTCCTGGCACTTATTTACCGCTGAGAAGACCTATGCGAACGGTTCGCCGTGGGGTTGGTGGTTCGGCGCCTTCATGGTCGGCGGCATCCTGGCGTGGGTCTGGCGTGTGGTGGGGCGTGACATGGTGGCGCAGGGCGCCCGTCATCGTGTCACGCACGTGGAAGTCACGGAAACGGCAACCGTCGTCGACCTCGATCCGATCGGTCAGCCG
>CALKTH010000007.1 GCA_937997485.1 uncultured Acidimicrobiales bacterium | reverse complement strand
GCCGGAGAGAAAGTTGTCATGTGGTACGCCTCGGCGAACCGAGACGAGACCGTGTTCGACGACCCGTTCCGCTTCGACATCGGACGAGTCGACAACCCCCAATTCTCCTTTGGCGGCTCCGGCCCTCACATGTGCCTCGGGGCCTACCTCGCCCGCCTCGAAATCCAGGTGCTGCTCGAAGAGATGGCGGCTCGCAACATCCACCTCGACCGGCTGGGCGAACCCGTCCGAGCCCCATCGAACTTCGTTCACGGCGTGCTGTCGGTGGACATGGCCGTGGAGGTCAAGCAATGACAACCATTCATCCCACCCCGAATACCGACCGCCTGGCCGCCGAACGCGATCAGTGGGTGTCGTCGAGCGTCATCGGCCGCCCGTTCTTCGTCGAAAAGGCCGAGGGCGCCAAGCTCTGGGACGTGGACGGGCGTGAGTTTCTCGACTTCGTCGGCGGCATCGGCACGGCCAACCACGGCCACTCGAACCCCGACATCATCGCCGCCGTCAAAGAGCAGCTCGATGAGTACCTCCACCAGTGCTTCTCGCTGCACAGCTACGAGCCGTACATCGATGTCTGCCGTCTTCTCTGTCAGTGTCATCCCGGTGACTTCGAGAAGAAGGCGTTCCTCGCCAACTCGGGCGCCGAGGCCGTCGAGAACGCCATCAAGATCGCCCGCTACGCCACGGGCCGCGAAGGCATCATCTGCCTCGACAACGCTTTCCACGGCCGCACGCTCATGACCATGACGCTGACCGCCAAGGTGAAGCCGTACAAGTACGCCCTCGGCCCGGCGGCGCCCGAGGTCTACCGCGCCACCGGTCCGTACCCGTTCCGAGGCATCTCCTCTGATGACGCCATCGAGGGACTGCACCGCCTGTTCAAAAACCAGATCGACCCCAGCAAGGTCGCGGCGATCATTTACGAGCCGGTCCAGGGTGAGGGTGGCTTCCTTCCCATGCCCGACGACTACCCAATGCGGTTGCACGAGATCGCGGCCGAGCACGGGATTCTGATCATCGCTGATGAGGTGCAGTCCGGCATGGGACGCACTGGCACCCCGTCTGCGGTTGAGCACTACGGCGTGACCCCAGACCTGATGACCTGGGCCAAGTCGATGGGCGGCGGGCTCCCGATCTCCGGCGTCAGTGGTCGAGCCGAACTCATGGATTGTGTTCACAAGGGCGGCCTCGGTGGCACCTACGGAGGTAACCCCCTGTCGTGCGCCGCAGCCAAGGTCGCCATCACCCAGGTCCTCGATAGCGACTTCCAAGATTCGGCCAAGGCGCTTGGCGCCCGAATGCGAGCCCGGCTGGACGATGCGGCCAAACGCATCCACGCCATCGGCGATGTGCGAGGCTTGGGACCAATGCTCGGAATTGAAGTGGTCGATGCACAAGGTCAGCCCGACGCCGAGACCACCGCAGCCGTGGTCAACGGGGCGTTCGACAAGGGTCTTGTCCTCATGGCTGCGGGCGTGGACTCGAATGTGATCCGTGTCCTCGTGCCGCTCGTGGCAACGGAAGCCCAGATCGATGCAGGCATGGCGATCCTCGAAGCGTGCTTCGAAGAAGCGGGCGCTCGATGAGCGAGGCCAACCAAGCCGAAGCAGAGGACTTGGTTGCCGTTGCGGTCAGTGACGAGGTCTGTGTCGGGTCTGGTCATTGCGAACTGCGCGAGGAGGCCACCTTCGTCATCGACGATGCCACAGGCATCGCTCACGTGACCGGCAGCGGACTACTGCCTCGGCTTCGAGCGGAAGCGGTCGTTGAGGCGTGCCCCGCACAAGCCATCTCGATCGTGTCCTCGGCCTCAGCCGCAGACCCTATCTCTACTCACACCGACGACGGAGCTCCCGTGGATAACCTCGAAACCTTCGACAACTGGATCGATGGATCCTTTGTGGCCCCGCCCAGCGGGGCCCGCATGACGACGAGCAACCCCTTCACCGGCGAGGTGTGGGCCGAGGTGGCCGACGATCCTGATGCGGTCGACGTTGCCGTGGCCGCAGCGCGCCAAGCGTTCGAGTCCGGGCCCTGGGCGACGATGCCGGCTCGTGAACGGGCGGCGCTCATGCGGGCGCTCGGTGCGGCGCTCACCCGAGACGCCGAGGAACTCGGTCTGGCCGAGACCCGAGACAACGGCAAGATTATTCGCGAAACCACTGCGCAAGCGAAGAGTCTCGAGAGCTATCTCGACTACTTCGCCGGCATGGCCGACAAGATCACGGGCGATCAGATCCCCAGCCCGGCTCCCAACTTCCTCGTCTACACCGAGCGAGTGCCCAAGGGTGTCGTCGGCGCCATCATTCCGTGGAACTCGCCGTTGGCGCTGCTCACCTGGAAGCTCGGTCCGCTGCTGGCCGCTGGTTGCACGGTCGTGGTGAAGCCGTCGGACATCACGCCGGTCACGGCGCTGATGCTGGCCGAGCGGGCCGCCGAAGTGGGCTTTCCGCCCGGCGTCATCAATGTCGTCACTGGCGGCGCTGGTGTGGGCCAGGCCATCAGTTCGCACCCAGGCATCGACAAGCTCACCTTCACCGGTGGCGGCGCCACGGCCAAGCATGTGGCCCGAGCTGCGGCCGAGAACCTCACGCCAGCCGTTCTCGAACTGGGCGGCAAGTCACCGCAGATCCTCTTCGAAGATGCCGACATCGAAGCGGCCACAAATGGTCTGTTGGCCGGGATCTTCGCCGCCAGTGGACAAACCTGTGTTGCCGGCTCTCGGGCCTACATCCACGAATCGATCGCCGATGAGGTGATCAGCCGCCTTGTGGGCCGGGCGGCCGAACTCGTGCTGGGCGATCCGAGCGACATCGCCACCGAGATGGGTCCTGCCGCATCCGACGATCAGCGGGATCGCATCCTGTCGATGATCAACGACGCAATCGCCGAGGGCGCCACGGTTGCGGCCGGCGGTGTCGTTGATCCCGATCTCGGTGGCCGCTTCGTTCGCCCGACCGTGCTGACCGACGTCGACAACTCCTGCTCGATCGTGCGAGAAGAAGTCTTCGGGCCGGTGCTTGCCGTCATGCGGTTCCAGTCCGAAGACGAAGTGGTCGGGCTGGCGAACGACTCCGACTACGGCCTTGCCGCCGGTGTGTGGACCAACGACATTCGCCGGGGTCATCGCATGGCCCGCAAGCTCAACGTCGGCACGGTGTGGATCAACACCTACCGCAACGTCAGCTACATGGCCCCCTTCGGTGGGTTCAAGCAGAGCGGCTACGGCAAGGACAACGGTCTCGAAGCGCTCGACGCGTTCCTCCAGACCAAGACGGTGTGGGTCGAGCTCGATGGCGTCACCCGCGACCCCTTCGTGATCGGTTGATGCGTCGATGAGCAGACCCCTCGACGGGATCATCGTCGTTGCTCTGGAGCAGGCGGTTGCCGCTCCCTTTGCCACCCGCCAGCTCGCCGATCTGGGGGCCGAAGTTCTCAAGGTCGAGAGGGCGGGCGAGGGGGACTTCGCCCGGACGTACGACTCGGCCATGGGTGGGACCTCGTCGTTCTTCGTGTGGGCGAACCGTGGCAAGCAGAGCATCGCGCTCGATCTGAAGGCACCCGAAGACCGGGCCACCTTCGATCAGCTCATCGTCGGCGCCGACGTGTTCATCCAGAACCTGTCGCCGTCAGCGGCCGAGCGGATGGGCGTGCTGGCCTCGCAACTTCGTGAGAGCCGCCCGGAACTGATCGCTTGCGACATCTCCGGCTACGGGCTCGGGGGCCCTCGTACCAACGACAAGGCCTACGACCTGGCCATTCAGGCCGAGGGCGGCGCGATCGCACTCACCGGGACGCCGGAGCAAGCGAACAAGGTCGGCTTCTCCATCGCCGACATCGCGTCGGCCATGTATGCCTTCTCGTCCATTCTCGCTGCCCTCTATCGGCGGCAGGCAACGGGCGAGGGCGCCTCGGTTGAGGTCTCGATGCTCGAGAGCCTCGTCGAGTGGACCGCAGCGCCGACCTACAACGCCGTCGGCTCCGGTGCGGTGCCTCCACGCTCGGGACATCGCCACACCATGATCGCTCCCTACGGCTTGTACGGCCTGGCCGATGGCACTGACGTGTTGATCGGCGTGCAAAGCAATCGAGACTGGGCGGCCTTCGCCGAACACGTGCTGCAGGACACAGCGCTCATCTCGGACCCCCGCTTCAAGGACAACCCCGATCGCATCGCCAACATTCGTGCGCTCGAAGCGGTGATCGACGCGAGCTTCATGGCTGCGCCAGCCTCAGAGATTCTCGAGCGGCTTCGGATCGGCAAGGTCACGCACAGCCAAGTGAATGATCCCCTTGCTCTCTGGCAGCACGAGCAGTTGCGAACCAGAGACCGATTCATGAGCGTGACGACGCCGACGGGTGAGGCTGAGGTCTACACCCCACCGTTCAACATCAGTGGCGTCGACGGCCCCGATCCACACGTGCCAGCGCTGGGAGAAGACACAGCGGGCCTCGTCGGTCGGCTGCTGGCTCGCGCTCAGACCAGCTGAGCGCCTGCGTCTCAGAGCACCGCGGCAACGGTCCTATCCGCGCCCTTCCTTGGCTGCGGCCTCGACGATCCAGCGGAACACCGGGTCGCTGTCGCGGGTCGTGAGCATCTCCGGGTGCCACTGCACCGCCAGGATGGGGAGCGACTCGTGCTCGAGCCCTTCGACCGTGCCCTCGTGTTCCGCTGTGACCCGAAGGCCGCTGCCGAGACGATCGACTGTCTGGTGATGGAGCGAGTTCACGTGATGCTCGTTGCCGTAGAGGCCGGCGATCTGTGAGCCGGGCACGATCGTGATGGGGTGTGCGGTGGCTTCTGGCGCCTGGTCGTAGCGGGCGTGTTCCGGAATGTCCTGATGCAGTGTTCCACCGGCCTGCACGTTGATCAGTTGAAGACCCCGACAGATGCCGAGGACCGGAATGGCGCTGGCGACGGCGGCGTCGAGGAGCGAGAGTTCGAACGCATCCCGCTCGGTCTCGGCCGGGTCGGCGGTGGGCGCTGGCTCTGCGCCGTAGCGCTCCGGCCACACGTCGGCGCCCCCGGACAGCACGATGCCATCGAGACGACCGGCGAACTCGGCGGGGTCGACATCGAGGGGGAGGTTCACCGGCAGGCCACCGGCGGCCAGGACGCCTCGTGCGTAGTCGGCGTAGTACCAGTCACCTTCGAGGCCCAGGAGGTTCGCCGGCGTGCCCTCAAGCTGCGCCGCCGTCTTGCGGCGTCCGGTCAGGCCGATCAACGGTCGTGGTGAGCTCATGGTGTTCCTGCTTGGGTGAGTCGAACACTCGAGTCGGCGAGCCGCTGAAGCGAACGAGAGAGGTGTTCGTATTTCGTATACGCTGCTCCCCATGACGGTATTCTTCGTTGGACGTGGCGGCAACCGCGGATGAGGGCAGACGGCTACTTCTACGACGATCTCGAGCCCGGACTCGCCTTTCCCGTGCCGACCGCTGTCACGATCGACGCCGGCCTGGCCGCTACGTACCGAGCCATCGCCGGCGATGCACTTCCGCTCAGCCTCAGTACTCCGCTCACACTCGCCGTCACCGGGTCCGAGCGACGGCTGGTGAACCCTGCACTCGTGATGCACCTGTCGATCGGGGCGTCGACCGTGGCCACCCGCAACGTGGTGGCCAATCTCTTCTACCGGAACGTGGTGCTCCATCGTCCGGTGTTCGAGGGCGAGACCCTCACCACCACCACGAGCGTCGCGGCGATGTCGGACGCCCGACCCAAGCCCGGCACCGCACCTCGAGGAAAGGCGCTGCTCAGCATCGCCAGCGCGAGCGAGGCCGGCCCGGTGCTCGACTACGAGCGCTGTCCGTTGCTTCCATGCCGCGGCACGGAGCTCCCGGGCCGAACCGATGACTTCGGCGATGTCGCCACCGATCGCGATCGCTTTCTCGCTGCCGTGCCTGAGGGATGGAACACCGAGCCGCTCGGCCCGCCCGACCCCTGGACGACGGGCGAGACGAGGACCGACCCGCTCCGCGATGCGGTCGACAGCGCCACCGGCCTCGTGCGCCTCACCAACAACCTCGCCGCCGTTCATCGTGATGCGGACCGCTCTCCCTATGACACTCGCCTCGTCTACGGCGGTCATGCGGTCGCACTGGCCCAGGCATCACTGGTGCGCATCTTGAGCGGATTCGTCACGCTTCTCGGCTGGGTCGAGTGCAATCATGTCGGACCCGTCTTCGAAGGAGACACCCTGCAGTTCGCACACACACTCGAGTCGAGCGAGGCCGTTGCTGGCGGACGGGTGCTGTTCATCCGCACCACCGTCGACGCCCATCGTGACCGCGGTCCGGGGACCAGCGAGACCGAGGGTCGGCCGGTGCTCGATTGGCGATCGGCGATCTACGCCACATGACGCTCACGTTCAGCCCGAGCAGCATGCTGTTCGGCCCCGCCGGCCGGCTTGACTTCGTCCCCAAGTTCGCGGCCAGCGGCGCCCGAGTTGGGATCCTGGATCTCGAAGCGGCAACGCCTGAGGCCTTCAAGGACGCACACCGCCTGGCGCTCGCAGTCGCTGACCTCGAAGCCGCCAAAGGCTCATCGATGCGACTGTTTGTTCGAGTCAACGCGCTGGACACCGACCACTTCCAGCCCGACATCGAGGCAGCCGCCGCGGCGCAGGTGGACGGGATCATCGTGCCGCTCGTCGAGCAGGCTGCGGATGTGCGGCGGGCTCGACAGGCCATGCACGATGCGGGCATCGGCCATCTCCCGCTCATGGGGGGCGTCGAAACGGCTCGGGGCGTGATCAACGCCAGCGAGATCTGCGATGCCGGGCTCGATCTCGTCTACTTCGGCGCCGAGGACTTCGTCACCGACATCCAGGGACGACGCACGCGAAGCAACACCGAGTGCCATGTCGCTCGCTCACTCGTGGTGCTGGCGGCGCGAGCTGCTGGCATCCATGCCATCGACCAGGTCGTGGTCGCCACCTCGGACAATGATCGAATGCGGGAGGAAGCCGACGAGGCTCGGACCATGGGCTTCTCCGGCAAGCTCTGCATTCATCCCGGGCAGGTCGCATTGGCCAATGCTGCGTTCGCCCCGAGTCGTGAAGAGATCGAATGGGCCAACGCCGTGATCGCAGCGAGCCTGGAAGCGGATGCCCGAGGCGCGGGCGCCACCACGGTCGACGGCGAGATGATCGATGCGCCGATCCGAGTCCGAGCCGAGCAGATTCTCCGGGTTGCGGCCGCCGAAGATGGGGCCGTTTGATCGCTCCGTCGCAGGCTGTCGATGGTCAGCTCCCTGCGGTAGTCTCGTCCAGCTGCCGCTCGTTGCGCCGCGTACGGGGGACCCCACCGAATGATGCTTGATCCGATCTCCGACGCAGGCCAGACCCTGGCCGACCAGGCGTACGACGCGATCGTGCTCGCAGTGCTCACCCGAGGCATCGAGCTCGGGTCGCCACTGATCATGGATCAGTTGGCGGCGTCACTGAACATCTCCCGCACGCCGGTTCGCGACGCGCTCCAGCGACTCGAACACGAAGGGCTCGTCGAACAGCGAGGACGACGGGGCTTCGTGGTGCGTTCGATCTCCGACGACGACGTCCGCCAGCTCTATCAGGCTCGCGAAGCCATCGAGGGGTATGCCGCTCGCTGGGTTGCGGTCAACGCCGAGGACGAGTTCTTCGAGCGGCTGGAGACGATCGTGCAGAACGCGCAAGACGCGCTCGACGGTTCGGTGCTGCAGTCGTATCGCTCCAACCGGATCATCCACCGCACCATCGTGGAAGCGGTGGGCAACAGCTATCTCACCGCCAACTTCGACAGCCTGTGGGGCGCCAGCATCGCGGCGGTCGCCTACGGCCACCTCTTTCTGCGTGAGGTCGAGATGCAGAACCAAGACATCGTGGGCGATCACAAGGATCTGATCGCCAGCCTTCGCTCAGGCGACGCCCGCAAAGCCGGCGAGACGATGGAAGCGCACGTCCAGGACGGCCTGGCCAGCAACCTGCGCTGAGCGCAGTTCTCGCCGAACCGCAGCTCGCCGAACCGCAGCCGCTCCAGTTGCGTTCTGGGGTCCAACGGGGCGAGAAGCCGCCACCAGGGGCTCCAGAATCGTTCTGGAGCGCGTTCGTGCGACCTGCCATGATCAGCGCGTGAGTGATTGGGATGCGTCTGCGGCGGAGTGGGATCAGGACCTAGCAGCGCGGCAGTACTCGCGCGCGGCCTTTGCATCGCTGCAGGAAGTGCTGGCTGGTGCGCAGCTGACGCTTCAAGGCGCCGGAGTCATCGACTTCGGGTGCGGCACGGGGCTTCTCACCGAGCAGCTGGTGGAGGCGGGTGCCGAGCGAGTCATTGCGGTCGACACGTCTCCGGCCATGCTCGCTGTTCTCGACGCCAAGGTCCTCGATCGGGGCTGGACAGGAGTGGCAACCAGCAGCGGTCTTCCCGATGTGGATATCGGGTGTGATCTGATCGTTTGCTCGTCGGTCTGTGCGTTTCTCGACGACTACCCCGGAGCGGTCGTGGAACTGGTTGACCGGCTTCGTCCTGGCGGCCTCTTCGTGCAGTGGGATTGGGAGCGAGCCAAGGGAGATGAGCACGGGCTCACTCGAGACGAGATCACGCAGGCACTCGCGGCTGCCGACCTGGTTGAGGTCGACGTACGCGTCGGGTTCGAATCGGACGTCGACGGGCACGTCATGCGGCCACTCATGGGTGTCGGCCTCCGGCCCGAGTAGCCCTCGGTCATCCGCGGCTCAGTCAAGCCATCAGTCGACGCGAACACGCCAAAGGCGCATCCGCTCCTTCTCCTCTTCGCTCAACGCCGTGGCGGTGGCGTTGCTCTTGTGGAGGCGGTCGAAGGCTTCGCTCTCGTAGGTGTCGATGAGCCTCAGGCCCGGGTTGTTGTTGCAGTAGAGCTCGTTGATCTTCGGTGGCAGATCGATGAGCTTCGTGATGCGGTTGTGCGAGCAATTCAGGATCTTCGTGCTGATCGGGATCGATGGCATCGACGTGATGTTGTTTCGCTGACACCGGAGTCGATCGAGACCCTTTGGCAGCGGGGGCATCGAGGTCAGCTCGTTGTCCTGGCACTCGATCGACCGCAGCCCCTGCTCAGTCAAGTAGCCGCGAGACGTGTCGACGGTGTCCCACCAGCGGTCGAGCCGGGGCAGCTCAATCAGTTGGTTACCGTTGCACCACAGCTTCTCCAGGGAGACCGACAACTCAGGGAGACGGGTGAGGTCGTTGTCGGCACAGTTGAACTCTCGAAGCGTGTCGGGCAGTTCCGGGAGCTCGTCCAGGTTGTTCTCCGGGCACCACAAAACCTCCAGGCCGTCGGGGAGATCGGGCAGCCTTCGCAGCTCGTTGTTGGAACATGAGAGTTCTTTGAGGTTCGCCGGCAGGGGAGGGATCTCTCGCAAACCGGTCCAGCCGCAGCTCAACCGTTTGAGAGAACTGGGGAGCGGCGAGGGCAGCGGTGAACTCCCGCGAAAGTAGAGAGACTCGATCGAATCCGGAACGTCGGTGATCACCGTGTCGGCAATGAGTTCAAGGCTGAGCGTTGTAAGGCTTTGCGGCAGTGCCACCGGCTCGGAGAGGGTGATCGAAAGGGTCCGAAGAGTCTCGGGAAGCTCGAGCTGGCCGCTGACGGGACCGTCGTGATTCCAGGACAGATCGGTCAGACCGTGCGGAAGGTTTGGAGCGAGGACCGGAACCTCCAGCTTCGTCGCCACGTCGAGCGAACGCAGACTTGCCGGAAGTGGAGGGAGGTCGACGATGGGATTGCCGCGAGCGTTGAGGACCTCCAAGCCTTCGGGCAGTTCAGGGAGCGACGAGAGGTGGTTGGCCCGACACAGCAGGGATGTCAATGAGGACGGAAGAGCGGCGATGGTTTCGATATCGCATCGCTCGCAGTTCAGAGTCTGCAGGCCTTCAGGGCAGGGGCCCACCTCGGTCAGCTTGGTCACGCTCACGTCGAGCGTCTCCAGCCCACTTGGTAGGCCACTTGGCCACCGTTTGAATCGTCGGTTGTTCGAGAGGTCTAGGGTCCGCAGCGTCTCTGGCAGGTTGTCGATGCCGGAGACCATCGTTCCGGAACAAAGGAGCGCCTCGCACACCAAGCCCAGCGGAAGCGGGAGGCGCTTGGTCAGCTTCCGCTTGGTGAAGTCGAGCGTCGTGACACCGTCCACCTCTGGCACTCCAACGACCGTTGCCGCCTCACCAGCGACCTCGACGCGCATCTCGGGCGCCAACTCATCCAGCGAAACGGAGTAGCCAGCGAGGTAGTTGCGGAAGGCCTCGAACGAGGCTTGCACGTCGGCGAGGGAGTGTTGTGATGCCACCCAGACGTTCTAGCCGAGGCGCAGAGGCTACGAAGCTTGCTGGCACTCAGCCTGGGGTCTGGTGACCGAGGATTTGAGCGCACTCCGCAGTGGCCCGGCGAGCAATGTGGGCCAACTCATCGGGCGTCGCACTGCTGATGGGATGGGGCACCGTCACGAACGGAAGCCCGGGCGCTCCGAGCACGATCGCCATGGTCTCCGCGGCCGACACGAACTCGCTCGTGATCACCGAGACGGACGGGATGCCGACACGTTCGCCGGCCACGCTGTCGTGCAAACTGCACGACGAACAACTGCCTCAATCCCCGATGCCGGCGATGAGCGCGTGCCACGTTGAGGCAGCGCCCATGATGTCGGAACCGGCGGGAGCGCTGTAGTTGCCCTTCGTGGTGCGCACCACGTCCGCTACTCCGTGCTCTTCACGCAGCGAGCGTTCCACCTCGTCGAAAAAGGGGATCGTGCCGAGCTTGCCGTTGGAGACCAAGCCAACCGTCTTGCCGGCAAGCGAGTCGAGGCGGCTGCTGACGACGATCGAGGTCGCCAGGTCGTCGTAGGTGGGAATGAGAACTTCAAAGGTCATGGACAGCCTCAGCAGTCGACGCAGGCGCCGATGGGAACGGTGACGGCGTGGGAGCGAGTGCCCAGCCACGGAGGGATCACGGCGCCGAAGCCCCCGGCGGGCCCGCCAGCGGCGACGATGAGCAATTGATCGGGATCCTCGAGGGCCCGGTACTCGCGGTCGGCTTGGTCGCCGACGATGTTGCCCTTGCCGCAATCGGCCCATGCCGAGCGTTTGATGCGGGCATGCTCGAAGACGTAGGAGCGCATGTCTGCCTTCGTCCATCCGCCCTTGGCGAAGTGCTCCCTGAGCTGTGGCGCCACCACGATCGTGTAGTTGCCGGCCCAGATCGAATAGTTCGCCATGTTGGCTTTGATCTCGGCCACGAACGTGTCGAGCATCTCTTCGGGCACCGTGGTCCACTCGTTCATGATCTGGCGAGGTCCCATTGCTGCCACCGCGGTCACCGCCGAGACGTAGGGATCGCCGAGCCGCTCGGTCGCCAACGACTCCCAGGGTGAGTGCTCCTCATCTTCCGCGATGCAAAAGCTGATCTTGCCGGGGTGGCCAAGTGTGGAGCGATCGATGTCGCCGGGTCGTACATCGAGCAGGTTGCCCAGGACCAGGCGTACGGCACGGCCGATGCAGGTGGATGCCCGATCGCTGGCACCGAGCGCATTGAACGAGCCACTCATGCCCAACTCGTTGCGAACCGGGCCGTTGACGATGAGCAGAATCCCGCACCCGCCGGTGCTTGCTGTCGGGCCATGGAGCATGAACGGCTCGCTCAACATCGCGGTGACTGCCGTGACGACGACAGGAAAGTGCTCCGGGAGGCATCCGGCCATCACGGAGTTGATGGCCACCTTCTCGGCCGTGATGGCGCGTTCTCGAACCGGCTCAACGCCCACGAGGTGATCGGCGGGGAGGAGTGCCGCTTCCAAACACGCAGCGACGGCCTCGACGGTCGGCGGCACGACCGGCAAACCGTCGCTCCAGCCACTGGCGTGGAAGTGCTCCTGCATCGAGCTGATGTCAGCGAAGTTGAGTCGAGCGGGGAGCCCAACGGCGGTGTCCGTCATGGCCTCTTGTCTACTGCCAAGGAGACCCCCGAGTCAGGTCTGCCGTGCGTTCGTTCTCGATCTTGACGTTCAGCTGGCCCGCGAAGCGTGCGCCTTGTCGTCGCGTCGATATCGGAATGTGGCGTTCGCCCGAGCCACGAGCTTCTCTTGACTGTCAACGACCAGGCAGTCGACCACACCGATGCTGCCACCGAGCTGATGTACCCGGCTCCGAAACTCGATCCACGTGCCAATCGACGCGGTCGACACGTAGTCCATCGACATGCCGAGGGTGAGTGCGCCGGAGCTGATGGGCCGGTCTCTGGACTGCGAGGCTTGATGGACGGAAAGACCCATCGCGTTGTCGGCGAGGCTGGCGAGAACGCCGCCGTGGAGAAAGCGCCGGCTGTTGCAGTGTTGCTCTGCCACTCTGAGACCGAGCACCACTGCTTCGGCCTCGGTGCGGGCATAGATCGGATGCCACGGATCAGTCACCGGGCTTCGGCGCTGATGGAGAACGAACGCCTCGGGCACCGGCAGAGCGTTCTTTGGCTCGCTCATTGGTTGCCCCTGTTGGTCAAGAGTCCGGCAATCGTCGTGTCGAACGCCAACGCTCGGCGGCGGCCGATGCTCTGTCGCGACGTGCCGAGCTGGCCGGCGCACTCAGCAGCGATGAGCCCGCGATCGAGCGCAACGAGGATGTGCGCGGCATCGACGGTGATCTGGGCGTTCCTCCGTGACCCGAGAAGGGCGGCGACCAGCCGAATGACATGTCCGTAGATCCTCTTTGCGACCTCCTGATCGTCCGGCGTGGGCTCGAACTCGGCGAACGGGCGAGCGAACATGACCTCGAACAGCATGGGAAACTCGAGTGCGAACTCCCGGCCTGCCTCGAAGAGCGAGACAAGATCAGTTTGTGTGTCGCCGGTCAGCTCGACCTCGTCCATCCGGCTGGCCAACTGTTCAAAGCCTTCGTAGAAGATGCTGCGGATCAGACCGGACTTGCTGCCGAAGAGCTCGTAAACGGCGGCGGTGGACGTGCCGGCGACGTTCGCAACTCGACGAGCCGTAACCGCAGCAGCGCCTTCCGAATCCAACAAGGCAAGCGACTCCGCTAGGAGCTGTGCCTTCAGCTGATCGTTCCTTGTCTTCGGTCGAGCCATGTCGACAATCTAGTTTCAACAACGCCGTTACGAAACATCGTGCTCGAAACCGTAGAACTTCCCCGCTTGATTGTTCGGGATCACGTAGTAGAACGAGTTGCCCGCCTCCCTGAAGGTCGGAGGCGGCACTGACGTCAGGAGTGAACATGGTGTTCGACCCTCGAATCCCCACCCGCGAAGAGTGTGTCTTGCCGTATCAGTTGGAGCGATGGGCTGTGGAGAAGCCTGACGAGACAGCGCTGATCTTCCATGACGGCGATCAGTGGACGTGGTCCGAGACGCTCGTGCGCACTCGTCGTGCCGCCAAAGCGTTGCAGGATCTCGGCGTCGGGCCAGGCGAACACGTCTTGTCGTGGCAGCCGAATGGGGTCGAGGCCGTGCTCACATGGTTCGGACTCAACTATCTGGGAGCGGTCTACGTCCCTTTGAATACTGCGTACAAGGGCGGCGTTCTGGAACATCTCGTTGCGCTCTCGGACGCAACGTTGATCATCTGCCACGAAGATCTTGCGCCGCGCCTGGCTGACATCAGCACGGCGGCTCTGACCGACATCGTTGTCACAGGCGATGCGGACGGAGTCGATGTCGCTGGTGCCGTCGTCGCCGGGTTGACCGCCCATGCCGGTGCCCTGCTCCAGCCCGAGGTTGGGCTCGACGCCATGCCAAGCACGGTCGAGCCATGGGACACGCAGTACATCATCTTTACGTCGGGGACGACCGGGCCGTCCAAGGCTGTGCTGTCTTCCTACGCGCAGGGCTATTCGATGGGGCCGGATGCTCACCCGCTGTTCGACGACACCGATCGCATTCTGATCAACCTTCCGCTCTTCCACGTAGGCGGCACGCTCTTCTTCTTGATCACCTTGGCGACCGGCGGATCTTGCTACCTCGATACCCACTTCAAGACCGACGAGTTCTGGCCTACCGTGCGGAACAACGGCGTCACCTCCACCTGCCTCCTCGCTGCCATGATTCCGTTTCTGCTGAAGCTGCCGGAGTTCGAGGGCGAGCACGATCATCCACTCCGCCGTGCGGTGATGGTGCCGTGGAACGAAGACGGCGCCGCCGTCGCGAAGCGCTACGGCCTCGATGTGTGGACGACGTTCAACATGACCGAGGTCTCTTCGCCCCTGGTTTCTGAGCTCGATCCGGGCCCGCCCGGCAACTGTGGCAGGGCGCGGCCCGGTGTCGAAGCGCGCGTTGTCGATGAGAACGATTGCGAAGTCGCCCCGGGGGAGGTGGGCGAGCTCATCCTCCGAACGGATCGGCCGTGGGCGATGAACCACGGCTACTACAAGAACCCGGAGGCCACGGCTCGAGCGTGGCGGAACGGCTGGTTCCACACCGGCGACGGCTTTCGCTACGACGAGGACGGGTACTTCTACTTCGTCGATCGCATCAAAGACGCCATTCGGCGCCGGGGCGAGAACATCTCATCGTTCGAGGTGGAGAACGAGGTGACGGCGCATCCCGATGTCGCCGAGGCGGCTGCCGTCGCGGTGCCGAGCGAGCTGGGTGAGGACGAGGTCATGATCGTTGTGGCGCCCGTTGCTGGTGGGACGATCGACCCCGAAGCCTTGCTCCGATTTCTCGAGCCTCGTATGGCCCACTTCATGTTGCCTCGCTACATACGCATAGTCGATGAGCTGCCGAAGACGCCCACGCAGAAAGTCCAGAAGCACCTGCTGAAGAGCGCCGCGGTGACTTCTGAGACCTGGGACCGCGAAGCTGCCGGCATCCGGATCAAGCGGGAGCGTGTTGGCTAGGGCGAGGCGTCGGGCGCTCCGCTTCTGGTCGCCGGGCCGGCAGCGAGTTACCTTCGGGCGATGACGTTGAAGCTCGGTGTGTGGGCCAATCCGATCGACAGCGCGGGTCGGGACTACATCATCGAGGCCGAGCGGCTCGGTGTGGACATTGCGTGGGTTCCCGAGGCATGGGCGTACGACGCGATGACCCAACTCGGAGCGCTGGCGGCCGTGACCGAGAAGATCAGGCTTGGTAGCGCCATCGCCCAGATCGGCACCCGCACGCCGGCCATGCTCTCAATGACGGCCATGACGCTGCAGCAGATGTCCGCAGGACGCTTCGTGCTCGGGCTGGGAACGAGCGGACCGCAGATCATGGAGGGTTTCCACGGCGTCGAGTTCGATCGGCCCATCGCCCGTACCCGAGAGACGATCGAGATTGTGCGTCTGGCCTCACGAGGGGAACGACTCGCCTACCACGGCGAGATCTATCAGCTTCCGCTTCCAGGTGGCGAGTGCAAGGCCATTCGGCCGAGGGGTGAGCCGGCCCACATTCCGGTCTATGTTGCGTCGCTCGGACCAGCGAACCTGCGCCTGACGGGCGCAGCGGGCGATGGTTGGATCGGCAACTCGTTCTTCTGTGAAACCGCTGATGTGTTCTTCGATGAGATTCGGGCCGGCGCCGACTCAGCGGGTCGTTCGTTGAGTGATGTCGATCTGACCGTGTCGGTCGGCGTCGAGTTCACCGACGATGTTGATGCGGCCGCACGCCGTCACGCCGACGGGTTCGCATTCACGTTCGGGGCGATGGGCTCGAAGGACTCGAACTTCTACAACAACGCGTTCGCCAAGCAGGGGTGGGGCGACGATGTGGCTGCTGTGCAGAGCCTGTGGCTCGCCGGGGACCGTGCTGGCGCAGCCGCTCGGGTGCCAGCTGAGATCGGGCTCGGTCAGAACCTGATCGGGCCACCCGCCGAGATCAAACGGCGGCTTCGGCAGTACCGCGACTGCGGCATCAATTCGCTTCGCATCGGACCGATCGGCGAGACCCTCGATGCGCAGGTTGACGGCCTCGGCCAGCTGATGGATCTGCTGCTCGAGGTCAACGCCGAACCCGCCCGCGCCGAACTCGCCCGCACCGACTCAGACCAGCAGTGACGCTGCCTGCACCGAACTCGCCCGCACCGACCCAGGCCAGCACTGACGCTCCCTGCACCGAACTCCCAGCGCTGACGCTGCCAGCAGCGACGCACCGCCTGGCCCCTTCGCAGCGCAACCCGCTCTCGCCACCAGGTGGGAGGGGCCGTTTGGGATCCTCTTGACCGAGGACTGACCTCGCTCTACCTTCTTCCTTAAGAATTTAAAGAACTCTCATCCGAGAGTTCCGGTGATGACAAGGGGGCCGCAACGGTGGAGACACAAGCACGCTCGGGGGTGAAGGTGCCTCGGCTGGTCTTTGTGCTGGTTGCCGCCTTCTCGGCCCTGATCATGGGAGCGACGGCAGCAGGAGCGCAGAACGAAACGGATGATCCAGCGCTCGTGGAGCAGGGAGAGGCGGTGTACGCCGCCTCATGCGCTGGCTGTCACGGTGCCGACGGGGCGGGTTCGGATGCGGGACGGCCTCTGACCGGCATTGCGGTGCAAGAACGGGACCGCCTCGTGCACATCGCCAGCGTCACCGACGGCAAGGGTGGCATGCCTGCGTTTGGCGGGAGCCTTTCTGACGAAGAGATCGATGCCGCTGTCACCTTCGTTCGGCTCACGTTCGTGGCGGAGCAGCCTCTTGATGAGCTTCCAAACACCGGGTTCGCGTCCGACTTGCTCTTCGTCGCCGCAGCTCTGATGGCCGGTGGTGTTCTCATGGTCGGCGCAACGCTTCGCCGGCCTCGGGTGACGTGAGAGGGCTGGCGTAGCCGGTTGCCGCGGCGGTGACCGGCTACGTTCCTCTCATGCGGATTTCGGGCGACTGGCGTTGAGCGGAACAGTAGGAACCGGGCGCCATCTCAGCCCGACAGAACTTCAGGCGTGGACCGGATTCCTGGACGCGGGACGCATGCTGGACGATGTTCTGGCTCGCCACCTCGTCGCCGACCATCAGTTGAGCCATCGCGAATACGAAGTGCTCGTCAGGTTGGATGGTCACGGCGGGCGTCTGCGGATGTCAGCGCTCGCCCAGCAGATCGTTGCCTCAGGAGCATTGGTAACGCAGACGATGCTCCGCCTCGAAGATCGTGGCTTCGTCGAACGCCAGCCGGCCGAGTCCGGTGACCGGCGTGGTGTTGACGCTGTGATCCTCGAGGCCGGGCGCGTGGCGCTGGAATCTTCGGCCGCTCCGCACGCTGAGATCATCCAGCAGTTGCTTCTGGAGCGCGTGGGTGTCGATCGGCTCGAGTCGTTCGCTGCGGCGATGGATGACGTTGCCAATCATCTGCGATCACATCGCAGCGGCGCTTCGTGCGATGACGAGGATTGTCCGGCGCTCCGATACGCCTAGGAGTTGGCAGCACCGCCGGGGCTACGTGTCGCTGATCGTGAGGCGAACGCCAGCCTTGCGCCACTGCTTCGCGGTCTTGCGATCGAGGGCCCCGTCGGTGACAAGAATCTCCGGGGCGGTCGCCGGGGCGATTCGGAACGGAGCGATGCTGGAAAGCTTGCTGGCTTCCAGTGGCATGACGGTCTCGGCGGCTGCGGAAAGGAACGCCTGCTTCGTCGCCACCTCGTGCTGGGAGCGAGTCGTGGCGCCTCCGGTTGGGTCGAACGAGCACGCGCCGACGACGGCGAGGTCGAGGTGGTGGTTGCGTATGGCGTCCACGGCCTCAGCGCCGGTGGTTGCCATCCATTGCAGGTCGAGGTGTCCGCCCACCAGGATCGCACGAGCGGACCGGTGGTCGGCCAACGCCAGTGCGGCAGCGGGATTGTTGGTCACGATCGTGACGGCGAGCGATTGCGGGAGCTGGGCGGCGATCTCGGTCGTGGTCGTCCCCGCATCGAGTCCGAGCACCTGGCCCGGCTTCAGTCGCTCGACCACGGCGTGGGCCAGTCTCGTCCGCTCGCTGGAGTCCTCGTTCGCCCGGCCGCTGAACGACGGAGCGAGCGGCGAGAGACGCACGGCCCCGCCGTGCACGCGACGGAGAAGACCCCGGTCGTGAAGGAGCCGAAGGTCTCGGCGGATCGTGTCGACCGAGACACCAAGCTCAGCCGCCGAGGCGTTCGTCTCAAGCGCCCGGTCG
The DNA here is from genome assembly GCA_937997485.1 of uncultured Acidimicrobiales bacterium. Lineage (GTDB taxonomy): Bacteria > Actinomycetota > Acidimicrobiia > Acidimicrobiales > SZUA-35 > SZUA-35. The sequence goes on along the minus strand of CALKTH010000007.1, from coordinate 33,749 downwards.
TGTTCGAGTCGATCCAGTAGCCACTGGTGGCGGCTGTCGAGGAGCTGTGTCTGCGGCTCAGGGTTCACGAAGATGCATGATAGTGCATGAATAGATTGCCGCGCGTGCAGTCAACGGCGTAGCGTTCGTTGATGCTCTCACTGCCTTCAACCAATTCGAACGTCCGCATCACGAACGTGGAGGTGCTGTCCGACAACTGGTACACGCTGCGGCGAATCGACTTCGAGAAGCGAAACGCCGCGGGTCGCTGGGACGAACAACAACGCGAGGCGTACGACCGGGGGAACGGAGCCACGATTCTCCTGGTCGACTGGAGCCGCAGGACGGTGATTCTCACTCGCCAATTCCGAATGCCCGCCTACCTCAACGGTCACGTCGACGGCCTCTTGATCGAAACCCCAGCGGGATTGCTCGAATTGGATGATGCCGAGACGGCGATTCGTCGGGAGGCCGAGGAGGAGACTGGCTACCGCGTCCGTTCGGTCACCCAACTCTTCGACCTTTACATGAGCCCCGGTTCGGTCACCGAGCGCGTGGTGTTCTTCGCCGCCGAATACACCGCCGACGATCGGGTGTCGGCTGGCGGTGGTGTGGCGGAGGAAGGCGAAGACATTGAAGTGATGGAGGTCGGCATCGAGGAGGCGCTCGATCTCGTGGCCACCGGTGAGATCAGAGACGGCAAGACCGTGCTGCTGCTCCAGTGGGCCGCTCGCCAGCCTGGAGCAAGCACGGGCGCGGACTAGAGGTGGCCGAGAGCCAACGCAAGCTTCTTCAAGGCCCGATTCGAGCGCGATTTGACTGTTCCAAGGGGTAGGTCGAGTTGTGCGGCGATCGCGCTGTGGGGGAGTCCGACGAAGTGCGACAGCCGAACAACATCGCGTTCATCAGGAGCGAGGTGGTCCAGGGCTCGCCGAACTTCGTATCGCTCCCAGGTCGTTTCGAACGAGGGCGCGGGAACGCTGAGCTCGACTTCGGGTTCGGTCGCTGAGTTTGTGGGCCGTTGCTCCCGGCGAAGGACATCGATGGCCGTTCGGCGGGCGATGGCGTAGAGCCATGGCGCGAGCTCTCGCTTGGGGTCGAAGGTGGCCGACGCTCGCCACGCCTTGATGAATGTCTGTTGCACCACATCGGAGACGAGCTCCGGTCGGCCGACGATTGATCGGGCAACCGTGGTGACTGGCCCGCCGAACTCGGCCATGACCTCACGGATCGCTTCATGCTCTCCCGCCGCGAACCGAGCGCGCAGATCGACCGGCTCTGATCGAGGGCGTACCGGTGTGCGGCTGCCGCCTGTGGTGGCGGGGTTCATGGATGTCAGCGTCCTCGGTGCTCCTGTCGGCGCGCTGTCGGCCCGCTGTCACCGTGATCGAACGTCGCTGAGAGCTGGCAAAGGTTGCGGGCTCGCGGGCGTCACCAGACAGCGCCGTGACAGCCGCGTGACAGGTCACTCCTCGACGATGCACGGATGACCTCGAAGGCGCGGGCCCTTCCCTTTCCTGCAGATCTGATCCTGTTGGCGGCACCCGATCCGCTCACATCACCACGCGTCCGGAACGCACTGGCGGCAACGCCGGCGCCGCTCTATCGCCTGCTCGCGAACGACGACGGACGTGAAGCGTTGGAGCAGCACTTCGTCTCCCACGTGCAACTCGGACTCGAGGCCAAGACGGGTGTGTTGCTTGAAGCACCCACGCTTCGGGCATCCGCTGAGTGGGGAGGGCTGTTGGGCGACGACGCTGCCGCGCTCGACTGGTTCAACGTCCGCGCCGTTGGTTTGCTTCTCGGCATCCGGGCCCGGTTTGAGACCGCATCGACGCCAATCGTGGTCGGGGGAACTGTCGGGCCCCGTTTTCCTCCGGGGGAGGGCGCGGTAATGACGGCTTCCGCTGCCGCGGCCTACCACGCTCGTCAGGTTCGCCAGCTCTCCGAAGCGGGAGCGGGGATCGTCGCCGGCCGTCATCTCTCAACGATTGCTGAAGCGGTTGGTCTGGCCGACGCGGCGGAAGCGAACGCCGCTCGCTGTGTCATCTCCCTGCAAGTCAATGCCGATGGGAGTCTCCCTACCGGCGAGGAACTGGCGGACGTTGTCAACGAAGTGGATCAGGCGACGGGAGGTAGCGTCCTCGCGTTCGCTCTCGAGGGGGTCGAGGCCCAGGCACTCGACGCAGTCCTGCAAAAGGGGGGCGACCCGTTGGCAGCTCGCATTCGAGGTGTGCGGTGCGGCGATCCATCGAAGAAGCAGAGCTCGCTGGTCGACGTGGCGACGTTCGGCCGCAACCTCGTGGCACTCCGAGACCGCAACCCACAACTGATGCTCCTCGGTGGCGGCGACGGAACCGATGAGCGACATGTGCAAGCGATTGCGTCTCGTCTGATCTGACACGCGCACCGACCAGGCGTCGTGAGAACAATCGAGCGATACTTGGGCATGCAGTTGTCGCTGTTGGGTCCGGCCCAGCTTCTCAACCAACTTGGCGCGCCCGTCCCGCTTGCGTCGCGGCGGCAACGTCAGGTGCTCGTGGCCCTCGGCCTTCGTCACGGTGAAGTTGTCCTGACCGATCAGATCAGCGAGTGGTTGTGGGGCGACGATCAACCCGCGGACCCTGCGGCAGCCGTGCAGACCAACGTTTCCCGGCTTCGTCGGCTGCTCGACGAGAGCGTGTCGCTCACGACTGAAGTCGGTGGTTATCGCCTCGCAATCGATGGCGATGGTCTCGACCTCGTTCGCTTCGAGCGTCTGATTGAAGGGGCACGGATCGCGGCCAGCGAGAACGGTGATCTCGTTGTGGTAGCCGACGATGCCGCCGCTGCACTGGATCTCTGGCGCGGCATGCCGTTCCAGGAGCTCGATCACCCTGCAGTGTCGTCCGAACGGTCTCGGGTGGAGCTGCTCCGCTCCGAGGCCATCGAGTTGCGCCTGGGAGCGCTCAGCGAGCTCGGTCGTCATGACGAGGTGATTGCTCTTGCCGAACCGCACGTTGCCGCGAACCCCACCTGGGAGCGGCCGGTCGCTCACTTGATGACCTCGCTGTACGCCAGCGGTCGGCAATCGGATGCGCTCGACCGCTACCGAGCCTTGCGCGATGAGCTGGTCGAACAGATGGGTCTTGACCCCTCGGCGGACCTGCAACGACTCGAAGTTGAGATTCTCCAACAGCGGTTGGATGTTCCTGGTGCGACGGCGTCGCTGCACACATCCGTGAGTTCGGACGCATCGGATGCATCAGGCGGCCCGGATCGTGGCGAGTCCATCGCCTCGGTGTTGACCTCCTCGGCCCCAGTGACGACTGCCGATTCGATCTCCCAGCACATCCGCTTCTGTCGGGCGGAGGGCGGCGTCCGTCTCGCCTACGCAACCTCCGGTGTCGGCCCCACACTCGTGCGCGCAGCCAACTGGATGACCCACCTGGACTACGACTGGGACAACCCGGTGTGGCGGCACTGGCTTCGGGGTCTGTCGAATCGTCATCGTCTCGTTCGATACGACGAGCGGGGCTGCGGCTTGTCCGATTGGAATGTTGATGACTTCTGCTTCGACGACTGGATCGCTGACCTCGAAGCCATCGTCGACGAGCTCGAGCTCGAACGGTTCCCGCTTCTGGGGATCTCCCAGGGGGCGGCCGTTGCTGTGGCGTTCGCAGCGCGTCACCCCGAACGCGTGAGTCAGCTCGTACTCGTCGGGGGCTACCCGCGAGGGCGTCTGGCCCGAGCGACGACACCGGAAGCGGAAGCCGAAGCGGCCGTGCACGTGGAACTCGCTCGAGTGGGCTGGGGCACGGATGATCCAGCGTTCCGGCAGGTGTTCACCTCGCACTTTCTGCCCGACGGCTCGCGACAGTTGTGGGACGAGTTCAACGAGCTGCAACGCCGGACGACCTCGCCGGAGAACGCAGCCCGCTTCATGGAAGTCTTCGGCAGCATCGACGTCACCGACGTTGCCCCGCTCGTTCAATGCCCGACCCTCGTGGTTCACTCTCGTGATGAGTTGCGAGTTCCTGTGACGAGCTCGATGGAGCTGGCGAGCCTCATCCCCGACAGTCGGCTTTGCCTCTTGCCCAGCCGGAATCACCTGCTCCTCGAGGACGAGCCGGCATGGAACATGTTCCTCGAAGAAGTCAGCGACTTCCTCGACGACGGGCCAGGTGGATTCTCAGCGGGTTGATCCGCGATCGAAACGGCGGTTCACGACGGGGTGTCGAGCCGGTTCAAGAGATCATCGAGCAGACGGTGCAGCGTGGGTGTGAGGTCGTGACCGTCGTAGGGAGCGGCGAGCGGCCCGCCGGTCCACAGATCGACGATGCCGTGCACCATGCCCCACGTGAGAGCGATCAGATCGAGCGTCTCGTGCTCGGTCGCCCAGCCGTTGGATCTCGCCCGGTCAATCATCATCGCCAGCGTGAGAAAGCCACGTTCCCGTGCCGCCCAGAGTTCCGGCGTCTCGACGTTCACCAGCTCCAGCCGGCTCATCACACTGAACGCAGCGGGGTGGGTGAGAGCGAAGTCGGCATATGACGTGGCGGCCGCGAGGAGACCCTCCCGATCGTCAGGAAGTGCGGCCGCTGTTTCCACTCCGTCGGCGACGAGGTTCCATGCTCGCGTGATGTAGGCGGTGAACAGGCCAGGCTTGTCCCGGTAGTAGTGGGCCGCCGCCGTGTGTGAGAGGCCCGCCTTCTCGCCAACCCGACGCAGGGTGACGCCGGAGGGACCGTGTTCGGTGATCACACTGTCGACGGCGTCGAGAAGCCGTTCAGCCGTTTCGGTCACACAGCGAGCGTATGGGCCTCGCTGCCTTCTGAGCGAAGTCCGGTCCACTGGGCGAAGGCGATGGCGCCAACGATCGCACCGTCGGCCAAGATCAGCGCTTGTCCGGTTCCTCGTTCGACGAGGCCGGTGGCGACCAGGCCGATCATGAGCAGCGGGTACGGCGCAACGGCGATGACGTTGAGCGTGGCCCACGTCTTGACCTTCGGCCGTTGGGCAGCCCACAGCAGGAACACGGCGTGGCCGAGCAGGGCGAGACCGAGGAGGCGAAGCCACCCGTCGACGGAGACGCCGAGCGCATCACCGATCAGTGCAGGAAAAGCGGCGAGTGCGAGGCCGGTGGCGAACGAGAACACGGCATTGAGTTGGAGTGATCGATTGAGGTCCATGTGGTCATCCTTGCATGCAAGCTTTACAAAGTAAAGTCAGCTGCAAGTGAGAGCGAAGAGGGGGCAGAGGCGTGGCGAGCGAGCCGGCCTCGGTGCGTGCTGCGGGATCAGATCTGCGGGTGCTCGAAGGCTCGGACACCTACGGCAGCTCCCACATGGCATCGACGGGCCCACTGTTGTCCCAATCGATCGCCGCAACCGGCAGGCCGTCGCGGGCTAGCGACTCGAAGAACGACATCACCTCGCCGATGCACCTCGGGCTGTCAGCCGCCCTCGAGTAACGGACGAACGGGAGTGCGGCTACTACTGCTCGACCTCGCTGACACTTGAGAGTCCGAACGACACGGCTGCGGTCGTTGGCTGGTGCCCGAGAATGGCGAACACGGCGTGGACGTCGATCGAGTTCAACGCCCGCAACGTCAGTCGCCGCGTCTGCAACGGAACGAAGGCCATGCCGCGATCCTCGCATGCCCATGGCTTTGGCGTGGCAAGATTGGCGCCCGACGACGGGGAAGCAAGGTGAGCCATGGCGACGTCCGTCACGATCACGGGCACGGGTTGTCCGATTCCTGATCCAGAGCGAGCAGGCCCCGGTGTGCTCGTTCGTCATGATGACCTCACGCTGCAGTTCGATGCGGGGCGTTCAACCGTCCAGCGTCTCGCCGGAGCCGATGTCTGGGTTCCGGACCTGACGGCCGTGTTCATCACCCACCACCACAGCGATCACGTCGTAGGACTCGCCGACGTCGTACTGACGCACTGGATCATGGATCGCACCGACTCAGTCTCACCGTTGCCGATCGTGGCGCCCAGCGGGCCAGCGGCGTCGTTTGTGTCGAGGTTGCTCGACGAATGGGAGGACGACATCGCCGTACGGGCCAGTCATGCCGGGCGCGACACCCGCCCTGCCTTCGACTTCTTGCCATTCGAGATTCCGCACCAACCAACGGAGGTGTGGCGGCGAGGCGATGTCATTGTCTCCGCCGGTCAGGTTCGTCACGAGCCGTGTCCGAACTCGGTCGGCTATCGGATTGACACGCCAGACGGCTCAGTTGCGATTACTGGGGACACGCGCGTGTGTGATGAGGTCGCGGAGCTTGCCGAAGGTGTGGACGTCCTGGTCTACGAGGCAATGCGGTTCTCTCACTTCGACGACCTGCCCCCTCGGCGGCGGTACATCACCGACTATCACGCCGACACGCGGTTGATCGGAGCTCAAGCCGCTGCGTTGAATGTGCCGACCTTGGTGCTCACACACCTCATTCCGTCTCCGGTCACCGAGGCTGAGCGTCAGTTGTTTGTGGACGAGGTGCGCAGTGGTGGTTTCGAGGGCGAGCTTGTGGTTGCTGATGACCTCTTCACGGTTGCTGTCCGCAGCTGACGTTGTGCTGAAGCGGGGGTCTCGTCCCCAGTGCTAGCCAGTCGATTCACAATGGACCGAACGGTCGGTACAATCGCTGAGAAGACGAAAGAGGATCGCCGTGCCGTTCAGTCAAATTTCGCTCCAGAAGGGCACCACGCAAGAGTTCCGCAGCACGCTGATGGAAGAGGTCTACCTCGCCATGCGTGAAGCCATTGCCATTCCGGAAGACGATCGCTTCGCCACGATTACCGAGCTCGAACCCGGCAACTTCAACAACAGCGGGAACTACGCCGGCGTCGAGCGGTCGGAGAACATCGTCTTCATCCAGATCACGTTGAACGCAGGCCGAAGCGTCGAGGCGAAGAAGGCGCTGTATGCGGCGATCGCCAGACGCCTGCATGACGAGCTTGGTGTTCGGCCGGAGGACGTCGTCGTGAACCTCGTCGAGGTGGCGGCCGAGGACTGGTCGCTCGGCAACGGCATCGCGCAATACGCCTAGCCGTTCGCAACGCGACCCGTCGCCCGGCATACGTAGGCGAGGTGTCAACTCGTGTCGACGCCATCTCGAATGCAAGAGTGGCCGGATGAGAACAGGCGAGCAGGTCGAACGGACTCGATTGCCGGGAGCGCCCGAGCCAATGTACGAGTGGCCGGGCGCCGATGGCGTCACGATTCGCGGTGACGCCTGGGGCAGTCCGGACGGCCGCGTCGTGATCCTCCAGCACGGTGGCGGGCAGACCAGGCACGCATGGAAGGGCGCAGGTGAAACCCTGGGCGATGCCGGTTACTACGCCATCTCCATCGACGCTCGTGGACACGGCGACTCCGACTGGTCTGCCGACGCTGCCTATGAGCCAGCAATGAACGTGGCTGATCTGGTGTCGGTCGCCAACGCTGTTCGAGCCGAGGCACCGATTCTCGTCGGGGCTTCGATGGGTGGCAGCACGAGCCTGCTCGCGATCGGTCAAGGGCACCTCACTGCCTCAGCCCTTGTGCTGGTGGACATCGCACCCAAGGTCGACGTGGCAGGCACGCAGAAGATCAAGGAGTTCATGGACCAGAGTCCGGAGGGCTTCGAGTCTCTCGAAGATGTCGCTGCCGCTATCGCGAACTATCAGCCCCATCGCAAGCGTCCCCGCAACCTGGACGGCCTGGCCAAGAACGTGCGGCTCGGCTCAGACGGTCGGTACTACTGGCACTGGGACCCGGCCCGGCGTGATCGCAAGTGGAGCATGGAAGACCACCGTGCCCACCTTCAGGAGGCCGCAGACCATCTGGATCTCCCCGTGATGTTGGTGCGAGGAGGGCTCTCAGACGTGCTCACCGAAGAGGGGGCGCAGTCCTTCCTCGAGCAGTGTCCGCATGCGGAGTACGTCAACGTCACCGGCGCTGCGCACATGGTGGCCGGCGATCGCAACGACATCTTCTCCGGCGCCGTCGTCGACTTCCTCCACCGCGCCGTCCCCCCAACCTGAGCTCTCTACCAAACGAGCGTCCGCCAACTCGACCAGCGAACCACCAGAATTGCCGCGCTCATGTACCTCTCAGGTACATGAGCGCGGCAATTCTGGGGTGAGGCGGGTGGTTTTGGGTGGGTGGCTGCTGAGGGCTAGGTCGACAGAGCGTTGGGGGCCCGTTTGAGCGAGAGCTCGATGCGTTGGGCGGTGGGGGTGACAGCGAGGCCACCGAGCCCGGTGCATCGCAATTCCCGGGCCATGAGTTCGGAGACGCTGCGATGGGCGTCGAGCACTTCGTCGAAGGGAATCAAGTGGTCGTACCCAGCGAGAGCCATGTTGGCGCAGCTCAGTGCGTTGGCTGCTCCACTGACGTTCCGGCCGAGACAGGGCGCCTCGACCCGGTTGGCCACGGGGTCACAGATGAGTCCCAGAACGTTTTGAATCGACTGGCTTGCAGCCGAGAGCGACTGCGCTGCGCTGCCTCCGGCGAGCTCAACCAGTGCGGCGGCGGCCATGGCCGACCCAGCGCCAGTCTCTGCTTGGCATCCGCCGACTTCTGCGGCGAAGCTCGACCGGTTGGTCACGAACACGCCGATCAGCCCGCCGGCGAGCAGGGCTCGTTCAGCCGCTTCAGGGCTGGCGTCGACTGAGTCGATCGTGGCCAGGAGGGCGCCTGGGAAGGTGGCACAGGCGCCTGCTGTCGGGGCTGCAACGATCACTTCCATGGCGCTCTTGGCCTCCATCAACGCGGTGACGTAGGCGATCATGTCGTTCAAGAGTCCGCCGTCGAGAAGCGTCGACGCCTTCTGCATTTCGACGAAGCGACCGCTCTGCCAGCCGAGCAAACGATCCTCGTACTGGGTGCCGGCCAACCCGGTCTCCACCCCTCGTCGCATGACCGACAGGATCTCCGCCGCATTGGCGTGAACGGCCTCGGCATCGATGCCGCCTCGAGCCATCTCGTACTCCAAGGCGAAGTCGGACAGCGGGCGATCGTTGAGCAGGTCGGCTGGGAGCTCGCTGGCATGCTCGAAGGGAACGGTGAGCGCCCGCCGAGAACGGACTGGGAGCACCGAGCGCAACCGGTGTGCTTGCTCGACGCCTCTGAGAGCCTCGATCGTCTCCACGGTCAGATGATGTTGGGCGAGCACGATCACGAGATGCCGCCCGTCGGCTCGGCTGACGGTCTGTACGCCGTCGAGATCTTGCTGGGAAAGAGCCGCTGTGACATCGTCGGCGGAGGCAGCATCACCGGTCTCGAGGAGCGTGACCTCGTAGTCGCCGAAGAGGTCGAGGCCCCAGCCGTCGAGGTGCGTGACGTGAATCATCCCGCCCCCGGTCGAGAGGGCAACCATCTCGTGCTTGTCACCCTGCCGCTCAACCTGAATGCGGTATGTGTTGGGATGAGCGTCGTGCAGCGTGGGCTTGGTGATCTCGATGACCGTGCCGGCTTCGGCGATGAGTTGGGGAGCGTCAGGGATCCGGGCGTCGGCGGGGGAGAAACCCAGGAGGCCGCCGTAGAGACCCATATCCGTCCCCTGACTTTCATGGGTCGTGGCGAGGGAACCCATGACGTCGTATTGAATGTCGACCCGGTCGGGCCGGCCGCCGCACAGATCGTGAAGCAAGAGGCCGAGGCGAACCGATGCCGCAGAGTGGGAGCTCGACGGTCCCCGCATGATGGGGCCGATCACGTCGTTGAAGATGCTTGGAACGCTGCCGTTCGCCATGGCGCATTCTGCCCCGACTCACGGCTGACCGCATGACTGCGCTCAATCACGAGCTCCTCCGTCCGGCGAGTTCCGCTTTTGAAGTGGGCTCCGGAATCGGCGCACACTGTCGGGCCGCTCAGGGGAGCGTCGAGGCCGTGAAGGGTGATCGAGATGAGTTCGAACGACATGACGAGCGGCGATGACGCCCCGAACGGAAGTGACGTGCTGGCAACGTTGGGTGGCGGCCAGGTTGTCGAGATGGATGCCGAAACCGGCCGCTCGGTCATCGAGTTCACGTGTGCGCCCGAGATGTGTCACTCCGGGGGCGTGGCTCAGGGTGGCTTCGTCACCGGTTGGATCGACTCGGCGATGGCGCATGCCTGCATCGCTCGCTACACCACCGAAGTCTGGATCGCGACACTCGAGGTCAAGGTCAGCTTCTTCAAGCCAGCAACTCCCGGCCTCGTGCGAGCCGAGGGCTGGATCGAGCGGGCGGGCAAGCAAACCGTGTTCACCGAGGGCCATCTTCTGGACGGCGACAGGAACGTGCTGGCCAAGGCGAGCTCCACGATTCGGCTGGTGCCCAACCGCCACCCATCCTGAGTCCCGTTTTCGGACTCATGCGTCGGTGACCAGTTTGAGCCGGCCCCGTCAGATTGAGCGGAGGTAGGGCGGCTGTTAGCTTCCGCGCCCATGCGCACAGTGATCAGCAACGGCAACGTTCTCGACACGGCGACGATGTCGTTCCTCGGTGAGCGAACCGTTGTCATCGAGGACGGCATCATCGTCGAAGTGGCCGAGACGGGTGCCGCTGGCGAGGCGGACCATGTGATTGATGCCCGCGGTCGTTTCGTAGTGCCGGGCTTGATCGATGGTCACGTCCACTTCCGGCTGGCCACGATGAACTTTCGTCGCATGTCCACGCTGAGTGAGGTGGAGTTCGGCATTCGTATGGCAAGGCTCTCGAAGGAGACGGTGGAGCGTGGCTTCACCACCGTGCGAGACCTGGGCGGCGATGTCTCCGGACTCCGTCGAGCCATCCAGCGCGGTGTCGCCGAGGGTCCTCGAATCATCAGCGCAGGCCGGATGCTCACCCAGACCGGTGGCCACGGCGATGTTGAGGGAGGGCATCTCGATGTGCCCAGCTGTGCGTGCTCCATGCGCTCGACGGTGTTCGGGATCGTGGCTGATGGGCCAGACGCGGTCCGCAAGGCGGCCCGCCACAACCTTCGTGACGGCAGCGACTTCATCAAGGTGCACGTTTCCGGCGGCGTCGCCACGCCAACGGACCCACTCGAATCGGTGCAGTACACACACGAGGAGATCCGAGCCGCGGTGACCGAGGCGAAACATCGCCAGACTTACGTGGCCGCACACGCCTACTCGCCCGAATCGATCCAGCTCGCTGTTGGCGCCGGCGTCCACACGATCGAGCACGGCAACATGCTCGACGACACTTCTGCCCAGACGATGGTCGAGGCCGACGCCGTCCTCGTCCCCACCCTCGCCACGTACGAAGCGATGGCCGAGATGGGTCCCAAACTTGGCCTTCCCCAAACCAATCTCGACAAGAACGCCAAGGTCTACGACGCCGGTCTCGCCTCACTCGAGGTCGCTCGCCGCAACGGTGTGACCATGGCCTATGGCACGGATCTGCTCGGCGAGTCACAAGTCCGCCAGAACCGTGAACTGGCGATCCGGCACGAGGTCGAGCCGGCCGAGGACATTCTTCGTTCGATGTGGGTGAACACGGCGAAGCTCTGCCACCTGGAGGGACGCATCGGCACGATCACCCCGGGCGCCCATGGGGACGTTGTCGTCTCCAACGTGAATCCACTCGAAGATCTCGTCGCCTTTGCGAACCACGAGACGGCGCTCACTCAGGTGATCCAAGGCGGGCGAATCGCCATCGACCGCTCCTGACCCAGCCCGATCGGCGAGTAGCGTCTGGTCCATGAAGATCGGAGAGCTCGGCGATCAGTGCGGCGTCACCACCAAGACGATTCGCTACTACGAGTCCATCGGTCTGCTCGACGAACCGACGCGCACGACGAGCGGGTACCGGGATTACGGCGACGATGCGGTCGAGCGGCTCCGGTTCGTGCGCGACGCTCAAGCGACCGGTCTGTCGCTGGCGGAGATCGCATCCGTTCTGGAGCTCAAGAGTTCGGGTGAGAGGTCCTGCGCTCACACGATGTCGTTGCTCGATTCCCACCTCGCCGCTATCGACGAACAGATCGCTCAACTCACGGCGGCTCGAGGCGAGCTGGCAGCGATGGCCGAGCGGGCCCGGGCCCTCGATCCCTCGTCGTGCACCGATGCCAACCGGTGCCAGGTCATCAGTGAGGCTCGCTCCGCCTGACTCGCTCCCCCTGACTCGCTCCGCCCGCCTCGCTCACCGGCGATCCGTGGGCGCTGCCGATGTCCGACGAGCCGGACGTCACCCCGACGTCTTGACCTTCCACTCGGGTGGAAGCTTTAGACTGCAGAGATGGCCCTGGACACCGCACCACGATCCGATCTGTCGATCGATGGCATGACGTGCGCGGCCTGCGCCAACCGGATCCAGCGTCGCCTGGGCAAGCTCGAATCGGTCGCTGAAGCCCAAGTGAATTTCGCCACTGGCCGGGCCACCGTGATCCACGATGGCTCCGTCGATGAAGCAACACTGAGCGCCGAGGTTGAGGCGCTTGGATACGCCGTGATCCAGCCGGATGCAGGCGACGAGGCAGAAGACCGGCGGGAGGCTGATCTCCAGCGCCGCCTGATCGTTGGCATCGCTCTCGCACTGCCAGCGATGCTCATCGGCATGATTCCCGCCCTGCGCTTCGCTGGATGGGAGTGGCTCGTCGCGGCCTTGGCCACGCCGGTCATTCTGTGGTCCGGTTGGCCGTTCCACCGGGCGGCGTGGATGAACATCCGTCACGGCTCGACCACGATGGACACCCTCGTTTCGATGGGCTCGCTTTCCGCCCTGACCTGGTCGGCGGTCGTCCTGGTCGGCGGCGCCCTCTTCGGCGACTTCGGAGACGGCCACATCTACTTCGAAACCGGGGCGGTCATCGTCACACTGATCCTCCTGGGTAAGTGGTTCGAGCTCCGGGCAAAGCGCCGCTCCGGTGATGCCATCAGGGCGCTGGCCGACCTTGGCGCCCGGACTGCCCGCCTCGAGGATGGCCGCGAGGTCGCGCTCGACGATCTCGCCGTCGGCATGCGGTTCGTAGTCCGGCCCGGCGAGAAGATTGCGACCGACGGCGTCATCGTCGAAGGGCGCTCCGCCGTTGACGCATCCATGGTGACAGGCGAGCCCGTCCCGGTGGAGGTCAGCCCCGGCGATGAGCTCATTGGGGCAACTATCAACGCCAACGGCTCGCTTGTGGTTGAAGCCACCAAGGTTGGCGCCGACACAGCGCTGGCCCAGATCATCACGCTTGTCGACCAGGCGCAAGGAAGCCGGGCCGAAGTCCAGCGGCTGGCTGATCGAGTGTCGGCCGTGTTCGTTCCGCTCGCCATCGTCATCGCCCTGGCAACGCTGCTGACCTGGCTCGCTCTCGGAAACCCGGCGAGCTCTGCCTTCACGGCCGCCGTCGCAGTCTTGATCATCGCTTGTCCATGTGCCCTGGGGTTGGCCACGCCGCTGGGAATCATGGTGGGAACGGGCCGGGGCGCACAGCTCGGTGTGATCATCAAGGGCGGCGAGGTCCTCGAGGACACTCGTGCAATCGACGCCATCGTGGTCGACAAGACGGGCACGATCACCGAGGGCTCGATGTCGGTGACCGCAGTGCTCGATGCAGGGCTGTCGTCCGCTGAACACGATCGCGTTCATCAGCTGGCGGCATCAGCGGAGTCGAAGTCCGAGCATCCGATCGCCCAAGCCATCGCCGCCTCGTCCCCGAATCATCTCCCCGTCGAGGACTTCGAGAATCTGCCAGGCACCGGTGTCACCGCGCTGATGGCCGCGGTACCAATCGGCGTCGGTCGCCGCAGCCTGTTCGATGCCGTGCCTGACGCAGTGGAGGCGCTGGCTGCTTCCGCTGAGGCAGAAGGGTCCACCGCCGTGTTGGCAGGGCGCGGCGGCAAGGCTGAGATGGTCTTCGTTGTCGCCGATCGGATCAAGCCCACCTCCTGTGCAGCCGTTGCGGCCTTCCACGACCAAGGGCTGTCCGTCACGCTGCTCACCGGCGACAACCAGCGGACCGCCCATGCCGTGGCCTCCGAGGTCGGCATTGGCACGCAGCCAAGTGATGCCGTGATCGCTGAGGTCTATCCCGATGACAAGGCAGCCGTCATTCGCAAGCTCCAAGCCCAGGGCAAGCGCGTTGCCATGGTTGGTGACGGCATCAACGATGCTCCCGCTCTCGCACAAGCTGATCTCGGCATCGCCGTCGGCACGGGCACCGATGTGGCGATCGAAGCCTCCGATCTCACCATCGTCTCCGGAGACCTCCGGGCCGTGGCGGACGCCATCGCCCTCTCCCGCCGGACGCTCTCGACCATCAAGGGCAATTTGTTCTGGGCCTTCGCCTATAACGCAGCAGCCATTCCACTCGCTGCGCTTGGGATCTTGAATCCCATGATCGCCGCTGGTGCGATGGGAATCTCCTCGCTCTTCGTCGTCTCCAACAGCCTTCGCCTCCGCCGGTTCGCCGGCTATCGCCACGCCTCCTGAAAGAAGCACCCGTGACCACTCCCACCCAGTACTCCGTCCCCGACATGAGCTGTGATCACTGCATCAACGCCATCACGAAGGAGGTCAGCGCGGTCGACGGTGTCTCCTCGCTCGACATCGATCTTGTGACCAAGATCGTCTCCGTCGTCGGTGGCGAGCATGCTGCGGTCGTCGCTGCCATCGACGAGGCAGGCTTCGACGTCGCTCCCTCTTGATGGCCAAGATCTCGGCGAACCTTGGCTTCCTCTGGACCGACCGGCCGTTGCCGGAGCGAATTCGGGCCGCTGCGGCCGCTGGCTTTGCTGCCGTGGAGTGCCACTTTCCCTATCTGCACACGCCGGAGTCGATCGCCAAGGTGCTCGAGGACACCGGACTGCACATGGTCGGACTGAATGTGGGGCTCGGCGCCGGGGGAGCGGATGACTTCGGCTTGGCTGCTCGTCCGGACCGGCGTGACGAGGCCCGAGAACTGATCGAGCAGTCCATTGCCTACGGAACTGCCTTGGCCGTGGACTACGTGAGCGTCACCTCCGGGAAGGACATCACCGATCCCAAGGCCGAGCACGTCTTTCGAGACAACCTCACGTACGCCTGCGACCACGCGTCACCGCACGGCATCAACGTCGTGATCGAGCCTTTGAGCGAAGGCGCAGCGCCAGGTGCGTATCTCTCCACGGTTGAGCAAGCGATCGAGACCATTGACGCTATTGATCGGCCGAACATGAAGCTCATGCTCGACTGCTTCCACACCGGCGTGAGCCAGGGTGATGTCATCGGCCGGCTTCGCCGTCACGCTCGGCACCTCGGCCACGTGCAGATCGCCTCGGTCCCTGATCGCTCCGAGCCCGATCACGGCGATCTCGATCTTGCCGAAGTGTTCGCCGTGCTCGACGAGGTTGGCTACACGGGTTGGGTCGGGGCTGAGTATCACCCGAGAGCAACCGTCGAAGCGGGCCTCGACTGGATGCGGCCGAGGACGCCGGAGCGAACAGAAGAGATGAACCGATGAGTGCGGACAAGATTGCAATCGTGACAGGCGGCGGACGAGGAATCGGCCGAGCTTCCGCCGAGGCGCTCTCGGCCACCGGGTGGTCCGTGGTGATCGCGGGCCGCACACAGAGTTCTCTCGAAGAGAGTCGCGCAGCCCTTCACGGCCCGGCCCTTGCTGTCGTCACCGACGTGTCGGATCCGGCATCGGTCGACGCTCTCTTCGCTGCGACGGTGGAGCGCTTCGGCCGGGTCGATCTGCTGTTCAACAACGCAGGCATTGGCGCTCCGGCCGTTTCCGTCGACGAACTCGATGTCGACATGTGGATGGACGTCGTGGCCATCAACCTCACGGGATCGTTTCTGTGTGCTCGGGCGGCGTTTGCCCAGATGCGAGCGCAGGACCCTGGTGGAGGGCGGATCATCAACAACGGCTCCATCTCCGCCACCACGCCCCGCCCCTTCTCTGCGCCGTATACCGCGACGAAACACGCGATCACTGGCCTCACGAAGTCGCTCGCACTCGACGGCCGGAACCTCGGCATCACCTGCGGTCAAATCAATCTGGGCAACGTGCGTTCGGACATGGTCGAGCAGATGGCGTCTGGTGTGTTGCAGTCCGACGGTTCCATCCGTCCCGAACCCACGATCGACGTCCGTCATGCCGCCGATGCCGTGGTGCACATGGCCTCGCTGTCAGCGGAAGCGAACGTGTTGGAGATGACGGTGATGGCCAACGGCATGCCGTTCGTGGGCCGCGGCTGACTCGGCCGTTGCGCCGAGTGCGGCCCGAGCCGAAGCAGACAATCTCCTGGCAGTCGGCCCCCTCGAACCAACGCGCTTCTGGTGGCACCGTTGCTTGTCGCTCCAGCGTCACTTAACGGTGCCACGGGGCTCGTCATGGGTTGGTGGCACCGCTACTTGTCGCTCCAGCGTCACTTAACGGTGCCACGGGGCTTGTGCCGAGGCGCAGACGTGCCGCGGGAGCGCACGAGATCGGATCTTGGATACCGCTAGATGACGATGGTGTTGACGCGGTTCTGAATGGTGCGGACGAGGTTGAGAGCGGCCATCGCCGAGGTCTTGGGGTTGCCCGGCAACGGGTTGTTGGCGATTGACACGTCGAGGGTTCCGAACGCTCCGTGCGCCTTGATCTCGTGCCGATTCGTGGTGGCGTGAGGGTCGGCCACGAGACTGATTCTCGTCTGCTCCGGACCGATGCCGGCGAGTGCCGTGGTCATCGCGACGTTGGCGTTCTTGGGGAATGCATTGGCCGTTTCGGCGGCTGACGCCTGGAAGAACGCAGCGGGCTCGGTGAGCGAACCGAGATCGCACAGATCCTCAGCCGGTGTTCCGGCCCATGCCAGCGACGGTTTGACGATCCGGTGCTCCACCTCGTCGATCCCCATCAACCGTGCAGCAGCGAGCGCGTCAACACCGCCGAGGGCGCCGGGCTGAATATGGATCGAGGCATTGTTGGCAGCGGCGAGCGACCTCATGGACTCCAGAAGATCCGTATCTGCGAAGGCGGAAACTGACGAGACCACGAAGTCCGCACCCGCTGCCAAGGCGGCTCGTCCCCACGGCTCCACGCTCTCGCGCCCCGCAGCCTCAGCAACGAGATCGGGCGCAAGCGCTGCGAGTTCGGATGGCTTGGTGATCACCGCGGCCGACGCAGGTACGTCGCTTCTCTCGGCGCCGGACTGGCGCACGGCAATGGCGACGATCTCAACCGACCTCTCTAGAGAGCCGGGCGCACTCACGGTCGGGTCGGCGAGCATGCGGCCGACCGTCTGCCCGATCGCGCCCCACCCGACGAGCGCAAGTCGTAGCGGTTTCGGCATCAGACCTGAAGTCCGCAGGCTTCGAACGCCTCTCGAGTGATGGCCTTCTCCTCGTCGGTCAGCTCCAGCAACGGGAAGCGAACTGCGCCGCCGACTTGGCCCAACAGTTCTTGCCAATACTTCTGATGTGAGTGCGGCTTCTCTGCTGGTCGAGTGCTCCACAGTGCGTCACGCACGGGATCGAGGCTGGCGCTGATGGCCCTCGCTGTTTCCGCATCGCCAGCCAATGCGGCCTGGGTGTAGTCGAACATCCGCCGGTCCTTGGCGCTCTGAAGCAAGAACGGAGGAGAGGAGCAGAGGTAGAGGTTCCAGTTCAGCTCGAGGATGTTGTCGAGCCACTCCGGTTCCGAGGCGGTGCTCACCTGGATGCGGTCCGATGCGAGCTCGGTCAGCTCTGCATACATGGGGCGGTCAACGCTGTATTTGATGGCCACGACGTTTTCCAGATCGGCCAGGCGATTGCAGAGCTCGGGCGACATGAGATAACCGCTCGAGGGATGGCTCCACAGCGCAATCCCGATGTCCACGCTCTCGGAGATCTTGGAGTAGTAGCGCAGCAGGGTTTCGTCCTGCTCTCGGAAGAAGTGGAGCGCAGGGGCGTGCACCACGATGTAGTCCGCCCCGACCGTCTCGGCATGGCGGGCGAGGTCGATCACGACGTCGAAGTTCTGATCCGAGCACGACATGATTGTCTGCCCGTGATCACCCGTGGCTTCGACGGCGAGCTCGAAGGTGCGCTTGCGTTCCTCGATGCTCATGGAGAAGAACTCTCCCTGCTTGCCTGAGATGAAGAGGCCCTCGATGCCGAGCTCTTGGGTCCAGTGTTCGATGTTGGCCCGAAAGCCGTCTTCGTCGATCCGATGATCCTCGGTGAAGGGAAGAAGTGCGGCGGCCCAGATGCCCCGCATGTTTTCGAGGGCGTGGGCCTTGGCATTGCTGCGGCTGTAGTTCATGCGTTCTGTTCCTGATGTCGGGCGCTGGAGGATGGCGGTGACGTGCGGGTCGACGCCGTCACACGATGGCGATGCTGTGGGACACGTTCTTGACGACCGTGTAGTGGTGGAGACCCTCGGCCCCGCCTTCGCGGCCATAGCCGCTGGACTTCACGCCGCCGAAGGGCGTCTCAGGTTTCGATGCCTCGAGGGTGTTGATCGAGAGGTTGCCGGCCTCGACCCGATCGACCATGCGGTCGGCGTAGTCCGCCCGGTTCGTGAAGCCGTAGGCGGCGAGACCGTAGGGCACCGAATTGGCGGCGGCGATGGCCTCGTCCAGTGAGCCGACGGGATTCACCATGGCCAGCGGGCCAAACGGTTCCTCCTGCATGACCCGAGCGTGGTCGGGCACATTGGCCAGCACGGTCGGTTCGAAGAAGTAGCCGGTGGAGCCGATGCGCCTGCCCCCCGTCGCCAGCGTGGCACCGGTGGCGACAGCATCCTCCACGAACCCGGCCAACGCAGGAAGTCGGCGCACGTTCGCCAGCGGTCCCATCTCGACGCTCGGGTCGAACCCGTCGCCGACCACCGTCTCCGCACATCGCCTGGTGAAGACGTCAAGGAATTGCTCGAAGACCTGCTCGTGCACGAAGAACCGAGTGGGGGAGGTGCACACCTGGCCGGCGTTGCGCATCTTGCGAACGGCGGAGGTGAGGGCAGCGGCCTCGACGTCGGTGTCTTCACACACAATGACGGGAGCGTGACCACCCAGTTCCATGAGCACGGGTGTCATGTGATCCGAGGCAATGCCCGTGAGGTGACGACCGACGGGCGTGGACCCAGTGAACGCCACGAGCTTGATCACGTCGCTGGAAATGAGATGCTGCGAGATGTCGGCTGGCACGCCGGAAACCAGGTTCAGCACCCCCGGTGGCAATCCAACATCGTGGAACGCCCTCGCAATGTGAAGGGCGCCGGCAGGAGTTTCCTCCGCCGCCTTCAAGATGATGGAGCAACCGGAAGCCACCGCTCCGGCCACCTTGCGGGCCGGCTGGCTCATCGGGAAGTTCCACGGCGAAAAGGACGCCACGGGTCCGATCGGCTGGTGGTGCACGATGTATTTCACGCCGGGGCCGCTGGGAATCACACGGCCATACGTTCGCACCGCCTCACCGGCATCCCACTCGAAGAACTCGCAGCCGCGAATGACCTCGAGCTGCGCCTGTCGGAACGGCTTGCCGTGTTCGAGCGTGATGCAGTGGGCGATCTCGTCCTGACGTTCTCGCAAGAGCGCCGCCGCTGCTCGGACGAGATCGGCACGATCCCGCGGTGAGACCTGGCTCCACACTTCGAAGCCAGCAGCTGCCGCTGCAAGCGCGTCGTCGAGGTCCTCAGCGGTGGCGACGGGAACTCGTCCCACCTCTTCCTCTGTCGAGGGGTTCACCACCGGCAGCGTCTCGGCGGTGCTCCGCCATTCGCCGTTGATGTAGAGCCGAAGCTCGGGGTACTCAGTCATCGAGTTCTCCAGGGAAGGGCAGAATCAGAACAGTGCTCATCGAAACGGTGCTCATCAGAACGCCGTCCGGATGGCCCAGAGGTCGGGAAAGGCAGGCTGGAACAGGGTGGTGGCGAGGTACGACGCCCCGTCGGAGCCGCCGGTTCCGGGCTTCGTCCCGATCGTTCGACGCACCATCATCACGTGCCGGTAACGCCACTCTTGGATGCCCTCGTCCAGGTCGGTGAGGGTCTCGCAGAGGTTGGCGAAGCGGTCGTCGGCGTACCGCTCAACGATCGTGGCTTGGAAGCCAGGGCTTTCGACGATCCGCTCGGTCACGTCTCGCTCCAGCAGATCGATCGGAACGTTGAAGCCGTCTCGGGCGAGCATGCGAACAAACGCATCCCAGAGGGTGGGCGCCGCGTGCCGGGCAGCGAGACGCTCGCCTTCGTTGCCCTTGAACCACTCGATCGCCACCCGGTCCTTGATGCCGAGCAGGAATTCCAGCTCCCGGAACTGGGCCGACTGGAAACCGCTGGCGTTGGCCAGGAACGATCGGAAGCTGGCGAACTCGGCTGGCGTCATCGTCTCCAGAATGTCGATCTGGCCGACCAGCGTTTTCAGGATCTTCAGCGAGCGCTTGAGATGGTGCGACGCCGACGCCCGCTTGTGATCGTTCAGGTGGACAACAACCAGGTCGAGCTCGTGCAGCATCTGCTTGAACCAGAGTTCGTAGACCTGGTGGATGATGATGAAGAGCATCTCGTCGTGCTCGGGCTCGCCTGTCGCGGGATCAACAGACACCCGTCGTTGCAGCGAGAGAAGCTCGGGCACGCGCAGGTAGTTGCCGTACGTGAAATCGTCGCCGTTCTCCAAGGGCATGCTCATCAGACGGACAACGCTTTCGGATCGGCCAACGGGTCGAGGTTGGGAAGATCGGGCAACTCGGCAATGAGCGCATCAATGTCGAGCTCGGGATCGGACAGGGCACGCCCAATGAGTTCGGCTTGTGCCGCCGCTCGCTGCTGCGCGTCGGCATAGGGCATCGTCGAGAACATGACCATGTTGTACCGAGGGCTCAGCTGGCCTGGATGGCGCTGCTCGAGGTCGAGCGCCATGGCTCGTCGGGCCACGTAGTCCTCGTCGATCACGCCCGATCGCATCTCGATGTAGTTGCCGAGGGCCATGTCGGCAATGGCATCGACGTTTGGCTTGCGCTCAGCTTCGTAGTTGGCGAACGCCGTCGCGAGGTCGCCCGGCGAGTCTCGGAGGTGGCGATCGAGGGAGCGCACCGACTCCATCGCTGCATTCATGCCCTGCCCATGGAATGGGACGATGGCGTGGGCAGCGTCGCCAACGATCACGGCTCGGTCCTGATGGCTCCAACCTGTCGCCCGCAATGTGCCGAGCGGACCGGTCGGGTTTTCCATGAACTGCTCGGCCAGGTCGGGCACGAGCGCCGCAAAGTCGGCGAACTGCTCGGCGAAGAATTCGTTGATGGCCTCGGTCGAGCCCAGCGCGGCGAAGGTTTTCTTCGGAGCGAAGAGGGTGACGGTGAAGTCGCCCTCGGGGTTCGCCAGCGCAATCACCATGAGTTCGCCTCGGGGCCAGATGTGAAGCGCGTGCGGATCGAGTCGATGGGAACCATCGTCCGCAGGAGCGAGGGTGAGTTCCTTGTAGTCGTGGTCCAACCACTCCGTTTCGTAGGACCCCGATCCGGCCTCGGCGATCGCCTTGCGAACGCGAGAGCCGGCACCGTCGGCTCCGAAGACCACCCCGAAGGGAGCGGTCCGTTCGTCGCCGCCAGCGTCTCGGAGGTGGAGGAGCGAGGTGTCGAAATCGACCTTGTTGAGCGCCACGTCGAACTCGATCGTCACCCGCCCCGTGGCCTCGGCAGCGTCGAGCAAGATGGCATTGAGGTCGGTTCGTGAGACCGAGTGGATGACCTCGTGCTCTTTGCTTCCATAGCGCTGAAGTTGCGGGGTGGCCTCGCCGATCGCATGCACCATCCGACCCCGCATGGGGATCGTGATGGCATCCACCCGATCGATCACGCCGACATCGATGAGCGGCACGATGCCCCGCGTGGCCAGCGCCAGGTTGATCGAGCGCCCGGCGTCGATGTCGACGCGGCGGAGGTCTGGTCGGCTCTCGTAGACCTTGACGTCGTGGCCATGTCGGGCCAGGTAGATCGAGAGCAGCGCGCCAGCCTGGCCGGCACCCACGACGACGACGGGTCCGTGCTCGTCCAGCTTGGTGCGTTCCGCACTCACGACATGATCCGATCGAGTGTCTCGACGAAGTTGTCGATGTCGGCGAAGGAGTTGTAGAGCGGAACGGGTGCCACTCGGATCACGTCGGGCTCGCGCCAGTCGCAATGCATGTGGGCCTCGATCAGCTGATCGAACACATCCTTGCCGCCTCCGCCGATGACCTGCAGCGCGAACTGGCAACCTCGCTCAGTCATGAGCTGTGGGGTGAGATTGCGAATGCGACCAGTCATCGTCTCCGCCAGGCGCCGGTCGAAGTAAGCAATCTGAAGCTCAGACTTGGCCCGCATCGTGGCCACCCCACCGGCGCGATCGATGATGTCGAGCGACGCTCGCAGCGCGGCCATGGAAAGGACCGGAGCGTTCGTCAGCTGCCACGACTCGACCGTGGGAATCGCATCAAACTCGGTGGCCATCTCGAAGCGGGTGGAGGGGTTCGTGCCCCACCAGCCGAGGAACTTGGGCAGGGTCTGGTCGTTGACGTGCCGGCGATGCACGAAAGCGCCGGCCACTCCGCCCGGTCCGCTGTTCAAGTACTTGTAGGAGCACCAGGCAGCGAAGTCGACGCCCCACTCGTGGAGCTCGAGTTCGACGTTGCCCACGGCGTGAGCGAGATCGAGGCCCACCATTGCGCCAACGGCATGGCCCGCGGCGGCGATCTCGGCCATGGGCAGTACCTGGCCCGTGTAGTACTGCACGCCAGGCAGCATCACGAGAGCGAGCTCATCACCGTGCTCGGCAATGGTGGCGAGAATGTCCTCGGTTCGCAAAGCGTCTTCGCCTTCGCGAGGCTCGATCAGTACGAGCGACTGCTCGGGGTCGAAGCCGCGCTGGCGGATCTGTGATTCAACAGCGAAGTGATCGGACGGGAACGCGTGGCCCTCGATCAGGATCTTGTGTCGCTCCGCCGTCGGTCGGTAGAAGCTCACCATCAACAGGTGGAGATTGACGGTGAGGCCGTTCATGGCCACGACTTCGTCGGCGTGACCGCCAACGATGCGAGCCAACTGATCGGTGACGAGGTCGTGATAGCTGACCCACGCAAGGTCACCCGTCATGTGCCCCTCGACACCGAGCGTGCTCCACCGATCGAACTCCGTGGTCACGAAATCGCGGGCGGCCCGGGGGAGCGCTCCGAGTGAGTTGCCAACGAAGTAGACGCCTTCGGGCAACTCGAAGTAGTTGCGGAACTCGGCCAACGGATCAGCCGCATCAAGTTCTGCTGCTGTCGCAGTTGATGCATCGATGCTCACAGGCGGCCTTCTTTGCCAGGGTGGACGGTGGCGCAGTTGGGGCAGGTGCGAGCGTCCATGTCGTCGTTGAATGCGGCGAAGAGCGGTGGCAAGTCTTTGTCGATTGCCTGGACCTGCAGCTCCACTCGATGCACGAGGTGGGCGCAGTTCGGACACGCCCACTCGAAACCGTCGAGCTCGCCAATGTTGCGCTGGTACTCAACGACGAGGCCGATCGACTCGGGATCGGGCCGCTGCGGTGAATGGCGCAGCTTGGGAGGGAGGAGGTAGATCTCGCCCTCCTTGATCGGCATGGCGTACGGCTCGGTGCCGTGCTCGGGCCAGATCCACAGATCCATGTCGCCCTTCACTTGGTAGAAGAATTCCTCTCGCGGATCATCGTGGAAGTCGTTCCGCTCGTTGCCGCCGCCCACGATCATCACGATCATGTCGGCCTCTCGCCAGATCTGTTTGTTGGCGACCGGTGGCCGTAGCTCGTCTCGATGTTCATCGATCCATGCCTGGAGGTTGAACGGTCGCCGCTGGCGTGGTTCCGTCGGATCGAACACGAGCGACGGAGTGGGCGCAGAGTCCCCGGCGGGCGGTGTGGTCTCGTTCGGTTGATCGGTCATCTCTCGCTCCTCGGCGTCGCGACGGGATTGTGGTTGGCCATCATGCGCTGGCCTCGGTGTTCGGTGCAGCGGTGTGCGCTTCGATGCGGGCGGTGAGTTCCACCAACTTGGCGACGAGGTCGCTCAAGTCCCCGGCTTCAGAGAGCGCCGCGGCTTCGAGGCGCTTCGCTTCAGCCATCAACGTGGTTGTCAGCGCCGAGCCTGCACTGGTCATGGAGATGAAGCGCTGGCGTTTGTCGATCGTGCCAGTGGTTCGAGCAACGAGGCCGCGTTTCTCCAGGCGACGGAGAGCGTGGGTGACGGTCGGCTGCGGGCTCAATGCAGCGGCAGCAAGGTCGAGTACCGAGAGCTCGCCGAGTTCCTCCAGCACAGCAAGCACGCGCCACTCGGATCGGGCGATCCCGTATTCGTTGAGGACGGCATAGAAGGGAGCCGACAAGGTCTGATCGGCGCGGCGCAGCAAGTAGGGGAGATAGTCATCCAGGAAGTCGCTGCTCACCTCGGGCATCGAACGGACAATAGATTCACACGAATGCGAAGTCAATTCATGTGAATATGTTCGCCGCAACTGATGTCCGCTGACAGCTGGATCCGAGCCTCAGCACACTCGAGGTCGCAACGACGGCGGTTCAGAGCAGGCCGCGGTAGAACGCCGACACGAGTTGTGCCTGGTCCTCGTCGATGACGTGCGGGACGGGGTCGAGGGAGGCGGTCACACGGTGGCCCGCCGCTCGAAACCTGTCGACCGTCGCATCGTGATCAGCGACTCTTGTGAGCGGGTCATGCGTGCCGTTCATCACGAGGACATCCAGTGGCCTGGCCCCGGGGATCACGGTCTCGTCGGGGAGGAGGAAGCCTGCGCCAGTCGCAACGGCGGCAATTGCATCGGGATGGCGGGCGCCGATCGTCAGCGCCAGCATTGCCCCTTGGCTGTAGCCGAAGAGAAAGGTCTCGTCAGGATGGAAGCCTCCGCTCGCCTGTGCGTCCCGAATGTGGCGCAGAGCCGTCTCGACCGCGGCGTCCACGCCTGCCTCAGGCGCCAGTTCGGTGCCGGCGCCTGAGGTGGTTTCTGGGAGCCACCACCCGTATCCCGGCTCCACGACGTGAGGGGCGCGCGGCGTCGCGACGGTCACGGGCAGCTCGAGCGGAACCAGCGTCTCGATTTGGGTCTCGGTGGCGCCGTATCCGTGCAAGGCAACAACCAAGGCGGCGTCTCCCCGGCTCACCCGGTGGATCACCGTGCCGGACACAACATTGGCCTTGCGACGGAAGATCACGCGGCCTTGGCCAGCTGCTTGCGCTTCTTGTTCGACACCTCTCCGGACTCTGCGTACGCCTTCAGCTCGTCCAGGAACGAGTTCAGTGTGCTCTTGAGTTTGATGGAGAACATCGGACCCATGATCTTGCCGACCGCGCTGGTCTCCATCTGGATGTGGAGGCTCACCTCGCTGCTGCCTGGCCCGACAGAGCGGACTCGCACAGTGTTCTGGGCGAGGGTGATGAACGAGGGCATGCCGGTCACCACGAAGGTGAACTGCTTGTTCTTTTCGGAGTACTTCGTGAACGTCTCTTTCAAATCGCCGATCCCGGGAACGTCGCACACTCGCCCGCCGACGGTCGCACCGTCAGGTGTTGTGGCGTCGGGGTTTGGGCCCGACGACACCACCGCAGACGACCACAATCCGACGTTGGCGAAGTCGTGAGCGACGATCTCCCAGACCTTGTCGGCGTCGACCTTGATCGAAATGGCTTTCTTCAGTTCCATGATGAGCTCCTGTGTTCGTGCGGGCGCCTGGCCCACGGGTGATGTCACTCATCCAAGAACGTCACCCGCGAATCGTCATCGCCCGCGCCGCTGAATCACCCATCGCTCACCCGAGCCGTAGGCCTGGATGGGTGATTCGCGCTGATGGGTGATGCGAGGGCGTCGTGGAGTCGGCAGGCTGGTCGGGTGATCGCGCCCCCACTTCCGCTCGTCTGGGCCAAGTTGCGACCGCCGATGCCACCCAAAGGAGTGGTGGAACGGCCCGATCTCATCGGTCAGCTCGCGGTCGCCGATGTGGCGCTGACCGCGATCGTGGCTCCGCCCGGCTACGGAAAGACCACCACGGCGGTGGAGCTCGCTCGGGCCGTGGGCGGCGAAACCGCATGGGTGACCCTGGAGTCGACTGAGGCGGACCCCGTCCGCTTCTGGACCTACGTCGCAGCGGCGCTCGCCGCGGCGGGTGTTGCCGGAGCTGATGCCATCTACGAGCGCCTGGCGTCGCCCGAAGGCGTGGAGTCAGGGCGAGCCGCTCTGCGGGCGGCCATCGAAAAGCACCGTTCACCCGTCACCCTCGTCTTGGACGATCTCCACTCAATCGAAGGCTCCCCGCAGGTCGAGCAAGGCCTGTCGGCGTGGCTGCGGCACCCCTCGGAGAATCTGCGGCTCGTGTGTACCTCTCGAGGGGACCTTCCGCTTCCCGTTGGACGGTTGCGCAGCCAAGGTTTGCTCACTGAGGCCCGAGCGGCCGATTTGGCCTTCAACGCAACCGAGGCCTCTTCGTTGCTCGAGCGGTCGTTCGGGCTCGACGCGCTCACTCACGAGCAAGTTGCGTCCCTGGAACATCGGACCGAGGGGTGGCCTACGGGCCTCTACCTCGCCGGTCTCACCCTTCGGGACGAACCAAACATTGCGGAGCAGATCGAGCGCTTCACCGGCGACCGACGCCACCTCAGCGAGTACCTCGGTGACGAGGTCATGAAGGACATCGATCCTGAGACTCGCGCCTTCGTGCTCGCCACGAGTGTTCTTTCAGTATTGGAACCCGACCTCTGTGATGCCGTTACGGGCCAACACGGGAGCCTCCGAGTGCTCCGCGATCTTGTGGCCGGGAACATGTTCACGTCGGCGCTGGATGAGGGTGCAACCATTTTCCGCTTCCACCCATTGTTCCGGGACCATCTGCGTTCTGCCTTGGCTGCGGATCATCCGGAGCAGGTGAGCCTTCTTCATCGGCGGGCCTCGCGTTGGTTCGAGGCGCGAGGAGATATCGACGAGGCCATCGTCCACGCGAGCGCAGCTGGAGATGTCCAGCGGGCGGAAGAGTTGATTGGCTCGACGTCGATTCGGTTCGTGAACGCCGGGCACTTCGACACGGTGATCGGTTGGGTTCGCGGGCTTGGACCAGTCAGCGAACTGTCGACCCAGACGTGCCTTGTCATGGCGTGGATCATGCTCAACCAAAGGCGGCCCGCGGAGTGCGACGAGTGGATCTCAAACGCCGAGCGCGTAGCGATCGACGAAGTCGAGCAGCGAATCGTCGCCTTCCAGAAGGCATCGGTGTGCAGCCACCGCGCTCGCCATGTTGGTGATGTTGGGACGATGGTCTCTGAAGCTGAACGGGCTCGAGCCATCGTGGCTTCCTCGGACGGTTTCTCAGAATCAGACTCCGCCGTGGGCGAGATGGAGGCTGGGTTCCTCGGAAGCGAGGCTGGGCTCGGCGCCGTGCTCTCGGTCTCGGCCGCCGCTGCCTTCTGGTCAGGCGATCTCGATGCGAGCCGTTCCTACTTGATCGATAGCTTGGCAATTGCTCGTGAGTTGAACATGATCATTGAAGTCGTCTTCTGCTACCTGTACCTGGCGATGATCGAGGCGGAGCTTGGAGATGCCGACGCAGCGATGGCGCATGCCGATCAGGCCCTCGCACTCATTCCGGACGGTGAGGAACGTCACCACCAGCCGACGCTGGCCCACCTTGCGCTGTCCGTGGCCCAACTTCAGCTGGGTCGCCCGGCAGACGCCAGCGACGCACTCTCTGAGGCCCAACGCCTGGCCGCGATGCGGGAGGAGCCGCTCCACGATGTTGCCATCGCGCTTCAGGAGGCTCGTGTTCTCCATCGGACAGGTGACGCAGAAGGTGCGCGTGCCGCCTTGCGGAATGCAAAATCGTTGGTGGTCGAGCTGCCCGATCCACAATTCGAAGCGCGAGTTCGTGCCGTGGAAGCAGAGATCCGTTTCGTCCCGCGAGAGCTTGAGGGCTTGCCGGTGGGCGCTCGGGAACTCAGCGATCGTGAGCAAGCGGTGCTGTTGCTTTTGCCCCACGGCCTGAGTCGGCGCGAACTCGCCGGGCAGCTCCATGTTTCGGAGAACACGGTCAAGACACATCTCACCTCGATCCGGCACAAGCTCGGCGTCAGCGGACGGGACTCGATCGTCGACCGGGCGCGCGAGCTCGGACTGCTTTCTCCGCTCGGGTAGCGGAGCTGGGCCCGCAGCACTTGGGTCTGGTCGCGAGGCCAACACCGCCTAAGTGCTTGCTGTCAGCGGAGGATGTTGCCGTGGCGATGGAGTGTGGTGCTGATGGCTTGCTCTCGGAGATAGTGCAGGAGTTCGACTCGCCCCTCGGCGGTGACGAGATCATCGACGAGGTGGATGCTGGCTGCGGCTGCCGCATCACGAACCACCGGATCCAACGTGCCCAGAAGCCGCACTCGTTCGACGCCGAGGGCCGGGAGCCGTTCAGCGAACGCCGCGGCGCTCTCGTCGAGGTGCGTCGACACGAAGATGGGCACGCCACACGTGGCAGCAGCAAATCGCACCCGCTCCAGCGTCGAAGGGTGGGCGTCACTCTCGACCCGCACCGCGATCAGGGGAAGCGGTCGATACCGGAAGACATTGGACTCGCAGAACAGGCCGGTCGGATCGTGCTCGATTGAGAACTTCTCCGTCCACGCCCGATGGTCGCTCTTCCGAGCTGCTGGAAGCCACGATCCGTCGTCGATCGACAGATCTCCGTCGGACCACCGGCCCAGTTGTGCCACATAGTTTGGCCCTCCGGCCTTGGCTCCGGGGCCGATCGACGATCGCTTCCAGCCGCCGAATGGCTGGCGTTGCACGATTGCTCCGGTGATCACTCGATTCACGTAGGCGTTGCCAACCTCGACCCGATCTCGCCAGTGAGCCACTTCATCAGGATCCAGGCTGTGGATGCCACCAGTCAGACCAAACGGTGTGGCGTTCTGGATGGCCAACGCGTCGTCCAAGTCCGCTGCGAACATGACGCCAAGCACCGGCCCGAAACACTCCGTCTGGTGGAACCACGATCCGGAAGCAACGCCGACTCGCACGCCCGGCGTCCAGGTGTCGTCCGCCAGGCGTACGGGCTCGACGAGCCACGACTCGCCAGCATCGAGGGAGGTGAGCGCTCGCTCGAGCTTGCCTTCCGGTGGAGCGATCATTGGCCCCATGCTCGTCTCGAGGTTCGTTGCCGAGCCGACAACAAGGCTGGACACAGCATCTCTCAGCTGGCGACGGAAGCGATCCGACTCGTACACATCGCCAACACAGATGGCGAGGCTCGCAGCCGAGCACTTCTGGCCGGAGTGTCCGAACGCTGAGTCGACGAGATCGGCCACGGCCTCGTCGAGATCGGCATTGGGTGTGATGACCAGCGAGTTCTTGCCCGAAGTCTCTGCGAAGACTCGAAGGTCGGGCCGCCAGGACCGGAAGAGATCGGCCGTCTCGTGGGCGCCGGTGAGAATGACGGCATCGACAGCGGGGTGGGTGACCAGGTGGCGACCCGTCGCGTCGTCGTGAGTGCGGACGAACCGGAGCACGTCACGAGGGACACCCGCCGCCCAGCAGCACTCGGCGACGATCTCGGCGCAGCGTGGCACCTCGGGTGCTGGCTTGAAGACCACGCCGTTGCCAGCGGCGAGGGCCGACAGCACGCCGCCGGTTGGGATGGCGACGGGAAAGTTCCAGGGCGGAATCACGGCGATGACGCCGAGCGGTGTGAAGACCGCGGACGGGCGTCCTTCGGCATCGTGATGCTGCAGATCGAGGGCCCGGTCGCCGTACCAACGGGCAAAGTCGATGGCTTCGGCGATCTCGATGTCGGCCTGAGCGATGGTCTTGTTGCCCTCGTGCACCATCGCGTTGACGAGGTCGCCACGTCGTCGACCGAGTTCGGCGGCGACAGCGTGAAGCACGAACCGCCGTTCTTCCGCCGAGCGCGCGGCCCACGCTGGCAGCGCCGATCGGACGGTCCGCATCTCTGCGTCGATCATGTTGTTGTCGGTCGTGATCTCCGTAGCCGGCCCGACGAACGGGCGGGAGATGGTTGCTGCTGCCCATGTCCGATTGGCCGGGAGCGAAGGATCGGTGTCCGGTTCGTTCTGAAATGGCAGCGTCGTGGTGTTTTCGGCTGACAGCGGGAGCTCAGACGCTCGGTCCTGCGTTCGCTGCGGGCCCATACCCACCGCGCCCCGTGCAGCCAGCGCCGTTCGAAACTTGTCGGCTTCCCGCTCAAACGCCTCACCGCCGGGCGCGAGAGAGAAGAGATGACGGATGAAGTTCTCGTCGGACGCGTTCTCCTCGAGTCGGCGGAACAGGTAGCTGATCGCCACGTCGAAGTCGGCGGGAGCGACCACGGGCGTGTACAGCAGCAAGCCGTTGGCGTCGTCTCGCACCGAGCGAGCTACGCCAGGTGCCATGCCCTCGAGCATCTCGAACTCGACTCGGGGCGTCACGTTCCGATCCTCGGAGAGCAGGTGAGCCCATGCCACGTCGAAAAGGTTGTGACTGGCCACACCGATGCGAATGCCTGCGAGTCGATCCGGGGTCATCACCCAGTCGAGGCAGCGCTTGTAGTTGGCGTCCGTCTCTGCCTTGCTGCGGTACGGGGCGAGCTCCCATCCGTGAATCGCAGCGTCCACGCGCTCCATGGCGAGGTTGGCTCCCTTCACGAGCCGGATCTTGACGGTGCCGCCTTGCTGGCCGCCGACCACGCGTTGGTGCCGGGCGTTGGCCCAGGCGACAAGATGCTGCAGCGCGGGGAACGAGTCGGGCAGGTACGCCTGGAGCACGATGCCGGCATCCACAGTGTGGAAAGCGGGTTCGTCGAGGAGCGTCACGAAGGCCGCCATCGTGAGCTCGAGATCGTGGTATTCCTCCATGTCGAGGTTGATGAACGTTGGTGGCGAGGTCGTTGCGGCGGCATCGAAGAGCGGGCGGAGCCGTTCAACGACGCGCTGGAGCGAATCGTCGAAGGCCCATGGGTTCAGCTGGGAGACCACGGCCGAGACCTTGACGGAGACGTAGTCAACATCCGGCTGGCTCAGCAGATTGGTAGCGGCCTCGAGCCGGAGATCGGCCTCCGCATCTCCGAGCACCGCTTCGCCCAGGAGGTTGACATTGAGCCGGAAGCCTTCGTTTTGTCTGGCGCCAAGGTGCTTGCTCATCGGAGCCGGTTCCGCGTCGACGACAAGATGCCCGACCAGCTGGCGCATCCGTCGCACCGCCAATGGCATGACGAGGCCGGGGAGCACAGCGGAGAGGACGGAACCGGCACGGAGCAGCAGTCGGTCGATGGAGGAGAGGAAGCCGGGAAGGGCTCCGTGAGCGACGAGTTGCCGGAGTTGGTGAGCCGCCACCCCGTGGTCCTCCGGCCGAATCACTCGGTCGACAAACTTCATGGCGAAAGCAACGCCAGCTTCGTCTTCGATCACGCCCTCGAGCTGCCGGGCCGTTCGCTTCTCAGCAGCGGTCGTTGCCTCCCCGGCCTGGGAGAGCCACGACGACACGAGAGCGACCACCCGCTCTGCCATCCCCTCGTCAGCCGCATCAGAAGCCGTGCCGGTGCGCTCGATCGGGTCCGGCTCTGGCGAGGGTTGCGGGCTCGGGAACGGTTCGGTGGGAGCGGCGGACATGCGCACCAGTCTTCGGCAGCGGCTCACCCTGGGTCTTGTACGATCCGCTCCATCATGCTGAGCGAATCCGCCAACAGCGCTGAGGTCGCGGCTTCGATCGACACCTTTGAGTGTCAGAGTGAACTGCTTGAACTGTTCGATCTTCTCGTTGATGTCATCTTCTGTATGAAGGACACCGACGGCATGTACCTGGCTGTCAATCGAGCGTTCGTGCGGCGCACGGGTCGCTCGTCGAAACGAGACGTCGTCGGTAAGCGAGCGACCGATCTCTTCATCCCTCAGTTCGCCGAGCGGTACGAAGAACAAGATGCGCAGGTCTTGGCGAGCGGAAAGCCATTGCGCGATCAGCTGGAGCTCATCCGTCGGGAGAACGGCTCGCCTGGCTGGTATCTCACCACGAAGCTCCCGGTCGCGGGTTCCGCCCGGAGTGAGGCGGGCGCTGGAATCGTGAGCATCAGCCGAGATCTGGCGACGCCGAGCGACGAGGGCATCACCATGGAATCCCTCCATCGCGTCGTGGAACTCGTGCATGAGCGTCTCGATCAGCATCTTCGGGTGGCTGATCTTGCTGCGGCGGCAGCGTGCTCAACCTCCTCGCTCGAGCGGAGGATGAAGAAGGTGTTCGGCCTCTCGGCGACCCAGTTCGTGCTCCGTTCGCGTGTGGATCGCGCCACGGGTCTTCTCACGACCACTGACCGGTCACTGGCTGACATCGCCACGGCCGTCGGCTTCTACGACCAAGCGGACTTCACTCGACGGTTCGCTCGCCTGACCAACGAGACACCGGCCCAGTTCAGAAAGCGGCACACCAAGCGCTGAGCACCGCAAGCGAGCGTGCGCGCAGAAGGGTCTTGGGTTCAGACGAAGGGCTCGCTACCCGCGATCGGGGAGGTCGTACTCGGCCATGAAGTAGGGATGGTCGGGATCCAAACTCGTCAGCTTTTGCGGATTGTCGACACGGCCGACGGGCCGAACATCGTTGCCGACCCGTTCCAGTCGTGCATCGCCCAACGATGCTCGAGCGCCCTCGGCGAGCGCACTGAGTTGCTCGACAACGACTGGGTGGGCATCGCTCACATCGGTGGTCTCACCGATGTCGGTTTCCAGATCAAACAGCCCGCTGATCGCCTCCCCCTTCTTCGAAAAGTGCAGCTTCCATCGCCCACTCCGTACTGCCTCGAGGTCATTCATCCAGTAGTAGAAGAACGCCTCATGCGGGGAGATCGCAGTCCCGTCGAACCAGAGCTCCTGGACGTCTCGCCCGTCGATTGTCCGATCCGTGGGAACCGAGCCGCCGCATAGCGCCGCCAGCGTTGGGAACAAGTCCATGGCGGTCACGATCTCGTCGCTGACGCGCCCGGCTGCGATTCTCGCCGGCCACCGAACGATGCCGGGAACGCGCTGTCCGCCTTCCCACGTATCGCCTTTCGTGCCACGGAGCGGATCGTTGCTGCCACCCAGCGGCTCACTCGACCCATACGGCGGAGGGTTGTCACCGAGCGAACCGTTGTCGCTGGTGAAGATCACGATGGTGTTGTCTTCCAACCCGAGGCTCCGGAGTTCCCGCAGGATCACCGACGTCGCCCAGTCGATTGATTCGACCGCCGCGCCGTAGGCCCCGTTCGTCGATTGCTCGGCGAACCGCTCTTGCACGTAGATCGGCAGGTGTACGTACATGTGAGCGAGATAGAGGAAGAAGGGTTGCTCTTTGGAGGCGCGCATGAATTTCAGCGACTCCGCCACATAGCGCTCGGTCAACGACGACTGATCAGGCTGCTGCTCAACCACTTCGCCGTCGACGATCAACGGCAGTGGGGGCATCTCCGGATAGAAGGACGGCGTGTTCGCTTGGCGACCCATGTCATTGCTGTAGGGGATGCCGAAGTAGTGGTCGAAGCCGTGGTTCGTTGGCTGGAAGTGTGGCTGGTCACCGCAGTGCCACTTGCCAACCATTTGCGTGGCGTAGCCCGCATCAGACAGGACTCTGGCGATGCTGATCTCCTCTGGTGGCAGACCAACTCGGTGCCCGGGAAACAGAACGGGTAGTCCGCCAAAGGATCCGAAACCGATGCGGGGCGGATAGCAGCCTGTCAGCAACGCCCCACGGGCTGGCGAGCACACCGGTGATGCGGTGTAGAACGAGTCGAACCGGATGCCCTCAGCTGCGAGCTGATCGAGCGTCGGTGTCTTGTTGCGCTTGGATCCGTAGCAGCCGAGGTCGCCGTAGCCCAGGTCGTCGCAGTTGATGAGCACAACGTTCGGCTGTTCCGTCACCCGGCAGATCTTGCTGCCGGTTGTTCGGGGAAGCAAG
>CALKTH010000006.1 GCA_937997485.1 uncultured Acidimicrobiales bacterium | reverse complement strand
GGAGCTCAGTTGTTGGACTCGGCCACGATTCGGCTCGGAATGCAGCGGCTCAAGGACAGCGATGAGGGCAAGGTCTCGACGCTGACCGAACAGGAACACCGCATCTTCGATCTGATCGGCGAGGGCTACTCGAACCGTCAGATCGCCGATGAGATGTTCCTGGCCGAGAAGACAGTGAAGAACTACGTCTCGAACCTGCTGGCGAAACTGGGCATGAGTCGGCGCACGGAGGCAGCAGCGTTCGCCGCCCGGCTCGATGAGCGGCACAAGCGCAGGTACGAATAACTCGGAAGGATCAGTCCGGAACGCTGGTGACGTTGTCCGTTGTCCCGCCTTCGACCGAGCCGTGGACCGTCGCCGTCCACTCGATCGTGGTGCCTGCATCGCTTCGAGAGGTGATCTCGAGACGGCCCCCGAGCCCGTGGGCGCGATGGCGAATGTTCTGCAAGCCGTGCCCCGAGAGTCCGGCGTCTGGGCCCATCACTTCTTGAACATCAAAGCCGAGCCCGTCATCGCTGACTCGAAGGAGTACGTCGTCGTCGGTAGCCGCCGCGATGATCTCGACGTTCGAAGCCCCTGCGTGCTTCGACGTGTTGCTGAGAATCTCTCGCAGCGAAGCCAAGAGATGCTCCACGACGATCGAAGGCAGCTCATCGATCGGTCCTTCGAACCTGACGCGTGGCTCGAATCCAAGCGCTGCTTGCTGATCGGCGGCAATCGCAAGAATCTCGCCACGCACTCCGTCTCCCCAGGCGAGCTGGGACCGAAGGCCGTACACCGTCGTCCGAATGTCGCGGATGGCATCGTCGATGTCCTCCACCGCAAGCTCCAGTCGATCTCGCATGCTTGGGTCATCGATGCGGTTGATGGCGGACTGCAGCCCCATTCCGGTTGCGAACAGGCGCCCAATGACCATGTCGTGCATGTCACGGCCGATCCGCTCCCGGTCCTCGAGGAGGTCAAGCCGTTGTTGAACCCGGCGCGCTTCGTCGAGCCGGAGGGTCGTTGAGGCTCCCAACGCGTACGTGTGAAGTGCTTCGAGGTCTTCGTTGTCGAACGGCGAGCTTCCGGAAGATCGAGCGATGAGTAGCAGGGCCTCGACCCCTGCCTCACCTTCGATGGGGACCGCCACGATTGTGTGTGCCACGTCGGCCAACGCTCGGTGCAGCGCAGGGGCAACGAGCGGTTCGCTCGGGAGCTGCTCTGAGATCCAGGGCGATCCGGCGAGCGCCGCTTCGAGCGGCTGATCGATGTTGATGCGGTTCGGAAGCTGAGCCTTCGTTGCCTGACTGTCGAAGGCCGTATGTCGGAGCTGGGCACCGGCCGCGTCTGGGCGGGCAAGCCACGCCAAGTCGGCTTTCGCGAGGGTCTTCGCCTGCTGACACACGATCTCGAGTAGGCGGGGAAGCGCAGTCTCGGAGAGGACCGCCGACCGAACCACGCTGACGGCTCCCTGAACAGCTTGCCGGAGGGACTTCTGGCGCTCAGCTTCGACCGATTCGGTGATGTCCACGGAGTGGCCGATGGTGGTGATGCGCTCTCCTTCGCGGCTGAGAAGGCTGACGGTCAGGTGCGCCCAGACGGTCGAGCCATCAGCCCGGAGATATCGCACACGATGCTGGAAGCTGGTGGCGTCTCCTCGTTTCTGAGCTGCCGCTAGTTGAGCGTCTTGCAAGAGATCGTCGGGGTGGATGAACTCGGTGATCGCCCGACCGATCAGCTCCTTCTTGGGCACGCCGAGAAGCTGCGACATGGCCTCGTTGGCATCGAGGATGATCCTGTCGGCGGAGGGCGAGATCTCGGTGATCATCATCGGCACCGGGCCATCGTCGAACGCCGACCGAAAGCGAGCGTCTGCCGCCCGGCGAAGACGTTCGGCCTCCACGCGATCACTCACGTCCCGAACTGCGGCCATGACTCGCAGGGCTCCCTCGATCTCCAGAGGGGAGAGGCTGACTTCGACCGGGATTTCTGATCCATCGGCCAGGCGAGCGAAGAGCAAGAGCCCGCTTCCCATGCCTCGGACCTCGGGCGAAGCTCGGAAGCGAGTTCTGTGCTCCTGGTGAGCATGGGCCAACCGTTCCGGCAGCAGCATCTCCACCGGTTGCCCGATCAATTCGGACCGGCTGAACCCGAACAATCGCTCGGTTTGAACGTTCACCCGTTCGATGACGCCATCCGCGTCAGCCACCACAAGTGCGTCCGGGGAGGCCTCCAGCATTGCCCACGCCGATGAGTCACCACTCTCGGAACTGCTTGGCGCAGTGGGCCTCGGCGCGCTCACTTCGGACTCCTCACAGCTCGAGACTAGTGACGTGGAGCCTTCGGGTCGTGGCTGGCGATTGCATCGGCAAGCGCATCGGCAAGGGCATGGAGGAGGTCCGATGCGATGAATCCAGTCGAGCGGAGGGTTGCTCGGGCAGCACGGCCATGGAGGTGTGCCCCGAGCGACGCAGCCTCGAGCGGGTCGAGGCCGTAGGCGAGCCCGGCCCCAATCACACCGCTCAAGACATCGCCTGTTCCAGCAGTGGCGAGCCGCTGATCACCGGCGTTGACGATGCGCACGTTTCCCGACGGATCTGCGATCACCGTTGGCGATCCCTTCAGCAGCACCACGGCTCCGAGGTCGGCTGCGACCCGTCGAACGTCCTGGATGCGATCCTCGCCCGGTGCTCGGCCAGTCAACCGCCGGAACTCCCCGTCGTGCGGCGTGACAACGGCTGGCGTTTCGCGACGTCGCAGAACCTCGGTGTTGGCGACAACCGCGCCGATCCCGCCGGCATCGATCACGAGCCCCCCGGGCCTTGACAACAGCTCGCTGACATCGGGTGCCCCAGCGGCCTCGGGCGACAAGCCGGGACCGAACACGATCGCTCCGAACCGCTCGGCACCTGCGATGAGGGGAGACACCCAGCCCGTCTCCGGGAGGTCCATCGAGATCGCCTCGCGGTGACCACTCGCACGCCCACCCGGTGAGGCAAGCGAAACGAGTCCTGCACCGGCTCGAGCGGCAGCCTCGCCGGCCAACGATGCGGCACCCTCCATCCCTGGGCTCCCGCCGACCACAAGAACGGCAGCGTCCCATTTGTGGGCGCGCCGTGATCGCTTCGGCCAGCCGTTGGAGAGGTCGGCGCCCTCGATCAGGTGTGTGAGCGTGTCGCTGCAATCAAGTCCGAGAGTGTCAACCACGATCTCGCCACACAGATCCGGTCCCTCGTTGAGAAGTAGGCCCGGCTTGTGAGCCCCAAACGTGATCGTCCGATCTGCTCGGATGGCCTCACCTCGCACGACACCGGTCAGACCGTCGACTCCGCTCGGAATGTCGATCGCGAGCACGGGAACCGCTGCTTGGCCGCGAAGCTGGACGGCGCGGGCGAGGCCGGGCAGGTCTGGCGGACGGAAGTCCCGGCTGAGGCCGGTTCCCACACACCCATCGATGATGAGGTCGACGGGGTGGCGGGGCGCTGAAGAACGAGAGCGGATCTCGTCTGGCCCGATGACGTCGCACCG
This sequence comes from uncultured Acidimicrobiales bacterium, assembly GCA_937997485.1. GTDB lineage: Bacteria > Actinomycetota > Acidimicrobiia > Acidimicrobiales > SZUA-35 > SZUA-35. Next base: position 6,673 of record CALKTH010000006.1, on the reverse strand, counting down.
AACGCCCTCACGTCGAAGGAGGGCTGCCGCGACTCTGCCGTCCTCTCCGTTCTTCCCCGGCCCAGCGATCACGAGCACCCGTCGTCCGTAGCCACCTCCCAAGAGGCGCAGCGCCTCGCGCCGCACGGCCCAGCCGGCGCGATCGATCAACTCGTTGAGCGGTACGGCGCTTGACGCATCGATCGTCCTCATCTGCTCCGGCGTGATGATGGCCTGCATTCAATGAGATTACGAGCACAGGTCGATCGCGTAGGTTCGACCATCGTTCCCGTTGCCCCAGAACCGCCCGTTCCACTCGACGACTGGCCGGAATGGTTCGCCTTGAAACTGAAGCCTGTTCGTCGCCGGGTCGTACGAGAAGAACCCGTCACCGACATCGGGGATTCGTGCGTTGAAGCCAATCTGCCCAGCGATCGCCGTTGTGGGGTCGGCAACGCCAACCTGATCGGCATTGCCCGGTCCAGGGACGAAGTCGGCGATCGGAGTGGAGTCGCCCGACGCCGGATCGAACGTCCACAGCTCCGGCCCCTGGCCCGTCTGGCGGTAGTACACGACGTCATCAATCGTGACGACGCTCCGGAACATCAGGTCGAGTCCATCCTCGACGAAGACGCTGATTTCGCCCGTGCGTTCATTGAAGACATAGGCCGTGTAGTCAGCCACCCCATTCGAGCGGAGAAGTGTCCTGAAGTAGAAGAAGCCGGGTGAGCTCCCTTCGAGATTGTTCGGACCGCCCTTGACGCCGTCGGTCAATGGCAAGAGCTCACCGGTTCGCGGATCAAAGCGGAGGAACGCCCTCGGACCGTCACTGCCCGGAGTGAGGTAGAGAAACTGATCGCTCCCGTACATCTCTCGAATACGCAGGTCGAGGAGCCGGCGCGACTCGCCTGTGGCGGGGTCGAGTTCGAACAATGCATAGTTCTGGTCGGCCGTACCAATCTCGCTATCGCCGGCGAGGAAGTACACGAGGCCGTCAAGCGTGGCGAAGTTTCGAGGGGACTGTCGATCCTTGAGCGTCAGGACAGTCGTGAGCGAGCGGTTCGACATGTTTCGAGCCGTGACAACCGCAGGGTCTGCGTTGCTGGCTCCGGGTTGGAAGTAGCGATCCCCGACGAGAACTCCGTGGAAGGCATTCAGCTGGTTCCTGAACGCGCTGAAGGGCGTGAGAGTCGCGGCGCATTGGGTGGTGCCGATGGAGCACGTAGACACGCCAACGATGACGCCCTGCTCTCGCAGCAGTACCTGATAGCTCACCGGGTCGTCGCCGGGGCTCGGTGTATCGCTGAACTCGACGTCATCCGTCTTGCCCCGCCAATAGAACGGGCCTCCACTTCGGACCTGGCGGCGTATGACCGACGCGCCAAAGGCCGACCCCGGCTGTTCCCACCTCAGTCGAAACCCGTTGGCCGTTGCCTCCAAGACGCAGTCTTTGCTCGAGGACAGAACGGTGCAGGGCGCAGACTCGATAACGGTCCCGCTGCTGTTGACGGCGTCGATCTGGAAGTCCACGACCGAGCTGTTCTTTGGCAGCGGCGCGTCAGTGAAGGTGCGGGTGTCCACGTCTGTCCGGCCGCGCCAGTACAGCGTTCCAAACGTCCGGCGCCGCACGACGTAGCGGGCAACGGCGGGCGACGTGGCGGGAGTCCAATCGGCCCGGTATGTCGCACCGTCGCCAAATGCTTGGGGCGATTGGGGGCGAACCGTGCAGCGGAAACCGTTGTCGACCTGAGCCTCGGCCGTGCCCTGACCGGCGACCATCGCTGCGAAGCACAAGACAGCAAGAACGACCGATGCGAACTTCGAAGGAGCTGTTGCGACGACAATGGCAGAACACGGTTGTTTGATGTTCATGAACGAAAGAATAGTTCGTTAGCGGGTGACAGTCCGTGGCGAGGGCGTATCTACTGGATCTTCATCACTGATTTGACGGCATCCGGTTCATACGTGGTCAGTGGGTCGCAGCGAACGGAACCTCGACCGGTTCATCAGGATCCGGTCACCCGCTCGGCTGAAGGCAAGGACTCCGTTCAGCGTGTGCTGACCTGAGAAGGCATCAGTGACCGCCCGCTTGAGTGACCGCACGATGGGGACGATCGGGAAACCACCGGCGGGGAACGTCACTGGCCCCGAGCGTTCCCCACCCAAGGAGGAGGTGTTGCCCTCATGAACAGGCCTTCCAGATGTGGGTGAGCACCGTCGAACGCGCACGGCGAGCGAGATGGCGACCCGCGTTCCGGCCATGCCACATCGTCGGAGTAGACGTGCACCTCGTGATCAGCAGAGAGGTCAACAACGAAGTCCACCAGCGCCAGCGCCTTCCGGCGATCGAGACCCGCCGTCGGGTCCACCAGCACCGCTCGGTCGAAGGGGCGAGCGAACGTCACCAGGATCGCTCCAATCTGGGTCTCGCCCCGGCTGAAGTGCCATGGAGTCTTGGACAGTAAGTCCTCGGCATCGAGGAGGTCGACCAAGAAGTCGGCAAGCGGCTCTGGCTCATCGAGTCCGGACTGCACCGCGGCATCGAGAACTTGTTGTCCGAGGGGCGTCTGACCGTCGAGTTGGGGATCGCCGACGAGGAGCGTGGTGGTTGCGTCAGGAGCCCCCATCGAGGAAGCAGCGGCCAGTGGCTCGAGGGAGAGCACGGCGGTCAGCTGTCCTCGCGCGGCGGAGACGGGGGAACGTCAAGGTCTTGGAGGTAGGCCACTCGAACGGCGAGCGCTTCGCGAATCTCGCCGGTGAGATCGTCGAAGAACTCCTGCTTGTAGGTCGCGTCTGTCAGTGCGGAAACGGTGAACTGCAGCGCGGTGAATGCCATGAGAAAACCAGCGACCTTCACAAGCTCTGCAGTGAGCGAGACGGGTGCGCCATACGCCGAGAACTCGATCCACGTCTCGACCGAGTCAACCCCGCCGAGCGTCCACTGGCCGATGGTGTTGGTTCGAACCGTGACCAGCCCGAAGAGCATGTAGAAGGCGCCGATGATGAGCATCACGAGGAGCACCTGAACGCCAACGGCAAAGGTTGCGAGGATGGCGATGTTCAATCGATCGGTTCGGGAGAGCGCGTATCGACTGGCCGCTCGCTCCGCGGAAACGGCGATGGGCGCGCCGGACCGAGCGACGAGCTGGCGAAACGTGTTGTCGTCGGGGAACTCGGCGATGTTGTGGAGTTCGGTCGGAATGCGAATCAGCACGAATGCAACGGCCACCGCAACGAGTCCGCCCGAAGACAACCAGAACAGGGGCCAGGTGAAGTCGTCGGCCACTTGCCACAGCTCAGCATTCAGGAAGAGGAACATCGTGAACACCAAGAGCAGGGGGAGCGAGCGAATCATCAGGCTGAACACATCACCGAGCTGATGAAACAGGTTGCGGAGCGCCCAGCCGGCGATGTGGGCAAGCCCGAATCCGTAGGCGAACCAGACGAATCCGAGCGTGATCAGACCGCTGAGGATCGCCGTGATGAACGTTCCCCAGGAGGAGTTGTCCAGCAGAATCGGGAGCACTGCCGGGGCCAGCACGAAGGCGGCGAGCTCGAGGCCGCCCACGCGGTCGGGCATTTGCAGCGGGCGCCGTCCCCGAAGTCGGTTGACTCCCACCGCAACGACGGAGAACAGGGCGAACCCGGCGAGTGCGGCGAACGCTTGATTCCAGCCCTGGAACCGGTCTCCGTAGGCGCCGACGATGCCGAACAGCCACAGCACGACCAGCAGAGGGGCGGCACGAGTGAACACGTCCGTTGTTGCCCCGTAGTCGTGAATGAGATTGGGAAGCCCCCGGTCGACGAACCAGTCTTCGAGCGCCTCTCGCTCGGTATCGATTCGCTCAGCGCCGCGGGCCATCGAAGGAGTCTGGCATCACCCGACGACCGCCTGAAGGATGAGTCTGAGAGCCAGGATGGTGAGAACCGTGCGAAACACAGTGTCGAGGCGGGCATCGGAGATCTTGCCCAGGAGTCGAGTGCCGATCCAGCTTCCGGCGATCACGCCGACCCAACCCACCGTAATCAGGCCGATGTGGTCGCCGATGGAAAAGCCGTCCAGCACGAAGGCGGCGACCTTGGCGGTGTGGGCGAGCACTTGTGCGGCGGCAGCCGTGGCGACAAACGCCACGTGAGTCGCGGTGACGGCCTTGAAGAAGGGTGATGTCACCGGCCCGCTTGCGCCGACCGTCGAATTGAGAAAGCCCGAGGCCGCACCCACGCCGATGAGCGCCCGCTCTGGTAGGTCTCCTTCACCCCGCCACTTGAGCAGCGACGGCCGCCACGTCACGATCAGCACGAAGGCGCCAAGGATGAGGCGCGTGGCGTTCTCGGGAATCGACGTGGCTACGAAAACCCCGAGCAGGCTGGCTGGAAGGAGCAAGATCGATGACCAGCCAACGGCTCGCCAGTTGATGTCTCGTCGGATGAGCACGGCTCGAGATCCGTTCGAGACGAACTGCATCGCTCCGTGAATCGGGATGGCGGTCACCGGTGCGAAGAACTGTGCGATCACGGCCAGGAGGATGATTCCGCCGCCAAGCCCGGCCACGGCACTCAAGATCGAGGTGGCGAGCGCCGCTGCGCCAATGATCACGAGGTCCATACCCGAACAATACATGTTTAATACAAGTTGGCAAGTGTGTCGCTCCTGGGTCGTTTGCATTGAATGCGACGAACACGGTCAAGGTCTCGACGTCCTCGCTCGATACCCGTGAGTAACTTCTATGACCCTCACGCTCCCGCGCTCGCAGCGAAACAAATACGTGGTCGTTGCCTTGTCGTTGATCGTGGTGATCCAACTCATCGCCGTGGCGATCAGCGGGTTCTCCGCCCGACAGAGCTCGGTCGCCGTCGCTGAGGACGCCATCACGAGAGACGGTGAGACGACTGTCGAGTCGATCCTGCGCCACCTCGAGCCAGCCGAGCAGTCCGTCGAGGTCACGGCCCGACTGCTGGCCTCTGACCTGGTCGATACGTCCAACCCTGGGCTCGAGCGGTACCTCTACACCCAGCTCTCGGTGATGCCCCAGATGACCGGTGCGTTCGTCGGCTACCCCGACGGCTCGTTCGTGTTCGTCGCCACCGAGGGGGACGGATTCCGGACCAAGCGAATCTCCACCCAAAATCAGCGGACGGTTGTCGTCGAGCACTTCGATGACTCGTTCGACCTCACCGCAACCGAGACGCTGCTCGATGATGCATACAACCCGACGATCCGTCCCTGGTACGGCTTGGCCGCCGAGAGCGAGTCGATCGCTTGGACGGATCCGTACGTGTTCTTCTCGTCGCAACAGCCGGGTGTCACTGCAAGCCGAGCCGTTCGGGTTGACGGTGAGGTTGTTGCCGTCGTTGGTGTTGATGTCGAACTGGGCGGCCTCGGGCAGTTCCTGGATGAGATGTCCAGCACCAAGAGCGGTGAAGCGTTCGTGGTCTCTGGCGACACGGTCGTCGCCGCACCGTCTCGATATGAAGAGCAGATCTCGGTGGAACCAGACGGCTCCGTTCGGCTTCTTTCAACTGCTGAGCTCGGCGTGCCCACGGCCGGCGGGGAGGGCGCCCGCACGGTTGCTCGCGTGCAAAGTGCGACCGGCACAGACCTCGTGCTCCGGCAGGGACTGCCGACTGATCAGGGGATCGACTGGGATGTCGTCGTTCGAGCATCAGAGTCGGAGTTCACCCAAATCGTTTCCTCGCAGCAGCGCATGACGCTGTACATCACTCTCGGCGGCGGTCTGTTCGTGCTGCTCGCCTTGGCGATCTTGTGGCGGGTGAGCGAGCCCATCAGCGAGCTCGAGCGAGCGGCGTCGACAGATCCGCTGACCACGCTGGCGAATCGACGAGAGATCTCGCGACGAGGGCAACGTCAGCTGGCTGCCCTTCGCGGCAACGAACGTCTCGCCGTGGTCGCTCTCGACCTCGACGGATTCAAGAAGCTGAACGACGACTTCGGTCACCACCGCGGGGACCGGGCGCTTGTGGGCCTTGCCGAATGCTTGAAGTCGCTCACCCGTGAACTGGACCTCGTTGGCCGGCTCGGCGGCGACGAGTTCATCGTCGCCCTGCCCGTGGGGAGCGTGCAAGAAGGGGTGGCCAGTGCGAATCGAGTCATGATCGGGCTCGGGCACTGTTTGCGAAGAGAGTTCTCGGACACCGACCTCGGAGTCAGTGGCGGCCTCGCCGTGAGCGAGGTCGGCGCCAGCGACTTCGCTGCGTTGATCCGTGAGGCCGACGAAGCGCTGTTGAGCGCCAAGTCGGACTACCGCGGTCTGCTCCAACTCTCTGAGCGCCTCGTTGAGTCCGGGATGGCTGCCCGCACTCACTGATCGAGCGGATGCTCGGTCATCTCCAAGTGCAGCTCATCTCCGGTCCACGGATTGGCCCGGGCGACCTCTTCGTTCAGTTCGACGCCGAGTCCCGGTGCTGATGGTGGGATCACGTAGCCGTCTTCCCACTCCATCGGAGACATCAACAACTCGGCGTGGAAGCCGTCCCATTTTCGGATGCTCTCCAGAATCAGGAAGTTCGGTGAGCAAGCGGCCAACTGAACGTTGGCTGCACCACCGATCGGTCCGTTGTAGAGGTGTGGCGCAATCTGAGCGTGGTGGACTTCGGCCAGCGACGCGATCTTTTTTCCCTCGAGAAGGCCACCGCAGCGAGCCACGTTCGGTTGCAGGATCGTGGCGGCACCGGC
>CALKTH010000005.1 GCA_937997485.1 uncultured Acidimicrobiales bacterium | reverse complement strand
GTGCGGGTCATCGTGGTGACCGGATCTGGGCCCCGCTTCTGCGTCGGAGGGGACAGCCAAGCCCTCGAGGGACATGTGGAACGTGGAGGCTATGACACCGGCGTTCGAGACGATCCGGCGACACCGGGGTACGGGGTGCGGGAGGAGTTCGATCACCCGTTTGCCTGCCACATGGGTCTCACCAAGCCGGTGATCGCGGCGATCAACGGAGCGGCGGCTGGCATCGGCTTGTCGCTGGCCTGCTTCGCAGATCTTCGCTTCGCTTCGCCGGGGGCCAAACTCACCACCGCCCACGGCAAGCTCTCGCTACCCCCGGAGTATGGACTGTCGTGGATCCTGCCTCGCCTGGTCGGGATGGGCCGGGGACTGGACCTGCTGATGTCGTCCCGAGTCATCCTCGCCGAGGAGGCGCTGGCGTGGGGCCTGGTCAACCAGATCCATCCGCTCGACGATCTCCTGGATGCCACCCTGGCCTACGCCGAGCAATTGGCGTCCTCCGTGAGTGCCGAGGCGCTGAAACAGAGCCGTCGAATGGTCTACGCCGATCAACACCGAGACATCGGACAGTCAGTCCAAGAGTCGATGCATCTTCTGAACGTGATGATGGGATCCGACGACTACCGCAAGGGCGTGCAGTCACTGGTGGAGAAGCGTCCGCCGAACTTCTGAGGCAGGTGTCACCTGGTTGCGAGTTTGTCCCCTCCCTGCTGCACACTCTTCAGGTGACAACGTTGACCTCTCCTCCCACCGATGATCGCCACCTTGCGTCGTTCACCGAGGTTGGCCCGTGGAGCCTTGCCGACCGAGAGCCGCTCTGGCGTGCTCGTGTCGATCAGCTGCGAGATGCCCAAGCGCGCCTGCTCCCGACGTTGACCAAGGCTCCGAAGCTGCCGCCCGTGGGACGGGCCATCACGGTCGGACGCCACCTTGGCGTCGGGCTCGGTATCTGGGCGGTGAAGGAGCGGGGAACGGACCAGTCCAAGTTGGGTGTCTCTCGCCGCGTGCGTGAAGCGGCCGAAGCGTTGGGACCGACCTACATCAAACTGGCCCAGATCATCAGCGCCGGTCAGGGTGTCTTCCCCGAAGAGCTCGTGAACGAATGCAAGAAGTGCCGAGATCAGGTGCCAGCAGTTCCGTACCAGGAAGTTGTGGCCACGATCGAGGAAGACCTCGGCCGCCCGATTCATGAGATTTTCGAGTTCCTCGACCCGACGCCGCTCGCCGCCGCGTCCATCGCCCAGGTCCACTCCGCCGTTCTTCGCACAGGCGAGTCCGTTGTAGTCAAGGTGCAGCGGCCTGGGATCGACGAGCTGGTGAAGAAGGACCTACGAGTTCTGGCGTGGCTTGCTCCGTTCCTTGTCGGCCGCATCCCCGTGTCAGCCCTCGCCAACCCGCCGGCCTTGGTGGAGCTGTTTGCTGAAACGATCATCGAGGAACTCGACTTCCGGATCGAGGCATCGAACATGCTCGACCTGGGCAAGGTCTTCGTCGACCTGAACCAGACCAGCTTCGTCGTTCCCCGTCCGCATCCCGAATTCGTGACCCAGCGAATCCTCGTGATGGAGCGCCTCGAGGGCTTCAACTTCGACGACGCCGTCGGCATGCAGGCCGACGGCATCAACACTGAGGGCGTCGTGAAGGCCGCCATGCTGGGCTTCCTCGAGGGGGCGTTTCTGCACGGTGTGTTCCACGGCGACCTGCACGGCGGCAACATGTTCGTGCTGGGCGGCGCTGACGACACCAAGATCGGCCTTGTCGACTTCGGCATCACCGGACGCCTCACGGAAAAGGAGCGCATGGCGTTCCTCCGGATGATGATGACGGCGACGATGAACGATGTGAAGGGACAGGTCGCCGCCCTTCGTGATCTCGGCACGCTGCCGCCCGATACCGATATTGATGCGGTGATCAAGGACCTCAAACTCGACGGCCCCCCGCTCGACCCCACCAAGATCGAACCCGAAGAACTGGTAGCCGAGCTCCAGCGGATCATCAAGGCGTTGCTCGGCTACGGCGCCCGAATGCCAAAGCCGCTGATGCTCTACGTGAAGAACCTCATCTTCATCGATGGCGCCATCGCCCAGCTCGCTCCGAACCTGGACATGTTCCAGGTGGTGACCGACATCGCCACGCATTTTGCGGTGACGCACGGACAATCCATCGCCCAGCAGCTCGGGGTGGCTCAGGAAGAGTGGAAGCTCGACCTCGACGGCGTGAAGGCTGGGTTCGGTGTTGACCCCAGCGAGATGAATCAGCTCACATACGCCGAACTCACCGAGCGTCGTAAGCTCATCAACAAGCGCCTCACCGGCAAGATCCTCGACTAACGAGCACGCTCGACGGATCGAGCCACCAGGTTCTCCAACGCCTCTTGCCGGCCGGAGATCCGGACGGGTTCAGCCGCATCGAGTGCCCGGTCTCGCAAACTGGACAAGCTTTCGTTCCCAGCAAGGATGCTGGCGCCGAGATCGGCATCCCAGCCGCGATAGCGCTCGGCCACGATGGCGGGAAGCTCCGCCTGTTCGATCAGCGATGCCGCAGCCAGGAGACTGCGGGCCATCGTGTCCATGCCGCCGATGTGAGCGTGGAAGAGATCGTCTCGAGCGATGGACTGGCGCCGGAGCTTCGCATCGAAGTTGAGACCACCCCGACCGAGGCCACCGCCCTTCAGGATCTCGTACATCCCCAGCGTCATCTGCTCGACCGACACGGGGAACCGGTCGACATCCCAGCCCAGGCGGTCATCGCCGGCGTTGGCATCAATGCTGCCGAAGATGCCAGCCGAGAATGCGGCCGCCACCTCATGATCGAAGTCGTGACCGGAGAGCGTGGCGTGATTGACCTCGATATTGACGTGGACTTCTCCCATGAGATCGAAGCGCTGCAAGAAGGCGTGGACGGTCGAGACGTCATGGTCGTACTGATGCTTCATCGGTTCGAACGGCTTGGGTTCGAGAAGGATCTGACCGTCGAAGCCGATGGACCGCTTGTGCTCGATCACCATGTGAAGGAAACGAGCGAGCTGTTCCTGCTCCCGATCGATGTCGGTGTTGAGCAGCGTTTCGTAGCCCTCGCGTCCACCCCACAACACATAGTTGTCGCCACCCAGCTTGTGGGTTACCTCGAGTGCGTGGCAGACCTGCGCTGCGGCCTGCACAAACACCTCGGGATCGGGGTTCGTCGCGGCACCGGCCTGGTAACGAGGATTCGAGAACGCATTGGCAGTTCCCCACAGGAGGCGTACTCCCGTCCGCTCCATGTGCCCGGCGGCCTCCTCCACCATCTCGTCGAGCAAGCGGGCGGACTCGCGTGCCGTCGCCCCCTCTGGAGCGATGTCGCGGTCGTGGAAGCACCAGAACGGAGCGCCCAGCTTCTCGAAGAACTCGAACGCGACCTCCATCTTCCGCTTCGCCCCGTTCAACGGATCGACGTGCGGACCAACCCACGGCCGGTCCATGGTTCCTGCCCCGAAGATGTCGTAGCCATCCCAACAGAAGCTGTGCCAGTACGACACGGCGAATCGAAGATGATCTTCCATGCGCTTGCCGGCAACGATCCGATCGGCGTCGTACCAGCGGAAGGCAAGCGGGTTGTCAGACTCCGGACCCTCGTAGGCAATGCGCGAGGAAACAGAGGTGAAGAATTCAGTCATGGTGGTCTTTCTTGGTGTGGGGCTAGCGGGCCCGTTTGCGACTGAGCGCATCCACGGACGAGGCAACGAGCAGGGCGACACCTGCACAAATGAACTTGGTACCGGAGCTGCCGAAGTCGATCTCGCCAATGAGGGGCAGCGTTTGCTTGCCAACGAGCGTTAGCCCGTTCGGAATGAGGGCAAGAACGAAGCCACCAAGAACGGCGTTGAGCATGCGACCCTGGCCGCCGAAGAGTGAGGTGCCGCCGATGACGGCTGCACCAACGGCGAGCAGCAGCGTGTCATTCGCACCCGTGTTCGGATCAACGGAGTTGACCCTGGACGCCAGAAAGGCACCACCGACGCCAGCGAACAGCCCGCAGATCGTGAAGGCTGACAGGCGAATGCGTTCCACGTTGATGCCCGCACGTCGGGCGGCCTCAGCGTTCCCACCAACGGCGTAGAGGTGTCGGCCGTAGCGGGTTCGGTTGAGGACAAAGTTGAGTCCGACCAACAGCACCATGACGACCGGAATCACCGCAGGGGTGCCCTGGATCGGCGCCGGAGCATTGGGAAACGCTCGGTTCTGATTCAGGACGATCGTGACGACTGCGGCGCCGAGTGTGGCTGCCGCAACCTTGAAGGCCACGAGCGAGAGCGGGATGGCGCCATGAGATGCTCGCTGCTGGCGGAGCAGCGAGAAGGTGAACAGGCCGAGGGCGAGGCCAGCGAAGATCCACGACACGGTTGGGCTCATGTTGCCGCCGACGAGATCCTTGATGATCTCATTCTCGATCCGCACTGAGCCGCCCTCTCGGACGAGCAAGAGCAGGACGCCCTGGAACAGCAAGACGTTGGCCAGGGTGACAACGAACGATGGGATCCCGACCTTCGCCACCATGAACCCGGTGAACGTGCCGAGGGCCACCGCAACGAGCGCCGCCATCAGGATCGATGGGAGGAGCGGCCACTCTTGGAGACGGGTGGCCAGCACGGCGGCAGAGACTCCGGCCGTGAAGCCCGCGGCGAGATCGATCTCGCCCAGCAACAGCGTGAACGAGACCGCCATGGCGATCACGATCACGGACGAGGATTGTTCAAGGAAGTTCGCCAGGTTGATCGTCGAGAGGAAGCTCGACGGATTGACCGAGCCGAAGATCGCCACCAGAGCTGCGATCGCCAGCATCGCGGGCAACGAGCCCAGGTCGCCTGAGCGAAGACGGGCGAACGACGAGCGAACGACAGCTCGAAAGTCCATCGTCTCGTTGTCGAGCGCGAAGTCCGTGAGTGCCTGGTCAGACATCGGTACCGCCTTGTGGTGACTCGACACCCTCTGCGGCGGATGCTCGCGCCGTTCCGACATCGCCCGACTGGCCCGAGGTGATGAGTTCCACCAGAAACTCGCGAGTGGTGGCCGGAGTGACGGGGACATCCGCCACGACCCGGCCGAGATACATCGCCGACACGCGGTCGGAGACTTCAAGAACGTCGTTCATGTTGTGGCTGATGAGCACCACGCCCAATCCCTGTTCGGCAAGGCGACGGACCAGATCCAGCACCTGTTTCGTCTGAGCGACACCAAGGGCGGCGGTTGGCTCATCGAGAAGGACGACTTTGGAGTTCCAGAGCACAGCCTTCGCAATCGCGACCGTCTGCCGTTGGCCGCCGGAGAGGGACGACACCAACTGGCGCACGCTCTTCACCGTTCGCACTGACAGGCTTGCCAAGGTGTCCCTGGCCGCTTGCTCCATCGCTTGCTCGTCGAGGAGCCCACGATGCAGCTTCTCGCGACCGAGAAAGAGATTCTGGACGATGTCCAGGTTCTCGCACAGCGCCAGGTCTTGATAGACGACCTCGATGCCGAGGTCGGCGGTGTCTTTCGGACTCTGGATGTCGACCGGCTCACCATTGAATGAGATCGTCCCGGAATCTCGGGGGTGGATCCCCGCGATGGTCTTCACGAGTGTCGACTTCCCGGCCCCGTTGTCGCCAATGAGCGAAGTGACGCTGCCGGGATAGACGGCGAAATCCACATCATGCAGCACGTGCACGGAGCCGAAGGTTTTGTTCACGCCCGTCACCTGCAGCAACGGCCTCTGTTTCGTCGGCGCTTCCACACCCATCTCCTCGATCCGATCCGTGTTCACGCGAGGCACCTGTCCGGTCGTGGGGAGATCCATGCCCGGACAGGTGCTCGCGGCGGTGACGATCCGCTGCGGCGGCGAACCGTCAAACGGGTCGGATCAACCGACGCCGTACTCGGCGCACAGGTCCTCGAGACCAGCGCACACGTCTTCAGCGGGAACGAAGCCGTCGGCGACCGGGATCTTCACGTCGTCGATGAAGATCGACTGGACCTCAGCCTGGACGTACGGGATGTCGCCACTCTCGTTGTTGATGGTGGCGTTAGCCCCGAGATCAGTGCCGGCCAGCAGTGCGGCGGCAGCAGCAACCGCGCCGTTCGCCTCTTCGACGACCGGCTTGTAGACGGTCATGCACTGCGTGCCTTGCAGAATGGCTCGAAGGCCTTCGACCGTGGCGTCCTGCCCGGTCGTTGGGAGCACGAGTCCGTTGTCAGCAAGGACCGCTTGCGATGCGAGCGAGAGGCCGTCGTTTGCCACGAGGACGCCATCGATCTGGCCGTTGGCGGCCGTGAGCAGCTGTTCGAAGATCACACCGGCCTGTGCATTGTCCCAGTCCGGAACGGCCTCCTCACCCACGGTGTTGAAACCAGCGTCGGCGATCGCCGCCTGGTATCCCTCGCGGAAGAGCGTGGCGTTGTTGTCGGTCGGCGAGCCGTGGAGCTGGATGATGTTCTTTCCTTCGGTGTCACCAGCGAAGCACTGAATCAGACCCTCGCCTTGGGCCGTGCCGACGGCGACGTTGTCGAAGGAGACGTACACGTCAGCAGAGCCGCCGAGTGTGAGCCGGTCGTAGTCGATGTTCATGACACCGGCGGCTGCGGCCTTCTCCTGGATGGCCGCTCCCGACTCAGAGTCGAGGTTGACGATGGCAAGGACACCGATGCCGTCGGCGATCATTTGATCGGCGATGGTGGCCATGTTGTCTTTGTCACCCTCGGCGTTCTGGATGATGCACTCGAGCCCCGCTTCCTCGCAGGCGGCGGTGATGAGCGGACGGTCGAAGGATTCCCAGCGGGCTGACGAGGCTGAGTCAGGGAGAATGAACCCGACCGATCCTCCGCCCGCGGCTGCCTCTTCACCACTCTCAGCGGAGGACGCGGTCGTTGCGGTGGCACCGTCGTTGGCGTCGTCGCTGGTGGTCTCGTCATCGCTGGAACCACAGGCGGCTGCGAGCAGTGTCAGCGCTGCAAGCATCGTTGCAGCGGTCTTCCACGTTCTCTTCATGGTCTTTCCCCTTGTTGTCCACACAGTTTGTTGTGGACCTGGACTTATTATTTGTCGCAGACTCCAACAAACTGTGTCCGATGTCAAGGGCAAACTTTCCCCGGGTTCGATCAGGCAGATGCGGCGGAAGATCTCGCAGCTGCCGCGACCGCAACAACGGGATCGCTCAGGATCTCGTCCCACGCCAGTTCCGCCGCGCCGAGGAGCGGGGCTTCGAGGCCCAGGGCAGAAGGCAGCACCCGTCCTTGCGATCGGATCGACGTGGTGACCCGAGCGGTCAGCTCGCGCTCCAATGCCGTTGAGTAGTACGGAAACGCAGCGGCCAAGAATCCGCCGAGCACCACGGCCTCGGGATTGAAGATGCTGATGAGACCGGCCAAGCCGTAGCCGAGCCAACGACCCTGTTCGTCCATCGCTTGTCGGGCGACCGCTTCGCCATTGTCTGCTGCCTCGAGCAGCTCCGCCATTGCTGGCCGACCACCGTCTGCCGGAAGCCCGGCCCGGCGCAGGAGTCGCCCCTCCCCCACCTCGGTCTCCCAGCAGCCGTGCGATCCACAATTGCAGGGGTCGCCGTCAGGGTTCACGGGGATGTGGCCGATCTCACCGGCGAAGCCAGTGGTTCCTGAGAGGAGGCGGCCGTCGGAGATCAAGCCGCCACCGACACCAACCTCGCCACTGATGTAGAGCACGTCTCGCAAACCGGAGGCGACCCCTCGGCGGGACTCGGCGAGGGCACCGAGATCGGCCTCGTTTCGGACGAAGATGGGAACGTCGAGATCGATCCGCTCGGCGAGGAGGGAAGCAATCGGAGCGTCGACCCAACCCAGGTTCGGGGCCATCACCACGGTGCGATCGCTCTGACGAACGAGCCCGGGAACGGCCAGGCCCACGGCGAAGACGCGGGCGCCAGGATCGAGCTTCGCCTGGACTCGGCGCATCAGGCGGGCGATGTCGGTTGCGGTGCGCTTCGGGCTGGAGATCGGCCGCGCCCGGTCGAGGCGAGCGGACTCAATGACTCGCCCTCCCAGGCCGACAGCGGCGACCGAGATCGACTCGACGAGGACTTCGACGGCGAACACGACGTTGACCGTGGCCCTCGGGTGAGCTTCTGGCGATGGTCGACCGGGAGCGCCGTTCGACGTTGAGCGCTCTTCTTGCACGAAGCCCAACTCGGTCAGCTCGGCGATCAGGTCGCCAACGGCACTGCGGTGCAGCCCGATCTCCTTCGTCAGCATGGAGCGGGTAGCAGGCCCGCGTCGATGCAGCCGCTGAAGAATCGTCTCGAGGTTCGCTCGGCGAACAGCCTCTGACCGAAGCCCTTCCGTCCCTGACACGGCCGACAACATACGACAGCCCCACCCCCAACGCCCGCCCCTGCCGAAACTTCGTGCCCAGCCCACCGTTCCGGTGGGCTGGCGCTGACGAAAGCGACGACCGGTCGTCCAGCGCTGCAGAATCGGGAAACTCCCCTGTGCTTCCATCGACTGGACCACGACATGGGCCGGAGGGGTTGTGGCTCCATCCCACCGTCGTCTCCTTGGGCCGCTGCCGGGCGGACGTCGGCTCGGCCCCGTGACAGCTCGGCTCCGTGACTCCTCACACCTCGCTCGCCCCTACGATCCCGCGACCGCCCCTACGATCCCGCGACCGGCCCTAGGATCCTGCGACCGCCAAGACGAAATTGCAGTCCTCGACGACCTTCGTCTCGTTCTCGCAGTGTCAGCACACCGGAACGGTGGGCTGGGCACGATTTTTCGGCAGGGGTGGCGAGGGGTTGGGGGAAGTTGGGGTGGGGGCGGGGCGATAGTGTGCGGCGGTGCGCCTCGTGATTGCTGATTGCACGGTCGACTATTCCGGCCGCCTGACCGCCCACCTTCCCCGGGCCACTCGCCTTCTCATGGTGAAAGCCGACGGTTGCGTCGCTGTCCACGCCGACGGTGGCGCCTACAAGCCGCTCAACTGGATGAACGCGCCGAACACCCTGACCGAGCACGAAGATCACTGGACTGTCGTCAGCCCCAAAGGCGAAGAGCTCCTCATCACGATTCACGACGTGATCAGCGACACCGCCGTCGACCTCGGCATCGACCCCGGCCTACAGAAGGACGGCGTCGAGGCCCACCTCCAGGAACTCCTCGCGCTCGAGCCCGAACGGCTTGGCGAGGGCATCAAGCTCATCCGCCGCGAGTATCCAACCGAGATCGGACCCGTTGACCTGCTCTGCCGAGCCGAAGACGGCAGCACGATCGCCGTGGAGATCAAGCGAAGGGGCGAGATCGACGGTGTCGAGCAGCTCACGCGCTACCTCGAGTTCCTGAACCGAGTGAGCGACCTGGCTCCGGTCACCGGCATGTTCGTCGCCCAGGAAATCAAGCCGCAGGCGAAAACACTGGCATCGGACCGTTCGATCGATTGGGTCGAGGTCGACTACGACGAGCTGCGGGGCATCGAGCGACCGCAACAAAAGCTCTTCTGATCGCCTGCCCACGCGCCAGCGCCGAAGTCGCCATGACGATGACGGAGGCGGCGTCAGATCGTGAGGTCGCGGCCGAGGAACAGATTCCACACGGCGACCGTGGCCCAGTGGATGGCAATCGGGGCCCAGAGAGACCCGCTGCGAAGGTACGCGTAACCGTTCGTCACTCCGAGCGCGGTCACGATCACGAGAAAGGCGGGCGAGGTGAACAGCGACGTGTCGCTCAGCCCAACGAACCAGGCGTTGAACGGGTGCATGATCACGAAGAGCGCGGTCGAGGCCATCACCGCTCCGAACTGACGGCCCGCTGAGGCATCCATGAGGGATCGAGGCAGGAGGATGCCGCGGAAGATGAACTCTTCGGTGATGGCCGGGTGTAGCACCAGCGCGATGGGCAGCAGCAGCTCCCATCCTGACGGCCACTCCCACGTGAACAGTCCAGCGCCGAACCCGAGAACAACGGCGACAAATACGTAGGGCGGCACCAGCAACCAGGTAGAGGCGGGAGCGCGGCGAAGGCTCGTCCGCAGCCCAACGATCGGGTTGGAAGTGAGGAAGTGGCGAACCGGCGACATCCCTCCAGCATGAGCGGCGGGTCCGGACCGCACCATGACGGATATCCCCCATGGCCTGCTAGGGGTGCGGGCGATGCATCATCACGAGGTCAGCACACCCTCGCCACCACGGTCGCGACCGGCCACCGGCACTAGTGTCCGCTCCATGGGAATTCGACGAGTAGTGACAGGCCACGATGCGGCAGGGAATGCCGTCTTTGCGAGCGACGAGGTCGTTGAACCGGACACCTTGCAGCTCGTCCCGGGAGCGGAGTTCTTCCAGCTCTGGGGTTCCGACGAGAAGATGAGCTTCCCCGACGACGGAAGCCGCCCTGCAGTCCCCACGTACTTCCCCGGACCAAATGGGTTCCGCTTCGGGGTCTTCACCGTGGCCCCCGACGCCGCCGTCTTCACCGAAGATCTCGACATCGAGGCCGCGCTCGTGGAGATGGAAGAGAAGCTCCCCGGCATGGCGGCCCACATGGAGCCCGACAACCCGGGCATGCACACCACCGCCACCATCGACTACGAGTTCATCGTGTCCGGACGCTGCGTGCTTGAACTCGACGACGGCGCAACCCGCGAGCTCGCTGCCGGTGACACCGTGATCCAGAACGGCACCCGCCACGCATGGCGTAACCCCTACGACGAGCCCTGCGTTCTCGTCGTCGTTCTGATCGCGGCGAATCACTCCGGCATGTAGAGGCCGACGGAGCAGGTTCAGCCGTCAGTCAGCATCTCGCGCCTTCGTCGCGACCCCGACCGACAACCACGTAGCGATGGTCGTCGACCTCCTTGCCCCACAAGACGGGTCGATCAGCAAGGTCGATGTGCACGACATCTCGGAACTGAGACTCCAAGATGGAGACGGCCGCGTCGGCCGGAACACCAGCGCCGTTCCAGACGCCCTCGATTGCGATGAAAATGCCGTCATCGGCGAGGGGCGCCGACCAGCGCGAGACCACGGCGCCGGGGTCGGAAACGGCCCAGAGGACGTGACGAGAAAGCACGACGCCGAGCTCCCGTTCCGGTACCGGCTCGTGCTGCACGTCGCCGACGACGAACTCGATGTCCAGTCCCTCAAGCTCCGCTTTCGCTCGTGCCCGTTCAATCATCTTCGGCGAAAGATCGATCCCGAGAACACGGTGCCCGCGCCGGGTCAGAAGCGACGAGATCGAGCCAGTCCCACACCCGAGGTCGACGACGTCGCCCAGCGAATCACCCAAGAGATCATCGAGCAGGGCTGTCCACGCCAGCTTCGTCGCATCGTCGCTCAGCCCATGATCGGGTTCGTCGTCGAATGTCGCTGCTTGCGCATCCCAGAACTCTCGAACCGCCTCGCCGCTCATTTCACCACCTTCGCACGACATGGCTCGCCACGCCTCCGCCAAGTGCAAGCAGATCCTGCCGGCTTCGCGAGTCCCGCGATCATCAGTAGGTTGCCCGTGTGGCCGAGGATCTCACCGAGGAGCAGAAGCGCGAGGCGGCAGAGGGCGACGTCAATGTCTTGGCCATCCTGATGTTGATCGGCAGTTCCGTGTTCTCCGCGGCGAACCTTTGGATCGGCACCATGAATTGGATCGCCGCCGTCCTCTCCGTCATGTCCACGTTGGCCTGGTCTCTCGGCCTCTGGCGTCGCTCGCCGGTGATCACCTCGTTCGTGAAGGTGGGGTTCGGGTTCGGCGGACTGGCCGCGCCGCTCATCGGCCTCGTCGGGATCGTCCTCGGGATCATCGGCATCACGTGGGGTTGGGCCCTGCTCGCTGCGGCCGTGGTCTACCTCGGCTTCTCGGTGCTCGGCCTCGAGATCATCGAGCGCGCCCACAACACCGGAGCGATCGAGCGCTACTCGTTCGACGAGCGCAACCTCGGCTGACCCTCAGATCCCTCAGAACACCATTCAGGCTCGGCGACACCAGCCAACTGCCACCTGGGAGTCCGGCCCAAGCCGGACTCTGAGGTGGCAGAAGATCAGCTGAAGGTGCAGCCGCCGTTGTTGATCACCACTCGACCGTCACCACCGACGGTCTGGAAGATCGCCTTGCCTGCGCCGCCGGCATCGTCGCCGGTCCAGATGTTGATCGTGAGCGCCTCGCCCGGCATCACAGGAGAACTGAAGCGGCCCTCCATGCCCTGGAAGCGAGCGGGGTCATTGTCGCAAAGAGCGGAGAGGAGGCCACGACCGCTGAAGCCGTAGGTGCACAGGCCGTGCAAGATCGGCTTGGGAAAGCCGCCGACATCGGAGAACTGCTTGTCCGAGTGCAGTGGGTTGCGGTCACCGCTGAGCCGGTAAAGCAGCGCTTGATCGTCACGGGTTTGGTAGGTCACGGACTGGTCGGGGTCCCGCTCCGGGGCAACGTTTGCCTTGGCCGAGGGCCCTCGGTCGCCACCGAAACCGCCCTCACCAGTGATGAACACCGAAGAGGTCATGTCGAAGAGCGGCTGCCCGTCCTCCTCCAATGTGGCTGTGGACTTGGTGGCGATCACCGCACCCTTGCCCTTGTCGTAGATGCCGGTCACCTCGTCGACCATGGAGATGGCGCCCTCCACGGGCAGCGGACGGTGAAGCACGATTCCCTGCTCCCCGTGCACGAGCATGCGGGGATCGAACGACCCGACGTTGGCCATCGCGCTCTTGCCACCCCGGGCGTTGAAGCCCGAGAGAACGCAGAACGTCGGCAGTACCTGCTGCTCCACACCCGCTGTGTTCTCGGTGGTGAACTGGAGCTCCCCACCGACTGGGTCAGACACTCCCGCCCCCACGCCGAGCGCGTACAGCAGTGCATCTTTGGAGTCCCACGCCCAGTGGCGCGGCTCGCCTTTGGCTCCGACGGCATCAGGGTTGATCGGCATGTCTGTTCTCCTCGAGTAGTTCTTTGGTAGTGCGTGCGTGTCAGATCGGGCTGGCGATGTGCGGTCAGTACGGCGTGGGGTAGCCGGGCCCGGTGGCTGGCTTGCCGGCCATGTTGCTGTTGGGCTGTGCCTCGGCCATGAGCTTCTGCACCACAGCCCCCATCTCGGTGGGATCAGCGGGAGGTGTGTCGGCGACCGGGCCGCGGTGCCAGGTATTGGCGATACCGAACTCACGACCACTGGAAAGGAATACTCGGCCCGTGACCGGGGCCGACTCGGTGCTCGTGAGCCAGGTGGCGATGGGCGCAATCCAGCGAGGGTCCATCGCTGCCTTGCCCTCGTCGTCGAGCTGACCCATACCGAGGTTCTCCGTCATGCGCGTCAGAGCGCCGGGAGAAATGGCGTTCACAGTGACGCCGTAGCGATGGAGCTCCTGGGCGGCGATCACAGTGAAGGAGGCAATGCCTGCCTTCGCGGCGCCGTAGTTCGTCTGGCCCGGATTTCCGAAGATGCCCGATACCGAGGTGGTGTTGATGATGCGCGCATCATTCGTCTCTCCCGCCTTCGCTCGTTCACGCCAGTAGGCGGCGGCCCAGCGGGAGGGGGCGAAGGTGCCTTTGAGGTGCACGTTGATGACGGCGTCCCACTCAGACTCGGTCATGTTCGTGAGCATGCGGTCTCGCAGAATGCCGGCGTTGTTGATCACCGCATCGAGACCGCCGAACTCCGACACCGCCTGGTTGATCATCCGCTGGGCACCCTCCCAGTCGGCGACATTGTCGGTGTTGGCCACGGCTTGGCCGCCGAGGGCTCGTATCTCTGCCGCCACTTCTTCGGCTGGCCCGATCGCGACGTCGCCGGAGCCGTCCATCGCTCCGCCGAGATCGTTCACGACGACCTTGGCTCCATGCTCGGCGAGCATCATGGCGTGCTCCCTACCGATGCCTCGGCCGGCACCTGTCACAATCGCAACGCGGTCTTCACACAGTCGAGCCATCGCTCCCCCTGATCATTCATGTCGAAGTGCTGTGGATCATGTCATGTGACACTGGATCTGTTCCAGCTCGTGGCACACTTGGCAGCCGTGTTCAGTAGTCGGCGGAAGCTCATCGTTGGGGCCAGTGTTCCCCTCGTTCTCCTCGCAGTTCTCTTCGTGGCGTGGGGCGTTGATTCCGCTGTTCAAGGCGACCGAGTTGCTCGAAACGTCACCGCTGACGGCGTCGCAATTGGCGGTCTCGACGAGGCCGATCTCGATGCTGTCGCTTCCGATCTCGAGGATCGCTTGAAGGGCCAGCCGGCCACGCTGAAGATCGGCACCGTCCTGCTCGACACCGATCTCTACGACCTCGGGACACGCGTGAATCGGGACCAGCTGAAGACCTCGGCACTCGCCGCCCGTGGCGATGGCTCGTTCATCACGGCCCCCTTCCGATGGGTCGGCTCGTTCTTCAACGAGGTCGAGGTGCCGGTCGAGCTGGAAGTCGACGACGAAGCATCGAGCATCGCCGCAGAGGCGCTCATCGAGGGCCAGCTGACGCAACCGAGTGAGCCCTTCTTCGATACCGACGGGCCCGAGCTTCGCGTCGTCGACGGAGTCGATGGTGCGACCATCGATCCCGAGACCGTCCCACCGCTCCTCGAGGCGAGCCTGACCGAAGGCGCCCCCTACGTTCTCGACATCGCTCCCCTCGCACTCCGGCCGACGCTGCAAACCGATGTGTTGCAGGCGGTAGCCGACGAGGCGAACGAAGCCACCTCACAACCGGTCGGGTTCCGAGTGCTCGGAAGCGACGCCACGATCGAATCCGCTCAGCTTCGTTCGTGGGTGGAGCTCACCGGCGCCGACACCCCAACACCTGGCTGGACCATCAACGGCGATCGGGCCATTGACGAGCTCCGACCGCTCTTTTCCTCGCTCGGCGATGAGAGCCAGCAAGCCCACTTCGAGGTGGTCGACGGCCGCCCGATCATCGTGCCAGCGAGCGAGTCCGTGGTGTGCTGCGAGGACGACACCGGCGATCGCATTCGTGAGGGGCTCACCGGCGCGGCCGCTCAGGTGGCACCCGCAGTCGAAGAGGAAGAGAGCGACGAAGCTGATGACGAGGAAGGCGAGGGCAGCACAACGACAGCGGCTCAGCCCTCACGCATCATCGAGCTGATGCCCACCGTCACGGGCAGCGACGCCGGTGTGCTGGAACTCGAGGCGCTCGGTGTTGTGGAAGAAGTCGCCACCTTCACGACCAACCACTCCTGCTGTCAGAACCGGGTGACAAACATCCAGCTCATGGCCGAGATCGTGCGGGGCACCGTCGTGAAGCCCGGTGACCGCTTCGACCTGAACGACATCGTCGGTAAACGAGACCGGGCCCGCGGCTTCCTCCCCGCTGGAGCGATTTCCGAGGGCAACCTCGAAGATCAGGTCGGTGGCGGCGTCAGCCAGTTCACCACCACGATGTTCAACGCCGCCTTCTTCGGCGGCATGGACTTCATCGAATACCAGTCCCACTCGCTCTACTTCAGCCGGTATCCCCGGGGCCGCGAGGCCACGATCTCCTGGCCGAAGCCGGACTTCATCGTCGAGAACAACACCCCGTACGGCATTCTCGTGTGGCCGACCTGGACCGATACCTCGATCACCGTCACGCTCTACTCCACGAAGCACATCAACGTGGAAGACCTTGGCCGGACCGAGCGTGCTCAAGGCGCGTGTACTCGAGTCACGACCACTCGGGAACGCACCTATCCCGACGGTGAGAGCGTGCGAGACTCCGTGTTCGCTCTCTACCGGCCAGGCGAAGGCTTGGATTGCAACGGAAACTCCACCGTGCCCACCGAGCCCGAAACCACCACCACCACGGTGGAAGGCACGGAGACCACAACCGAGACAGCGCCAACCTCAGACACCACAACCGGCGAGACCACGCCGACAACAGCTCCAACGAGCGACACAACGGCGCCACCGACAACCGCGCCCACGACCGAGGCAACTCCGGCGCCCACCACGGCGGCGACAACCCCAAGCTCGGATACCACAGCCGCCGGCTGATTCGGCTGAACTGTCTGTCATGCACAACGAGCTGGAGCAGGTCGATCTGCTGATCATCGGCGCTGGCCCGGCGGGCACCGCAGCTGCCATCGAAGCGCTCCGCTCCGGTCTCTCAGCCGTCGTTGTCGACCGAGCCACCTTCCCCCGCGACAAGTGCTGTGGCGATGGTCTCACGACGGGATGTCTCCGCCATCTCGACGAGCTTGGGCTCGACCCGGCAACGGTCCCGTCGTGGCACGTCGTCAACGACGTCTATGTCGGTGGCCCTGACGGCACCACGATCGAGTTTCCCCTTCCCAAGGGTCGTGGACAGTTCGCTGCCATCGCTCGCCGAGAGGAGCTCGACCACGCGCTCGTGCAGCACGCCCGGAACCTAGGCGCCGACATCCGCGAACAGACCGACGTCACGGCGCTGACGATCGAAGGCCAAGGCGCCGACCAGCGCGCCATCGCGACCACGACCGCTGGCAAGATCAGTGCTTCACACATCATCGCCGCTGACGGCATGTGGTCGCCGACACGCAAGATGCTGGGCGAGACCATGCCCTCCTACCGGGGTGACTGGCACGCGTTCCGTCAGTACTTCTCCAACGTCTCACCCCAGGCCGCGAGCGAGCTCTGGGTGTGGTTCGAGCCCGACCTTCTTCCTGGCTACGTCTGGAGCTTTCCGCTCGCCGACGGCTCGGCCAACGTCGGTTTCGGCATTCAGCGGGACACCGGCCACAAGATCCAGGACATGAAGACGCTGTGGCCCGACATTCTGGCCCGGCCCCACATTCGGGCTGTTCTCGGCGAGAGCGCTGTCCCGGAGTCGCCGCACAAGGCATGGCCAATTCCGGCCCGTCTCGGGGAAGCCACGCTGACGCACAAGAACGTCCTCTGGGTCGGTGACGCAGCCACAGCCACGGACCCGATGACCGGCGAGGGCATCGGGCAAGCATTGGAGACGGGCCGCCTTGCCGTGTCGAGCATTGCTGCGCACCGAAACGATCCCGGAGCGATTGCAGCGGCCTACACCGCTGATCTTGGGGCATCGATGGTGAAAGACCACCGACTGGCAGGCGCGCTGTCCAGGGTCTTGGGCAATCGAGCCGGTGCAACGTGGAGTGTCAAGATCGCCGGCGCCACCGGGTGGACCCGTCGCAACTTCGCTCGCTTGTTGTTCGAGGACTACCCCCGCGCCGTTCTCGGCACCCCGAAACGGTGGTCTCGAGACATGTTTCGCCGTGATGGTGCCTTCCGCTCGCTGACAGGCCACTGACACAACATCACGGCAGCGTCCGCGAACGTCCGCAAATATGACAAAACAGTGACGGCGCAAAACTTGTCTTGACGTCAGTGCCCTCTTCTGGAGAGAAATTTGGCTCCCGTTTACACAACCGCAACGGTTTTGTCGTAGTGTCCGTTTTCAACGAGAGATGGCGGCGGCGGCTCCGCCCCGTAACTCACCAGCAAGCTGCCGAGCGCCTCCCCAGCACGGCAGCTTGTTCGGCGTCCGGGCCCAGGACTAGCGAGATTTGATCAGTTCTGGCCGACGAAGGTTCGAGACAGCAGCCGTCCCTCGCTGTCGACCAGGACGCACGGCACTCGACGGTTCCCCGCCTCCCAGTCCGCCTCGGACGGGTAGACGGCGACGTAGTCGTAAGCACCCAAGACATAGGAGTCACCAGTGACGGCCACAAGTTCCTCCTCGCAGAAGGCAATCCCCACGAACCGATCGAGTCGGCCAGGGAACGTGGCCTCCGGTAGGAATCGGACTTCGGCAAAGACCTCAAAGTGGTGAGGCTCTGCGCATGAAACGGGCGTGGACTGGCCCCGCACGTAGCACTCCCCCAGCTGAGCATCGTTCGAGACCGTGTCTTCCACCGGCCCCAACACTGCGAACACATAGAGGGCTCCGAGTGCGACCATTCCCGCCACGGCGAGGCCCATCAAGCCGAGGATGATCAGCACCCATCGGCCCCGCCGTTTTGGCTTGGCCGTCGGCGGTGCTGGCCATGCCGGCGCTGGGCCGACACCCGCTCCTGGAGCCGTTCCTGGTGTCGGAGGCATCGGCGGGGGCGGCACGACCGGAGGCCCGCCAGCGATCGGCGCTGCGCCAAACGTCGGTGGAGCCTGGGCGATCGATCCTGAGGGTGACGGTGGTGGCACCGCCGGAAGCTCAGGTGGAGACGGAATGTCAGTCACCCTTGTGCGATCGGCCTTCCAAACCGGACGCTTGAGACTCCGAGACAATGCCGCAACACGGAGCGAGAGCGCCGCCCAGGCCTCCGGACTACATCAGCTCGCGGAGCTTGCGAATCGTCCCCACCGGATCGGGCCCGACGGGCGAGACGTTGAGGTACGTCACGCCGGATTCGGCGTAGGCGGCGAGACGCTCGCGAACGTAGCCCTCGTCACCGATCAGGCTGGATGCCTTCAAGAAGTCGGCAGGCACCTTGGCCTCGGCCTCTTTCTTCTGGCCGCTGAGATAGAGCTGCTGCATCTCGTGGGCTTCGCTCTCCCAGCCGTACCGGCTGAAGAGGCTGTTGTAGAAGTTCTTGCCGACCGCACCCATGCCGCCCACGTAGAGCGCCGTGCTGCCTCGGCCGTAGTCGCGATACTTGGCCACCTCGTCCTCGGGTCCGATGGCGACCATGCCGCCGGCCATGATGTCCATCTGACCGAGCGAGGCGTCTCGCTTGGCGTAGCCCCGGTCGAGATCTTCACCCCACACCATCGATGCCCGCTCCGGCACATACAGGGTGGGAAGCCAGCCATCGGCGATCTCGGCGGTGAGTTCCACGTTCTTCGGGCCGAGGGAGGCGAGCAGAATCGGGATGGAGGGCCGAGGCGGGTGGGTGATGATCTTCAGCGGCTTGCCGAGACCGGTGCCCTCACCTTCGGGCAGCGGCATGTTGTACCGCTTGCCGTTGTGAACGAGCTTGTCTTCTCGAGCCCAGATCTTGCGGCAGATCTCGACGACCTCTCGGGTTCTGCCTAGCGGAGCGTCGTACTTCACGCCGTGGAAGCCTTCGATCACCTGCGGACCCGAGGCACCGAGACCGAGGACGCATCGGCCGTTGCTGAGCACGTCGACGCCGACGGCTGTCATGGCCAGCAGGGTCGGGGTGCGGGTGTAGATCGGGAGAATGCCAGAAGCGATCTCAACGGTTTCGGTGATCGCCGCCAAGTAGCCCATCACCGTGGGTGCATCCATGCCGTAGGCCTCCGCCACCCACACGAGGTCGACGCCGGCCTTCTCGAACTCGACGACCTGGTCGGCCATGGCCTTCACGTCGCCGGAGTAGTTCACTGACATGCTGATCTTCATGGCGAGAACTTAGGTGGGACGCACCACCAAAAGCAGATCGCCGGGCTCTACAGATCCGACCGTTGGTCCGCCGAGGCGCTCCACGACGCCCGAGATCGGAGCGGAGATGACCGACTCCATCTTCATTGCCTCGATCACCGCAACCGCTTGGTTGGCGACCACCTTGTCTCCGATCGCCACGCTGACCGACGCCACACCCGTGAACGGCGCGGCAACGTGTCCTGGGTTGCCGGGGTCCGCTTGCTCTCGTCCCACGGACGAAACGTCCACGGATTGGTCGACGATGTCGAGCGGTCGGAGCTGGCCGTTGAGCCGGAACACGACTCGGCGCATCCCCCGTTCGTCTGGCTCACCGATCGCGTCGAGCCCGACAATGAGCTGCACGCCCCGCTCGAGGCTGATGTTGACATCACGCTCGCCTACATCGATGCCGAACCAGAAGAGCCTGGTGGGAAGCCGGGACATGTCGCCGTAGGCCTCTTGCTTCTCGACGAAGTCAGCGAACGGCTTCGGGAAGAGCAGGCGGCTCAGTGCCTCCCGAACCTCCGCGGGATCAGCTGACGTAACGGCGGCGCGATCGGCTTCCGGCAGCGGCGCAGGTGGGTGGGCCGATCGGCGCCCATCGAGCGCCTGGGTCCGGAACGGCTCAGGGAAGCCGGCCACAGGCGTGCCCAGCTCACCGTGGAGGAAGCCCACAACGCTGTCCGGTAGGTCAACCGATCGAGGATCATCGGCCAGCTCCTTTGGCGAAACACCGCTGGCGGCAAGGGCGAGTGCCAAGTCGCCAACGACCTTCGAGGTCGGCGTCACCTTGATGATGCGGCCGAGCAACCGGTCGCACTCGGCATACAAGCGCTCGACATCTTCGAAGCGGTCGCCGAGGCCAAGGGCGATTGCTTGCTGGCGTAGGTTCGAGAGCTGACCGCCAGGGATCTCGTGTTCGTAGACCGTGCCCGTAGGGCTGGCGAGCCCGGCCTCAAAGGGACGGTAGAGACGACGGACTCCTTCCCAGTACGGCTCCAAACGGCCGAGGCCCTCGAGCGAAAGACCCGTCGCCCGCTCGGTGTTCTCGAAGGCGGCAGCGATGGCCGACAGCGACGGCTGTGAGGTCATGCCCGAGAGCGACGCCGCAGCGCCATCGACCGCATCCACGCCTGCTTCAGCAGCAGCCAGATAGCTCGCCAGCTGACCACCCGCCGTGTCGTGGGTGTGCAGGTGCACGGGCGCATCGAATCGCTCCCGCAGCGCGGACACCAGCGTGAACGCCGCTGGCGCCCGGAGCAGCCCAGCCATGTCCTTCACGCACAAGACGTGAGCGCCTTCGGCGATCAACTGCTCGGCCACGCCGAGGTAGTAGTCGAGCGTGTAGAGGTTCTCGTTCGGACTGGAGAGGTCACCCGAGTAGCAGATCGTGCCTTCGACGAGTCCGCCGGCGTCGATCGCCGCATGGATCGCGGGAGCCATCTGCTCCACAGAGTTCAGCGCATCAAACACGCGGAAGACATCAACTCCGCTGCGCTTGGCCTCGGCCACGAACGCCTGGGCCACACGATCGGGGTAGGCCGTGTACCCAACCGTGTTGCGGCCTCGAAGCAACATCTGGAGGCAGAGGTTCGGCGCTGCCTCCCTGATTCTCTCCAGGCGCTCCCAGGGATCTTCGTGAAGGAAGCGAAGGGCAACGTCGTAGGTCGCTCCGCCCCAGCACTCGAGACTCAACAGGTCACTATTGAGGTGGGCGATGTGTCGAGCGCCAGCAACGAGATCGATCGTGCGCACACGGGTGGCGAGGATCGACTGATGAGCGTCTCGCAACGTGGTGTCGGTGACGAGCACGCCCGGGCGCTCTCGCATCCATGCAGCAAAGCCAGCAGGCCCCAACTCATCGAGCCGCTGTTTGCTCCCTGATGGTGGCGGCTCGCTGGGATGAGGCGGGAGCTTTTCGGTCGGGTCGCCAGCGAGGAGAACATCGGCCGGCGGAGCGCCGTTCGGCCGGTTGACCGTGACCTCACCGAGCCAGCGGAGCAAGCGAGTGGCACGATCGTGGGTGACCTGGCCTTCCATGAGATGTGGTCGCTCGTCGATGAATGAGGTGGTCACCCCACCCGCCCGGAAGTCGGGATCGACCAGCAGCGCCTGAAGGAACGCGATGTTGGTCACCGGACCGCGCACTCGGAACTCGGCAACCGCACGCTCCGCCCGAGCAACAGCATCTTCGAACGTGCGCCCTCGGCAGGTGAGCTTGGTGAGAAGCGAATCGAAGTACGGAGTGATCTCGGCACCGGCGTAGCCGCCACCGCCATCCAAGCGAACGCCGGCACCTCCGGGCTCGCGGTAGGCGAGGATGCGGCCCGTGTCGGGACGGAATCCGTCGGCCGGGTCCTCGGTGGTGATCCGGCATTGGAGTGCTGCGCCTCGCTGATGCATTCGGTCCTGGGTGAGGCCCAGCTCTTGAAGGGAGGCCCCGCTGGCAATGCGGATCTGGGTCTGCACGATGTCAACGTCGGTCGTCTCTTCCGTGACCGTGTGCTCGACCTGAATCCGAGGGTTCATCTCGATGAAGACGTAGCGACCGTCTTCGCCCAGCAAGAACTCCACCGTGCCTGCGTTCACGTAGCTGATCGCTTCGCCGAACGCGACAGCGGACGCGCACATCTCGTCCCTCAAGGCGGGATCGAGTGCCGGAGCGGGAGCGAGCTCCACCACCTTCTGGTGGCGTCGCTGGACCGAACAATCCCGCTCGAACAGATGTATGACGTCGGTGCCGTCGCCCAGCAGCTGGACCTCGATGTGACGGGGCCGAATCACCGCTTGCTCCAAGAAGACCGTGGGGTCTCCGAACGCAGAGGCCGCTTCGCTCCGAGCCGTGGCAACAGCCGCTTCCAACTCGCCCGGATCGTCGATGCGGCGCAGACCTCGACCACCGCCCCCGGACGCCGCCTTCACGAAGATGGGGAATCCGATGGGCTCGGCTGCTTCGAGTGCTGTCTCCGGCGTCACCTCGCCGGACTGATGCAGCACGGGAATCCCGGCAGCATCGGCCGAGGCCTGAGCGCGCATCTTGTTGCCGCAGAGGCGGAGCACGGAAGAGGGCGGCCCAACGAAGGTGATCCCGGCGGCAGCACACGCGTCGGCCAGGTCCGGATTCTCGGAAAGGAAGCCGTAGCCCGGGTGGATGGCGTCGACACCCGCTTCCAGTGCTGTTCGGACGATGAGATCCGGATCGAGGTAGGGCTTGAGCGGATGACCAGGCTCCCCGAGCTGGTAGGACTCAGAGGCCTTCAAGCGGTGGAGTGATTGACGGTCTTCCCACGTATGCACGGCCACCGTCTCGATGCCGAGTTCGTACGCCGCTCGAAAGACTCGAATGGCGATCTCGCCACGGTTGGCGACGAGCAACTTCGTGATTCCCATACCTTCCACCGTTCCACCTCGGCGAGTTCGCCGCCCGTCGATCAAGACACTTTCTCGCGAAACCGCATACGCAACTGATAAGTTGCAGGACATGACTCCCATCGCATTCAGCGTTCAGGGCGGCCCGTTCACCGATGCGGAGGCGTTGAGAGAGCACGCTCGCACGGTTGAAGGACTCGGCTATCGGGAGTTGTTCTCCGCCGACCACATCGGCGCCGTTGATCCGTTCCTGCCGCTCCTGACCGCTGCCGATGCCACGACCACGCTCCGGTTCGGACCCCTCGTACTCAACAACGAGTTCCACAACGTCGTGCTGCTGGCCCGAGCCGCAGCCACCTTCGATGCCTTGAGTGGAGGCAGGCTCACCCTCGGCTTGGGCAGCGGCTACATGCAGTCCGAGCACGATGCCAGCGACATCGAGTTGCGAGCGCCGGGACGGCGGGTCACGCGCTTCATCGAGACCGTGCAGGTCTTGCGCTCACTCCTCGACACTGGGACGGCCGAGCTTGACGGGCAGGAAGTGCGAGTCGACGTGGAAGACCTCGGCGTGCGGCCTTCACAGACTCGGGTGCCACTCCTCATCGGCGCCCATGGCAAGCGGATGGTGTCTGCCGCCGCAACGCACGCCGACATCTTCCAGTTCACCGGGCTCACGCACGAACCGGAAACAGGAGCGCCGGCGGCGGGCGGGTTCTCGATCGACGACATCCAGCGGCGCAGCGAATGGCTGGGAGAGATCGATGCACCAGGCGGGCCCGAGCGATCGGCGCTCGTGCAGGTCACCGCCATGCATGATGACGCCGGCAAGGCGGAAGAGGCGCTCGTCGGCGTGTCAGAACGCACCGGCCTCGACCGCGACGTCTTGGACGCCACGCCGTTCGTGCTCGCGGGATCCCAAAGCGAGATCCAAGAGAAGATCGAGCGGCTTCGCGAGCAGCTCGGCATCACGCACTACGTCATCCGAGACCCTGAGATGATGGCCCCGTTGGTCGCTGCGCTCAGCTGAGCAGCGGTGATCGAGGGATCACCGAGAGCACGACATCAACGGGAGATGTTGGATTCGTTCCAAAGGCCGTCCATGTCGAACGTCCCCTCCTCGGTCACCCAGTCCTCTTCAGGCTTGGGCTGGTTGACCGTGGCGTCCCAGACCGCGGCTCGTTCGATTTCGGCCCGCTTCTCCGCTCGGTTGGAGATCGACCAGGGCGGCGGCCCGAATCGATTCTTCATGTCGTCGCCTCGCCCAAAGATGATGAACAAGCTGGCGGCCAGGCCCAACAGCGGCACGATCTGCCAGAGCAGGAAGAAGCCCGAGCGGCCGAGATCGTGGCATCGACGAATCGCCGCGCACCACGTCGCCCACGTCGCCAAGACAAAGGGGATGAAGTAGAGCGGGCTGGCGTCGAACGTGCCATCGCCTCGGAACGACTCGAGGTCCACGAAGAGCAGCGCGTTGATGAAGTGCACGACCGTCGCCGACATGACGATGCCCAGATACTCGAGCCGTCCAGCCCGGCCGTTGAACGAGAAGAACTCCATGTCTGCGGATCGGCACGCTCTGTCCTGAACCTGAGAGAGTGCGCAGCGAGCCCCAGAATTGCCGCGCTCATGTACCTGAGAGGTACATGAGCGTCGCAATTCTGGGATGAAAGGGGAAGAGGCTGGACGGGTGGGGCCTGGAGTCGCCCGGAGGTCAGGCGTGGCGGGTTTCGCGCCAGGTCATGCCACGCTCGACGTTTGGCTCCTTCGGAAGGCCGAGCACCTTCTCGGCCACGATGTTGCGCTGCACATCGCCGGTGCCGCCGCCGATCGTGAGTGCCTGGGAGAACAGGTAGCCCCAATGCCACATGGCATCGCCCTGGGCGCTCCGAGTGTTCCCCGCGATTCCTTCTGCCTCCGCCGGAACGCTGTCTTCGAGCATCCCCTTCGCACCCGCCAAGTCTTTCGCGATGCTCATCACCTTCTGGCCGTGCTCGTCGGCCAGGATCTTTCGGATCGAGGCCTCCGGTCCGGGCTGCTTGCCTGAGAGTCGGGCCATGAGTGTCCGCTGACGGATCAGGTCGAGGATCTGCCCTTCGATGTGCATGTCGGCAATGCGTTGACGCATGACCGGATCGGCCTCGCCACCGTTGGCCAGAATCACGTCGAGGAGATCCTCGGTCTTTGGCCCCATCCCCCAAAGAACACCGCCGGTGGAGAGTGACACGCGCTCGTTGGCGAGGGTGACTTTGGCGAGGCGCCAACCATCATTCTCCTCACCGACGAGATTCTCCGCCGGGAGCTCCACGTTGTCGAAGAAGACCTCGTTGAACGAATACGCGGTCGTCATGTCGATGATTGGCCGGAGCTCGATGCCCGGCAGGTCCGTCGGACAGATGAAGTACGAGATGCCCTTGTGCTTCGGGGCATCAGGGTCGGTACGGGCGATGAGAATTCCGAATTTGGAATTGTGCGCCCCAGACGTCCAGATCTTCTGGCCGTTGATCCGGTAGATGTCGCCGTCCCGCTCAGCCCGCGTACTCAGGCTTGCCAGATCCGAACCCGAACCTGGCTCGGAGAACATCTGGCACCAGATCTCCTCGCCGGCGAGGAGCGGCATCATGTAGCGCTGCTTCTGTTCCTCGGTGCCAGCGTGCATGATCGTGGGACCAGCCCAGCCGATGGCGATCTGGTTTTGGGGCCTCTTCACTCCAGCCCGTTCCATCTCCTCATCGATGATGAGCTGTTCGAGAGGCCCGGCACCCAATCCGTAGGGCTCGGGCCAGTGCGGGACGACGTATCCCGACTCCGCCAGCTCCCGCGGTGACGGGTTCGGGTTGGAGGCATGCCACTCCCGGAAGGCGAGGCGTGCCGGGTGGTTATCAGGGGCGAGCTCCATGGCGAGCGAAGCTAGTAGTGCAGGTCACCCTCAATCCATTGCGTACCCAACCGCACGTCTGCAAGACCGCTCGTCGCGCATCCGACACCCGGCGTCTTGCAGAAGAGTGGGCAAGGTCGCGATGAGGGGTCGGCGGCGGGGTCATAACATTGCGACCATGCCCGACTTCGAGCCACCGGCCGGAAACAAGATTCTCAAGGAGAGCTTGACCATCCTCCAGGTCCCCCGGCTTGCGCTGCGGACACCGTCGCTGTTGCTGCGGGGACCGAAGGGCAACCAGGAGCCGGTCATGTTCGTGCCCGGGCTGAAGGCGAACGATGTGTCGAACCTTCCGCTGCGCTCCTACTTGAACCGCCGAAACTTCCAGACCTTCGGTTGGGACCTCGGCACGAACAATGGCGATGTCGAGGGGCAGCTGCCCAGCGTGGTTGAGCGAGTCGAGGCGATTTTCGAACGAACGGGTCAGCCGGTGAACATGGTGGGCTGGAGCTTGGGTGGTGTCCTCTCCCGGGAGGTCGCCCGTGACCGTCCGGAGCTCGTGGCCCAGGTCATCACCTATGGCACGCCAGTGGTTGGCGGCCCCCTCTACACAACGGTCAGCGGCGTGTACTCCCCGGAGGAGCGCATCGCGATTGCGGCGACGATCGAGGAACGCAACAAGATCCCGATCAACGTGCCCATCACGGCGATGTACTCCAAGAACGACGGCATCGTCTCCTGGCAAGCCTGCATCGACACCTTCAGCGCCGACGTGGAGAACATCGAGATCAAGAGTTCGCACGTGGGCATGGGCATCGATCCCGATGTGTGGGAGATCGTCGCCGCTCGTTTGTCCCGCTGAGGGCGCAACTCCTACCCTCCCACGGGTGAGCAACGGATGGACCTTCGCCGATGTGTGGGAAACGATCGCTGAGGTGCTCCCCGAAGCACCAGCGCTGATTCATGCCGGGGAGACCACCACGTGGGCCGACTTCGACCGAAGGGCCAACGGGCTCGCCCAAGCCCTCCTGGATCGAGGCTGCGGCCATCAGGAGAAGGTGGCCTTCTACCTCTACAACCGGCCCGAGTATCTCGAGACGTTCTCTGCCTGCTCGAAGGCCTCACTGGTCCACGTCAACACGAACTATCGCTACGCCGACGATGAACTCGTCTACATCTGGGACAACGCTGATGCCCGTGCCGTCGTGTTTCAAGATGCGTTCACCGAAACCGTTGAGCGCATCCGCTCGAAGGTTCCGGAGGTGCACACCTTTTACTGGGTGGCCGACGGCCTCGGTGCCGGCACCTGCCCCGAGTGGGCGCTCCCCTACGAAGACGCGGTCGCCACCAAGACCGAGGGCAACGTCCGCCATCCGAACGGCCGAAGCGGCGACGACCTTCTCCTGCTCTACACCGGCGGCACCACGGGCATGCCGAAGGGCGTGATGTGGCGCCAAGACGACCTCCTCATGGTGAACGACGCCAAGAACAAGGTGTCGCTGCCCGCCATGCTCGACCTCGACGCCGTCCGTGCCCGCACCCTCAAGCCCGGCCCAATCAGCCTGCCGGCCTGCCCGCTCATGCACGGCACGGGCCTCTTCAACGCCACGAACACACTGGCCTTGGGTGGCGCCATCTCAACGCTCGAGGGCATCAAGTTCTCCATCGAAGAGTTTCTGGACAACCTCGACTCGGTCGGAGTGAAGAGCACATTCATCGTTGGCGATGCATTTGCGAAGCCGATGCTGGCGGCGCTCGACGCCGAGCCAGATCGCTGGGATCTTTCCGGCATGCGAGTGATCATCTCGAGCGGTGTGATGTGGAGCTCAGAGAGCAAAGAAGGCCTTCTCCGCCACTGGCCACACCTCGTGCTCGTTGACGCCTACGGCTCGTCAGAAGCCATCGGCATGGGATCGTCGGTCAGCTCGAAGGCGGCATCGGCGAAGACGGCGACGTTCTCCCTCTCGCCGGATTCCGCTGTGATCACCGAGGACGGACGGCTCGTCGAGCCCGGTTCCGGAGAGATCGGACGCGTCGGTATCCGAGGCCGCACGCCGGTTGGCTATTACAAGGACGAGGAGAAGACGGCGGCCACGTTCCCCGTCGTGGACGGCGTTCGTTATTCGATCCCCGGCGACTTCGCCACCATCGAGGCCGATGGATCCATCACACTCTTGGGGCGAGGCTCGGTCTGCATCAATTCCGGTGGAGAGAAGATCTTCCCGGAAGAGGTCGAAGAAGCCATCAAGCTCCACCCCGACGTGCTCGACGCCATCGCCGTCGGCATCCCGGACGATCGGTTCGGCCAGGCCGTCACCGCAGTGGTCGCCACTGCGGACGGCGTCGTGAATCCAGCCAGCGTGATCGCACACGTGAAGGAGCGACTGGCTGCGTACAAGGCGCCGAAGCAGGTCTTCGCCGTTCCCTCCCTGGAGCGGGCCGCAAACGGCAAGATCGACTACAAGCGCTGGACCGCACATGCCGAGGCGGCGAGTTCCGCTGCGACAGCGGCTGCAGCATCGTGAAGGTCGCATCGTGAAGGTCGAGCAGCTGAGCCCGTCATTGGGCGCCGAGGTCCACGGCCTCTCGCTCACTGATGCCGACACCGAAGAGATCAACCAACTCCTTCTCGAACACAAGGTGCTGTTCTTTCCCGGCCAGCACTTGGCCGTTGAGGACCACGTCGCCTTCGGGCGACACATGGCCGCGATCGTCGGTGGCGATCTCGAAGCCCACCCCAACATCAAGAACGCCTTCCTCGATCACCCCGAGATCTTCGAGCTCGCAGCGTCGAGGGGCGGCATCGCCGACGAATGGCACACCGACCTCACGTTCCAAGAGGAGCCGTCGATCCTCTCGATTCTCAACATGGTCGAGTGCCCGCCGGTAGGTGGCGACACGATGTGGACGAACCTGGCCCTGGCCTTCGAGCAGCTCTCGCCAGCGATGCAGGAGATGTGTGAGGGTCTGACCGCTCTGCACGATGCGCATGCTCACAACCGGGCGGAGCAGATGGCAGTGCATCCCGTCGTTCGCACCCATCCAGTGACGGGCGAGAAGGTGCTCTACGTCAGCGAGCACTTCACTCGCCGCATCGTGGAGCTGACCCACATCGAGAGCGAGGCGCTCCTCTCGTTGCTCACCGGCTGGGTTCGCACCGAGCGATTCACCGTTCGCTACCGGTGGACCAAGGGCACGATCGCCATGTGGGACAACCGGTGCACTCAGCACCACGTGCTCAATGATTTCGTGGGCGAACGAATCATCCAGCGCGTGACCGTGACCGGCGATCGACCCGAAGGTGCCGTCTCACTCGACAAACCTCGCTACGAGCCCCGCGTCGAGATGAAGAAGGCCACCGGCCGTTTCGATCGCCAGCTCTCACACTTCCTCCGAGACCGCTCGG
Source organism: uncultured Acidimicrobiales bacterium (assembly GCA_937997485.1). Taxonomy (GTDB): domain Bacteria; phylum Actinomycetota; class Acidimicrobiia; order Acidimicrobiales; family SZUA-35; genus SZUA-35. Next base: position 58,334 of record CALKTH010000005.1, on the reverse strand, counting down.
CGACCTAGTCTCCCGGCCATGGGAGTTCACGTCATCGGAGTGTTCCAACCGAAAGAAGGCAAGGCGGCCGAGCTCGAGCGGGAGGCAAAAGCTCACGTGCCGCTGCTTCGCGAGCTGGGCCTCGCCACCGACCATCCATCCACCATCTTGCGGGCGCCAGACGGAACGCTGCTCGAGCAGTTCGAATGGAAAGACCAAGCCGCAATCGACACCGCACACAGCCATCCGGCCGTGCTGGAGATGTGGGGCCGCTACGCCGAGTGCTGTGAGTACAAGACGCTGGCGGACCTACCGAACGCAACCGCCATGTTTCCTGAGTTCGAACTCCTCGGAATCTTTTGATGCAACGGATCGGCCGGTATCTCGAAGACTCGACTCCCACGTGGGACTCGCCCCCGCAGCCACCCGCCGGCTCACCCAACGTTCTCATCGTCCTGTTCGATGATGTGGGGTTCAGCGACTTCGGTTGCTACGGCTCGCCGATCAGCACACCAACGATTGATCGGCTCGCCGGAAACGGACTCCGCTACACCGGCTTCCACACCACCGCCATGTGCAGCACCACCCGTGCGTCGCTCCTCACCGGGCGCAACCATCACGCCGTCGGAATGGGTTGCCTGGCCAACTTCGACAGTGGCTTCCCGGGCTATCGGGGCAAGATCGCCCGCTCCGCCGGCACCTTCGCCGAGATGCTCCGGCCGCATGGGTATCGGACCTACATGATTGGCAAGTGGCACGTCACGCCACTCACCCAAACGGGACCAACGGGGCCGTTTGATGGCTGGCCTCTCGCCCGCGGCTTCGATCGCTTCTACGGATTCCTCGACGCCGAGACGGATCAATACTCGCCGGAGATGGTGCGGGACAACACCCACATCAGTGTCGAGGGCTCGTATGCGACGGGCTATCACGTCACCGAAGATCTCATCGACAACGCCATCAATCAGCTGGCCGACCACAAGGCCGCGCTCCCGGACACACCGTGGCTCACGTATGTCGGCTTTGGAGCGTGCCACGCTCCTCACCAGGCACCACGCGAACTGATCGACACGTACGACAAGCTCTTCGCTGGCGGTTGGGATGAAGCCCGGGAGAGCCGGCTGGCTCGCCAGATCGAAATGGGCATCGTTCCACCCGGCACACGGCTCCCCGAACGCAATCCAGGCGTGAAGGCGTGGGAGGAGCACACCGATATCGAGCGTCGGGTGTTCCAGCGACTGCAGGCTGCGTACGCCGCGATGCTGGACCACGCTGACCAACACCTTGGTCGCCTGATCCACTTCCTCGAACAGACCGGTCAGCTCGAAGACACCCTGGTACTCGTGCTGAGCGACAATGGCGCCAGCCAGGAGGGTGGCCCGAAGGGCTTCATCAACGCCATGGGCCCGTTCAACGGCGTGCCGGAGCCGATGGATGAGAAGTTCGCTCGGCTCGACGACATCGGCGGGCCAGATACGCACTCCAACTTTCCGTGGGGCTGGGCCATGGCGTCGAACACTCCCCTGCGTCGGTACAAGCAGAACACTCACGGCGGCGGCATCCGGGATCCACTCGTGATTTCTTGGCCGGGCGGGATGACTGCGCGGGGCGAGACGCGTGACCAGTTCTGCCACGCGTCCGACATCACTCCCACGCTGCTCGACGTCATCGGCGTCGTTGCACCCGAGGACGTGAACGGCGTTGAACAGGACCCCATCACTGGTGTGAGCTTCGCCTCGACGTTCGACGACGCCAGCGCCCAGACCGGAAAGACTGAGCAGCACTTCGAGATGTTCGGTCACCGCGGCATCTGGCAAGACGGCTGGAAGGCCGTGGCCTATCACCCACCCGGTACTCCGTTCGACGACGACCAGTGGGAGCTCTTCCATCTCGACGAGGACTTCTCTGAAACCAACGATCTCGCCGCCACCGAGCCGGAACGCTTGGCCGCGATGGTTGCCGATTGGTGGAAGGCAGCGGAAGCCAACAAGGTCTTGCCGCTCGATGATCGGTTTGCGCTTCGCTTTGCCGAGGAGGCGGAGCGTCATCACGGCCGTCGCAATCGGTACGAGTTCTGGAAGGGCATGGGTCACGTGCCCACCGACGTGGCCCCCGACCTCCGGAGCCGGAGCTACACCATCACCGCTGAGGTCGAGATGCCGTCCGATGGTTCGGGCGAGGGCGTGCTCATTGCTCACGGGGATGCCACGACCGGCTACAGCCTCTATGTCGAAGACGGTCATCTTGTGCACGACCTCAATATCGGCGGGACCCATCAGCTCGTGCGTTCCGACCGGCCCGTACCGACTGGCGAGTGCACACTCGGCTTCCGAATGCGACGCCGCCACAGCGACGAGCCCGGCATGCACCCCGGCACCGGCACATTGCTGATCAACGGCGAGCCAGCGGGCGAGATGGAGACCAACTACATCTTCTTCTTGATGATCTCCTGGAGCGGGCTCGACATTGGCCTTGATCGAGGCACCCCCGTCGGAAACTACGCCAGTCCGTTCTCGTTCACCGGCGCACTTCGTCGAGTCATTGTCGATGCCAACGACGACCAAGAGCTTGACCACGACGCCGCCGGCCAGGTCGTCCTCGCCAAAGAGTGACCCTCACCCCCGCCCCGAACCCACCCCAGCCGAAATATCGTGTCCAGCCCACCGTTCCGGTGGGCTGACGCTGCGAGATCAGGCGCGAGGTCGTCGTTCGCTGCAATTTCGACCCGCCCGCATTCGCTCCGCAACGACATCACGTGCCTCGTCGCGACCCGAACGGTGCGCAAAACGCCCGCCACGCACGTTGAACGCTCACAGTTGGGAGGGCGGAGAGGCTGGATCGACCTCAGCCGTAGAGCTCGACGAGTTCGGCGGCGAGTTCGGCCAGTCGAGTGAAGGTCTCCTCGGGAGCATCGATCAGTCGGATGCGTTTACCGAATCCGGCAATCTGAACGGCGAAGACGTTCGGGTTGTGCGCCATGACCGTGACGTCGACCATGCCCACCGTTTCGCCAGCCTGGACGATCTCGTGCTCGGTGACGTGCTCGGAACCAAACAGCCAGCGCAGCGGACCCATCATCTGCGGATCGATGTGGACCCGAATCTCGGTGCCGACGCGCATCGCCTCAACCGTGGAACGGATACGAGCCCACTCCCTGTCGAGATCGAAGTCCACGGGCCGATCCACCGGATCGTCGAGAAGCCGGAGCGAGAGCACGCGGTCGGCTCGGAACGACCGCGTCTCACCTTCGATCATGTTGGCGACGAGGTACCAGGTGTTTCGCTTGGCGATGAGACCGAGCGGGTGGACAATGCGCGTTCCCTTGCTTCGCCGTGCGCTGTCGTAGTCCATTTCGACTTGCCGCCCCTCAACAACGGCATCGGTCAGCTGCTCCAGAAACGCTGGGGGTTCGACGATGGCCTCCTGGCCCCACGCAGTGGGATCGATTCGGATGGCGCTTGCGGCGTTCCGAGCCTGGGCTCGAAAAGTCTCGGGCAGAGCACCCGTCAGTTTGTTGAGTGCCGAGCGAAGCTCCGGGTTGTTGTCGAGCGCCGGGCTCAAGGCGAGGAAGAGCGCTTGGGCTTCGTCGGCGACGAGACCCGTCAGGTCCGTGGAGGCGCCTCCGATCAGTGACCAACCGCCGCCTCGGCCGTGACGGGAGTACACGGGGACGCCGGACATGGCGAGCGCTTCGAGATCTCGACGCGCCGTTCGCTCGGAGACCTCGAGCTCCTCGGCCACTTGCGACGCCGTGACGGTCTCGTGCCGTTGGAGCAGAAGAAGGACAGCGATCAACCGATCAGCACGCATGATTTCCAGTTTCTCAGAAAAACTGGACACGAGGTGGCCAGTTTGTGCATCAAGGTGGCAACCATGACAAACGCAGAGACCAACAACGCACCCGAGATGGCCGCCGACGATCCCCGCATCGGCTTTGCCATGACGGTGCAGGCCCTCCACCCGCTCATCGCCGGATCACTCGACAAGCTGACCAACCCGACTCCCTGCCCCGACTTCACCGTGAAGGAATTACTCGAACACCTCACCCTCGTCGTCGAGCGCTGCGCTGCTGTGGGTCGCGGCGAACACTTCTCCACGACGGAACAGGTTGCGGTGGCATCCGGCTGGGCCGAGGACTTCCAGGCCGGTGCTCACAAGTGCATGGAAGCGTGGACAGACTCAGCCAAGCTCGAGCAGATGTTCGAGGTGCCGTTCGGAAACCTCCCGGGAGCACCCGTGCTCCTCACCTACACCGCTGAGCTCTGCGTTCACGGATGGGATCTGGCGACCGCGACCGACCAGGAGTTCACCGTTCCAGACGAGCACCTCATGGGTGCGCTCTTCGCCGCCAAGCAGCTGCCGGCCGAGGGTCGTGACACACCCGAGATCCCGTTTGGCGCCGTGGTCGATCCTGGTCCCGACGCCACGATCGTCGAGCAGATGGCAGGCTGGATGGGTCGCCCAGTGGCGTAGCCACACACCCAACGGCCACCCACTCGCCACTCGCAGGAGCACCCCATGGAACACAACTACTACGACACCTTCATTGCCGCTGCGGAAGATACGAAGGCCACGGCCGGAGTGATTCCAAAGCCCGGCAAGAAGGGTCCCTCCGTTGCCGAGGTGCAGTTCGAGCTGCTCAACGAGCGAGCGTTCGGGCGCACCCAGGAGGACGTGCTGTTCCTCACCTGGCTGCGACGAAACCACGACGAGGGCGCACTGGCGGACGACGAGATCGCCGAGCTTCGCCGCCAGTTCTACTCCAAGGGCCAGCCGTGCCTCCGAGCGTCACCGCTCACCAAAACCCACGGCTGGGGCGTGGCCTTTGACGGTGAGGGAAAGGCGGCCCTCATCTCGATGGACTCCCCGGAGTACGACGAGTACCTCGCCCGGGCCGACCTCAAGCAGCTGAAAGCGATGCGTTCGAAGCGGGCCTGAACCCAAGCCGAACCGAATCAATAGCTTCGGGACGGTCTGAAGCGGCTACACATCTCTAGATGGACGACCTCTCCGGAAAGACCGCAGTCATCACGGGCGCCGCCAGTGGCATCGGCTTCGAACTGGCCAAGCAGTTCGGCGCTGCTGGCATGAACCTCGTGATGGCCGACGTCGAGAAGCCAGCGCTCGACGCGGCGGCAGCAGCCATGACCGAGCGTGGTCATGAGGTGCTGGCCGTCGAACTGGATGTACGGGAGCACGACCAGATCGTGGCGCTCGAGGCCGCAACCCGCGAGCGCTTCGGCAACGTGCACGTGTTGTGCAACAACGCTGGCGTAGGCGCCGGTGGCCCGACGGCTGATCCCACCAACCTCGAGGCATGGCGGTGGACAATCGATATCAACCTGTGGGGCGTGATCTACGGCTGCAAGGTCTTCCTGCCAGCGATGATTGAGCACGGCGAGCCCTGCCACATCGTCAACACCGCATCGATGGCTGGCTTGGCCTCAGCTCCCTTCATGGGCCCGTACAACATCTCGAAGTACGGCGTGGTTGCCCTGTCCGAGACGATGTCGAAGGAGATGCAGATGATGCAGACCTCCGTTGGTGTCTCCGTGCTGTGTCCGGCGTTCGTCGCCACCGGCATCGCCAAAAGCGATCGAAACATGCCAGAGGACGTTCGGACAACGCTCCCCGAGCGGGAAGAGAACAGCGAGATGCAGGCGATGATGGAGGCCTTGGTCGACAACGGCATCGACACCTCCGTGGTAGGCGAGGCCGTCGTTGACGCCGTCCGCAACAACCGCTTCTGGATCCTCACCCACGACGAGACCAAGCCGGGTGTGACGGCCCGCGCTCAGCAGATCGTGCACGGCGTGAATCCAGATCTCACCGGCTTCGTCTGATTCGCCCGACCACCTGGCCGCGCGCCGCGGCACGGGCAGCCTGTTCAGGCGGGCGGCCGAGCTGAGGGCTGGGCGATGTCTCGGGATGCCAGTTCGAGTTCGGCCCGGCGCTCCAGTGCGCGCTCTCGAAAGAAGATGAAGAGCCCGGTACTGACGATGATGACGATGCCGAGCCACTGCAGCGAGCCGGGGAACTCGTCGAAGACGAAGAATCCGAACACCGTCGCGGTGACGATCTCCAGATAGTTGAACGGCGCAAGGATCGAGGCTTCGGCCAGCTTGAACGCAGCCACGATGAACAGGTGCGCTCCGGTTGAAATCAAGCCGATGGCGAGGAAGTAGATCACCGCTGCACGGGAATCCGGCAACGTGAACTGGTAGTCGCCGGCGTTGACGGCCTCGCCGATCGAGATGAAGACGAGGGCCGTTCCAACCGCCCCCACGCCAGACCAGAGCTGCATCGTCATCGGGTGATCGTCGACGCCGAACTTACGAGTGAAGAGCAGGTAGGTGGCGAAGAGCAGGGCGGTGGCCAATGGCAGCAGCGAGACGGGGCCGAACAGCTCGTAGCTCGGCTGGATGACCAGTAGCGCACCGCCGAATCCGACCACAGCGGCGATCCGGCGGGGCCACCCCACGTGTTCGCCCAAGAACACAGCGGAGAGCACGAGAAGGATCATCGGCTCAACGAAGAAGACGGCGATCGTGTCCGCCAGCGGCATGTACTTCAGCGCGACGAAGAACAGCAGGCTGGCACTGCCATGAAAGAACCCACGTGCCAGATGGACCCACAGCACCTCAGGCCGTGCCGTCACGCCTCGGCCGATCAGGGCCAGCCCAACAAAGCCGATGCCAAGAAACATGATCTGGCCGCCGAAGCGACCGAGCGCGACCGACGCCGGGGCGATGCCCTCTTCGGTGCTGAGGAGCTTGCCAAACGAGTCCATCAGCGGCACGAGCGTCATCGAGACGACAAGCAGCGTCATGGCTCGTGCCACCGGGGTCTGAATCACCGCGGCACGCTAGCGGAGCAGGTTGATCTCGTAGCGAACTTCCGGGACTTGCTCGCCGAACACGTCGATCTCCTGCAGTGTGCCGTCTGGCCGCCATCCCTGCCGTTCGTAGAAGGCCCGAGCCCGCTCGTTGGCCTCCAACACCCACAGCGAGGCACGCGTGCAGCGCTGTTCACGCAGCCCCGCCATCGCCTCGAGAAGAAGTGCATACCCCGCGCCGGTGCCCCACGAGTCAGAGTCGACATAGATCGACCACACCTCGCCCCGCTCGTGCTCATCAAGGCGATCGCGGTCCGGGCCGAAGCAGGCGAAGCCGACGACCTCGCCGTCAGCCTCGGCCACCATCTTGTCGGAGATCACCGGCACCTCGCCGCTCTCGTCCATCGCGAAGATCGATTCCCACCGCTCCGTGCGTTCCTCGATGCTCATCTGGTCGAGCTGCTGCTGGGTAACGATGCCGCGATAGGCCACCTGCCATGAGCGCACATGCACGCTCGCGATGCCTGCCGCATCGCTTGGCTGACCGGGGCGAAGGACGAGTGCCATGCGGGAAATCTAGGACCTCGTATGCGATCCGTCTGCCAATATTCGGAGCGATGACTACCTTCGAACTCACGGCGTACGACAACGGCACCAGCGGAACAGCCGCCTCAGGCGTGTGCCGTTCGGTGCTGGCCGAGCTTCCCGACTTCTTCGGTCTTCCCGAGGCGAACGAGGACTACGAACGCCACGTCTCGGCTCACACCACCATCGTTGCGTCGCTCGACGACACGGCGGTCGAGAGCACGGCGATCGGTCTCGTTTCGCTGCTTCGCCATCCCGGGGCGAGTGTGGAGATCCACTTGCTCGCTGTTCGACCCCAGTTGCACCGGTGCGGCGTTGGAGCAGCGCTCGTGGAGCGAGCGGAGCGGATCGCAAGAGACGAAGGCGCAAAGGTCTTGCAAGTCAAGACGTTGGGCCCAAGTCGCGAGGACGCCGGCTACGCACGCACCCGTTCCTTCTACGAGGCAGTCGGCTTTCTCCGCGTCGAGGAGTTCCCAACGCTCTGGGATGAGGCAAATCCAGCGCTGCTGCTGATCAAGCCGTTGGTGCGGTGATCAACTCCGCTTGACGGAGGCGAGGAAACCAAAGCAGCCGAAGAGGTACAGGAAACTCGCCGCGAGCGAGATCCAATCGCCAGAACGCAGGGACGCCGCGATGAACAAGACGGAACCGATCGTCCAGAGCCAGTAGCTCGCAACCTCAAGCCGCCGGTTCATCGCCGCCGCCCGGTGACCGCGCCAAACCTGTCGTTGTTCTGGACGCCGTCGATGATCATTCGTTTGGATCTTCCCGAGCGCGCCGCCTGGGCGCGTATCTCAAGCGGCGTCTTTCACCGCATCTGTTCGCTGCGGCAACCTTGCAACAGCGGTTGAGCAGCCGGCGAAACCAAACGCCCTCTGTCTCGGCGGCGTAGGTTAGACCATCTCACCGGCTCGGGCAGAGCCTCTCCACTCCCGAGACGCTCGCGGCACAAACGGCTCAGCGAGCGGCCAGCCCCTCGTCCACCCAAGCGATGTGTTGCATCTCATGAAGCGAGTTGGCGTGGAGCACTCCAGCGATCGTTCCGTCGCCCCACGGCGCCCCTGGCATATCAAGAGCGAGCTGCTCGTCGGAGAGTTGATCGATGAACGCCACGGTTGCTTCCCGCGCATCAGCAAGAAGATCGAGAAGCTCCTCCACCGACCGATCCGCGTGATCGGCGATGTGCGCTTCGTTCGCACGATGGACAGCGGCAAGCCGTTCTTCGAACGAGGAGCCCGGGATTTTGATCGGGGCGGTGTCGCCCTCCACCGTGAGGCGGGCCATTCCGAGGAACGCCTCTTCGATCCGGAGAAGGTGTGCAAGGTGGTCCTTCGGCGTCCAATCCTTGCCGCCAGGGTCTTCGCTTGTGGTGCAGGGCGCAAGGAGCTCCTCGGCATCGAATGCTCGGTAGCGAGACTCGAGCACCGAACGTTGTTTGGCGAGATGACGGAGGAGTTTTGCGCGATCGACCATGAGCCAGGCTGGCACGTCGAGGCGACGAACGCAGATTGACGTGTCACGATCACGGCATGGAACCTCGCTTCACTCTCGTCCATCATGAGTCGGCCGATCACGGCCCCATCGATCTCAACGTCGCGGTGGTCGGAGCGGAGGACGCACCACTCATCTTGTGCATCCACGGGTGGCCCGAGACGTGGCACTCCTGGCGCTTCCAGATGGCTCACTTCAGCGAGCGTGGCTTCAAGGTGGCAGCCATGGACGTGCGGGGCTACGGCGAGAGCTCTCGCCCCGAAGCGATCGAGGCGTATCGCCTGACCGAACTTTGCGGTGATGCTGCCGCGGTGATCGAGGCGCTCTCCGCCGACGGCGCAGCCATTGTGTTCGGACACGATTGGGGCGCTCCGGTTGCCCACAACCTGGCTCGCCTCTACCCCGAGAAGGTCTCCGCCGTCGCCGGGCTGAGCGTGCCGTACGGTCCCGCTGCGGCCGGGGATCCGATGGAGATCTGGGACCTGGTCTACCCGGATGCGTACTTCTACATGAAGTACTTCCAGGAGCCTGGTGTGGCCGAGGCGGCGTTCGCGGAAGACCTCCCAGCGGCCATTCGCAAGACCTACTACGCAGCATCGGGCGACGCACCGGACGACCTGTGGCTCGCGCCGAGACCCGCCGATCACGCATTCCTCGACGGCCTGATCGACCCCGACCCGGCACCCGAGTGGATGGCCGGCGATGCGCTCCAACCAGTGATCGACGCTCACCTGAATCGTCCGATGCACGGCGCCTTCCACCGCTATCGGGCGCAGGCGCTGGACGGCGCCGAGATCGAGGGTGTGGGGTCACCAACACTGGCTCAACCCTCATGCTTCATTGCGGGCAGCCGGGACATCGTGCGCAACTTCGTGCCCGGCATGGATCTGTACGCCGACCCCGGTGCGGCCATGGCCGACTTCCGAGGCACCACACTGATCGAGGGCGCCGGCCACTGGGTCAGCCAAGAGCGCCCCGAGGAAACGAACGCTGCACTTGCTGCGTTCATCGACGGACTCGGCTGACAAGTTCTCAACCTGGGCTCTTCGGGCTCCGATGACAAAAGAGGTTGAGCCTGCTCCCACGGCTCATCCCTTTCGATCAACCAACGAGGACACCCGTGCGCAACCCGACCAACACCAAGCGCGGAGCCATGGCTCTCGCCGCCTTCGCTCTGCTCTTCGCCAGCTGTGGCGGAGGAGAAGACGCCGGACCAGCCACGACGGTCCCTGTCGCCACCGTTCCAACCACCGAGGCCCCGACGACGGAAGCGCCGACCACCGAGGCGCCCACCACCGTCCCCGTTGCCACCACAGACGCGGCCGCAGACGACGCAGGCGAAGAGACCACCGCTCCCCCCACCACCGAAGAGCAATCCGTCTTCGACCTCGAGATCGGGCTCTGCTACCAGGGCAACACCGGCAGCGATGTCCGCACGCTGGACGAGATCTCCTGCGCTGAGGAGCACCTCTTCGAGGTGTACGCCAAGTTCGACATCATCGGTATCGACTGGCCCGGAGCGGAAGAAATCTCCGCTCAGACCGAGGCCGGTTGCCTCGAGCGCTTCGACGCCTACGTGGGCATCGAGTACGCCCAGTCGCTCTATTACATCCAGCCCCTCACCCCGACCGAAGAGGGTTGGAACGAGATCAACGACCGCGAAGTCATCTGCATGCTGGAGCGTCAAGACGACATCCCGAACATCGGAACAGCCAAGGACTCAGGCATCTGATCCACCGTTGGCGAGCCTTTGGGCCCGCCAACGTGACGGCAGTCACCGTCGCGGCTAGAACCTGCGAATGACCGCTGTCGAGACTGCTCGCTGGAACTTCGCTGATCTCTGGGAACGGTGCGCCGCCATACGGGGCGACCAGCGGGCCCAAGTTCATGGTGATGAGACCATCTCGTGGTCCGAGTTCGATCGGCGGGCCAACGGCATCGCACAGGCGATGCTGGACGCTGGCCTCGGGCCACAGGACAAGGTGGCTCAGTACCTCTACAACTGCGCCGAGTACATGCAGGGCGTGTTCGGCTGCTTCAAGGCGTCCTTGGTCCCGGTCAACACCAACTACCGGTACGCCGACAACGAGTTGCTCTATCTGTGGGACAACTCCGACGCGGCGTGCGTCATGTTCCACGGCGTCTTCCTTCCCATCGTGGAACGCATTCGGGAGCAGTGCCCCAAGGTCAAGCTCTGGCTGTTCGTCCCCGACGAGAGCGGAGCGGCGTGCCCTGAGTGGGCCACCACATGGAGCGACGCGGCCGACGCTGGCACCTCGGATGCGGTGAAGCCTGAGGGAGGCCGATCCCCTGGCGACCGCTGGTTCCTCTACACCGGCGGCACCACCGGCATGCCGAAGGGTGTGATGTGGGAGCAGGACACGCTGATCCAGCTGGGTTCTCGGACCCACGCCGTTCCGCTCGATGCCGAGACCGACATCGAGGCATGGGAGGCCGCCATCGCCGCAGCTGGCGAGGCCGCGCCGACCACGATGCCCGGAGCGCCGCTGATGCATGGCACCGGCCAGGTCACGGCGCTCAACGCATTGCTGCAGGGCGGCTGCATCGTGACGCTTCCCAACCGCAAGCTCGACCCCATTGCCATGCTCGACACGGTCGAGCGCGAGCGAGTCAACGTGATGGTGATCGTGGGCGACGCCTTCGCTCGCCCGATCCTCGAGGCGCTGGACAGCAACCTTGGCCGCTGGGATTTGTCCTCCGTGCTTCTGGCCGTGAGCTCCGGGGCGATGTGGAGCCAGTCCATCAAGGACCGCCTCATCCAACACATCCCCCAGCTCACGATCTTCGACTCACTCGGTAGCTCCGAAGCGTTGGGCATGGGCGCGAGCTACTCAACCAAGGATTCGGTGCAGACCACGGCGAAGTTCCAGCTCGGCGACCGAGCGGTTGTGGTTCGCGAGGATGGCGAGCTCGTACAGCCCGGTTCAGGTGACATCGGCCGAGTCGGTGTCCAGGGACTCATGCCGGTTGGCTACTACAAGGACGAGGTGAAGTCCGCCGCCACCTTCCCCACCATCAATGGAGTGCGCTACTCACTCCCCGGCGATTTCGCAACGGTCGAGGCCGACGGCACGATCACACTCTTGGGCCGTGGTTCGGTGTGTATCAACACCGGCGGCGAGAAGGTCTTCCCCGAAGAGGTGGAGGAAGTGCTGAAGACACACCCGGACATCGTCGACGCCATCGTGGTTGGCCTGCCCGACGAGCGTTTCGGCCAGGTGATCAACGCTGTGGTGGAGCCCACTGCGGCGGCTGGCACCGAGGGCATCGACAGCGATGCCATCATCGAGCATGTGAAGGGTGCGCTTGCGACCTACAAAGCTCCCCGCGTGGTGCACGCCGTGCCGTCGCTGACCCGAGCCCCGAACGGCAAGATCGACTACAAGAAGTGGACGGCGTATGCCAAAGAGAACGCTACGAGTTGACCAACCGCACATGGTCGTGTGGGAGCGGCTCCAGTCCACCGAGTCGTGGGAAGGCGTGGCCGGTCTGCATGACCTGCGTGATGCCGTCCACGACGGGGTGGGAGACCTGACCTCGTTCGCCTTCTCCATCGACACGCCGCTGGGCATGATCCGGGACACGGCAAAGGTGACCACGGCCGAGGCTCGTCGAATGCAAGCGCGCGCAGAAGCGAAAGGGATCATCGTGAGCGTGGAGATCGCTCTCACAGACATGACCGGGACTCGCGATGTGCAGGATTCGGACGCAGAGGCAGTGACCGACATTGATGTCGTGCTCGACGCGCAGGGATCGAACTTCCTGACTCGCCCGCTCGCTGGCACGTTGCGGGGCGTACTCGAAGCGAACATTGATCGAGAAGCTGAACGCATGGTGAACCGCCTCCGCTCTTGACCTGGCAGCGCCGAGGGCTCGCTGTTCCACGTGTGGCGACGGTGCCGCGAGGTGCAGCCACCGAGAAGTGCGCCCGAGCTTTGCGCACACCTCGCGTGGGTTTGCCAGACTGGCGCAATGTCGGAAGATGCTGAAGTTGTTTCTGGTAGCTGCTCGCTCCCCCCAGCGGACTACATCGAAGAAACCCGGTCGCTTTACAGCTCCCTCGGCTACGACGCGTATCGATGGGCCGAACGCCCCGAGCCGCCAGCGTGGGCGCCGATCACCAAGCCGATCGAGGAATGCCGCATCACGCTCATCGGTTCGGGCGGCATCTACGCCGTGGGCCAAGAGGCCTTCCACACCAAGGACGACACCTCGATCCGGGCCATTCCGACCGACACGCCAACCGCTGATCTTCGTACCGCTCACTTCGCCTACGACCAAGAAGATGCCCGCAACGATGCGAACTGTGTCTTCCCCCTCGATGCCCTTCGAGGCCGGCTCACACCAAACGCCTTCGGATTCATGGGCGGCATCTACAGCACGCGCCGGCTCGAAGAAGAGACGGTGCCCGCTCTACTCGAACATGTGAAAGCTGAGGAGCCGGACGTGGTGCTCCTCGTGCCTGTTTGACCGGTCTGCCACCAGTCGATCGGTCTGATCGCACGACACCTCGAAGCTGCCGGCATCCCAACCATCGGGCTGACCTCGGCGAGATCCATCACGGCGAGCGCGAACCCTCCGCGGTCCGTCCTCGTCGATGTGCCCCTCGGGCACACCGCCGGGCCACCGCACGATCCAGACACGCAACGCACCATCGTTGAGGGAGCGCTCCGCCTCGGGGCAGCGATGGAGCCGCCGGCTGAGGGTGAAGGCGGGCGGATGCTCGAACTCCCTCTGCGCTGGCACGAGAGCAACTGGAAGGCCAGTCCGCTGTCGTGGAGCCGCCAACAAGCAGACGCTGGACAGAGCGGACAGGATGCGGGCGACACCCGTCTCCCGCGCAGCGATGAGCCCCAGTGGCAGACGCCGGGAGACAAATCTGCATTTGGTGCATCCAGCTCTGGGTGACCTGGCGAACAACGTGACAGGACCGTCGCCCTCTCCCCCGGGTTGACGGACAAACCAAAACCGGCCGCCGCTGCCGGAGGAAGTGAGACCTGCCACCATGAAACGTTTCTTCATCGCGTTCATTGCGATGCTCTCGATGCTTGCAACGGTTGCCGCCGTTCCCGCAAGTGCCCAGGGCGCCAGTGACGTCTACGTTCTCCACGGAATTCCTGGTGTGAACGTTGATGTGTACGTCAACGGAAACCTGACCCTCGAAGGCTTCGAGCCCGAGGACATTGCCGGGCCGCTCGCACTTCCCGCAGGCAACTACGACATCGACATCTTCGCCCAGGCCGCTTCCCCCGCCGCCACCACGTCCGGCCGCTCTGACGCCGTCGTGATCGACGTCAACGGCGCTGCGATCCCGGCTGACTCCAGCGTGTCTCTCATCGCTCACCTCGACGCTGGTGGTGTGCCCACGCTCAGCGCCTTCGTGAACGATCTGTCGGCTCCCGCTGACTCCAACACTGGCCGGGTCACGATCCGCCACACCGCCAAGGCCCCGGCCGTAGACATCGTTGCCGCCGGCGCCGCCGTCGCACCGCTGACCAACATTGCCAACGGTCAGGAGAAGGTCGCTGACCTTCCCGCCGCTTCCTACCCCACCGGCATCGCCGCTGCCGGCACCACCGCCGTGCTCTTCGATGCTCCGGTTGACGTGCAGGCCGGAAGCAACCTCGTGGTCTACGCCATTGGCGATCTCGCCTCCAGCTTCACGCTCATCACCCAGCGCTTCAACGCTCTCGGCTCGGTGGCCTCCGACGTCCGTGTCATCCACGGCATCCCCGGCCTCGACGTCGACGTCTACGCCGGCGGCAACCTGCTCCTGCCCGGCTTCGCTCCCAAGACGGTGACCGACGCTCTCGCCCTTCAGCCCGGCGACCTCTCCGTCGAGATCTTCGCTGCTTCTTCCGCTCCGGCCGCTACCTCAGCTGAGCGCTCCGACGCTGCCGCCATCTCTCAGGTCGTCTCGGTGCCTTCCGGCCTCGACATCGACCTGATCGCTTTCCTGAACGAGGCCGGCACGCCATCGCTCCAGGCCTTCGTGAACGACACCAGCACCATCGCTGATCCGATCAACGGTCGAGTCACGGTTCGCCACACGGCGAAGGCCCCCACGGTTGACATCGTCGCCGGCGGCGCCGCTGTCGCTCCGCTCACCGGCATCAGCAACGGAGGCGAAGCTGCGGCTGAACTCCCCGCTGGTTCCTACCCCACCGGTATCGCTGCCGCTGGCATGACCGACGTGCTCTTCGACGCCCCGGTCAGCCTCGTGCCCGGCCAGAGCGTCACGGTGTACGCCATCGGCGACCTCGCCTCCAGCTTCGACCTGATCGTTCGTTCCGAGAACGGCCTGAACGTCCGTCCTGACTACCGCAACACTGCTGGTCTCGACGCCACGCTGGTGCGCACCTACCTCGCCGTCCTCGGCCGCAACCCCGATGCTGGCGGCTTCGCTTTCTGGCAGGGCCAGGCAGCTGACGGTCGGGCCCTCACCGACATCATCGCCTTCTTCGAGACCTCCGATGAGTTCACCACCCGCTTCCCGGACGTGGATACCGACCGTGAGTTCCTCGACCTCGCCTACCAGCATGTGTTCGGTCGTCCCGGCGATGCCGGCGGCCTCGCCTACTGGGAGAACCGTCTCTCCTCCGGCGACATCAACCGCCACGAGATGCTGCTGTTCTTCGCCGACAGCCCTGAGTTCCGTGAGTACACCGGCACCAACTGATCTGCCAAGGCGTCACACCGCTCTCCCCCCAAGCGGCTGACGGATCGCAACAACTCACGCGAGAGGGCCGCCCACCCCGGGCGGCCCTTTCCGCGTCCTCCCCCTCATCTCGTGGCACGAAGCGATGGTGGGCGGGGGCGAGGTTGCGATTGCTTCAGAGATGAACAGAGCGAGTCTGGGCTGGGGTCAGTCGGGGAGGGCTTCGGGGACGATGGCGCCGAACTCGGGGGCACGCTTCTCCACGAAACTTGCCACACCCTCTTTGAAGTCCGGGCGACGGAGCGAGGCCTGCATGAGGGCAATCGAGTCGGCCACGGCGTCGTCCACCGTCATTTGCGGGTGGCGGTAGACCTGGCTCTTCATGACCGCCATTGACGTGGGCGAGACGTTGTTCGCCATGTCTCGGGCATATGCCATGGTCTCCTCCACCAGCGTCTCCGGGCTGAAGACCTTGTTCACCACACCCATCTCCTTCGCCTCCTCGGAGAGGAAAACCCGACCCGACATCAGAATGTCGAGCGCCACAGACTGGCCGACGAGCCGCGGCAAGTACCAGGAACTGCCGTACTCGGCGATGAGTCCTCGACGGCTGAAGGCAGCGGTGAACTTGGCGCCCTCGGCGGCGAAACGCATGTCCGCCGACAGGGCATAGACGAAGCCGAGCCCGGCGCACGCCCCGTTGATGGCGGCGATGATTGGCTTGGGGATCTCCAGGTGCCGCCGGGTGTCTCGAGTATCGGCCGCGCCGCTCACTCCGCCGCTATCGATGCCCTGCAGCAGGTCCATGTCGGCACCGGCACACCAGCCCTTTCCGGCACCGGTCACGACGATGACCTTCACATTCGGATCGGCCTCAGCGTCATCCAATCGATCGTGGTAGGCGGTTCCGAGCGCAGCGTTCCATGCGTTCAGCCGCTCAGGGCGATTCAAGGTGATCAGGGCCACCTGATCCTGGACCTCATACAGCAC
This sequence comes from uncultured Acidimicrobiales bacterium, assembly GCA_937997485.1. Classification (GTDB taxonomy): domain Bacteria; phylum Actinomycetota; class Acidimicrobiia; order Acidimicrobiales; family SZUA-35; genus SZUA-35. Next base: position 41,775 of record CALKTH010000005.1, on the reverse strand, counting down.
CGGTTCATCACTCATGGCCGCCGACGCTACGCGCGGTGCCCGGCGCCGCCAAATCAACTCAGCCACGACAGGAGCGACGGTGGTTCGATCGGAGCGGCTCCCACCCGAACCGTTGAGCTGCCAAGATCTGTCGATGGGGATCATCACGTCACGATGGATCGCGTTGCCTATGGCTGCCATGGCCCTCCTCGCCATCGTCGGCGTCCGGCCAGCTTCCGCGTGCTCGTGCGGGTCTGACCTGGCCACCTACGTCGAAGAAATCGCCGCTGGCCGCGAGGCTCCACCGCCCCTTGTGTTCACCGGCGCCATCGTCGAGACCGGCGAGTCGACCCTCTTCGACGATGCCCGATTCCCAGATCTGGATCCTGGCGTGCTGTACCGATACGAGGTGGACGAGGTCTTCGCCGGCGAAACGGGTGCGTCCACCCTCATCCACACCACCGGTGACAGCGGCTCGTGTGGCTATTCCATCGATGGGCCCCACGTCGTGTTGGCTTGGTCGCGCCCACCCGATGCATTCACGTCAGACCTCTGCAGCACAGGATTCGTCCCGCCGGCGACACTCGAAGCGGCCTTCGGTCCCGCTCGGGAACCCTTCGCCAACGAGCCCGTCCCTCTGACCGAGGAGGATGGCGGGGCCGAGGAGGACGGCGAGGCAGAGGCTCTGCCACTCGAGAGCACCGGTGCGGACCGTTCGAGCGACAGCTCGACCCGTGATCTTCTCATCGTTGGCGGGGCGCTGTTCGCGGTGGCCGCCGGGACGCTCACAATCCTCTTCGGCGGCCGCAAGTCATCATCCGATGGGCGTTCTTGACCGAGCGGTCTAGTTGTTCGACAGGGGGCGCTCTATGATCGACCCCGCTCTCAGAACACCGCTCTCAGAAACACCTGAAGATGGAGAAACCACAGATGGAACTTGGATTCGACGGCAAAGTTGCGATCGTCACCGGCGGAGGCGGCGGTCTCGGCCGTGAGCACGCCCTGGAGTTCGCCCGCCGCGGCGCTCGCGTCGTGGTGAACGACCTCGGTGGTGCCGTGGACGGCAGTGGTGGCGCCATCTCGGCCGCGCAGGCTGTGGTGGAAGAGATCGAGGCCATCGGTGGCGAAGCTGTTGCCAATGGCGACTCAGTTGCCACCAAGGAGGGTGGCGAAGCCATCGTCCAAAGCGCCATCGACGCGTTCGGCCAGGTCGACATCGTGGTGAACAATGCCGGCATCCTCCGGGACAAGACCTTCCACAAGATGGAAGACGCCGAGATCAACTCGGTCCTCGACGTCCACCTCAAGGGTGCGTTCTACGTGACCCAGCCGGCCTGGCTCCACTTCCGTGAGCAGGGCTACGGCCGTGTGATCAACACCAGCTCGAACTCGGGCCTCCTCGGCAACTTCGGACAGGCCAACTACGGCGCCGCCAAGATGGGCCTCGTCGGCTTCACTCGGGTGCTCGCCGCGGAGGGTGCGAAGTACAACATCAAGGTCAACGCCATCGCTCCGGTGGCCAAGACCCGCATGACCGAGGATCTCCTTGGTGCGCTCGCCGATCAGCTCGACCCGAAGATGGTGACCCCGGTCGTCGTGTACCTCGCTCACGAGAGCAACGAGACCACGGGCTGTGTGTACTCCGCAGCCGGCGGCACGATCGCCAAGTTCTTCATTGGCCTCACCCAGGGCACGGCCCGGGGCGGCGACATCACGGTCGAGAGCGTGGCCGAGGACTGGGACGCCATCAACAACGAAGAGGGCTACGTCGTTCCGGCGAACCCTGGCGAAGAGTTCATGAAGCTCGCCGCCCAGTGGCAGTCCTGATCTGACACGAGTCGCTGTCTGACAGCTTTCTCACCTGACAGCGTTCCGATCTGGCAGCGTCGTGGCTCGGCAACATCTTCGTGGCACCGTTACTTGTCGCTCTGGCGACAAGTAACGGTGCCACGTGCGTTTTAGGGCGGAGCAAAGTGTGCGGCGGGAGCAGATGGGTGCAAGGCGTAGGCTCCACGCCATGCTGCGAGCACTGCACGAGCTGGACGAGAAGGTGGATCAGGCCTTCATGCCGCTGCGACAGAACAAGGTCGCCAATGCGGTGTTCTACAACGCCAGCCGAGCCGCCGAGTTCTCCATCGGCTGGCATGTGATCTCCCTCGCTGGTGCGGCGTTCATCCCGTCGCTCCGCCCGCACGCCGCCCGCATGACCGTTGCCCTCGGCGTTGAGTCGCTTCTGGTGAACCAGGGCATCAAACGCATCTTCAACCGGCAGCGGCCCGATCTCATCGAGGGTGCCCCGCACCTGCGACGGCCGAAGACCGCAAGCTTTCCGAGCGGACACGCCAGCAGCGCGGCGATGGCGGCGGTGTTGTTGACCAACGCTGTCCCCGGGGGATTCTTGGTCTGGTGGACACTGAGCGGCATCGTCGGCACGAGCCGAATCCATGCGCGCATGCACCACGCCACCGATGTTGGCGCCGGATTCGTGACCGGTGCGATCCTCGGCGAGATCGCCAAGCGGGTCCGCCCACTCTGATGCTCTTGCGGCCCAAGCAGCCGCGAGATAACGGTCTGGCCGAGCCTACGGGGCGAGGAGCGAACGGACGTCGAGCAGCAAATCCGTCACTTCAGCAGCGGAAACCAGCTGCCGGTCAGTGAGTCCGCCAAGTCCGGCGTCGATCATGCTCAGCGCTTCTTCGAGCGAGGCGACAGACGTCATCTTCACGTCGGCGGTCTCGAGATCGGTTGCTTCGGTCACCATGTCTGGACTCCTGCTCGAGGCCCTCGCCTCGTCCGGGTCAGGCCACCGTAGCCACGTTTGACCTGTTCGTCCGGTCACTTCATCAGCCCGGTAGGGTTCGCTCAATGCGCAGTGTTCGGTCGCGGCACCCGATCGCCGGAGAAGGGTGACGAATCACCTCGTCAAGGCTGTCAGCGACGACGTCGGCCTTCGGCGAGAGACCAACGTCGACTCCGCCGATCTTCCGATGTGGCTGGCGCGTTTGCACCGGACGCTCCCTGTCGACGCAGCCGTGAACATCTCCATTTCGGGAGATCTCCCCGTTCCTGAGGATTTGCTCCTCGAGGGTGCTGGATTCCGGATGCGGGGCTCGCAGGCGATTCGGCAGCACTCACTGCCCGACATCGTCCGGCCGCGCATGCGTCTGCTGATCTGCGGCCTGAACCCAAGCCTGTACGCCGCTGACCAGCGAGTCGGCTTTGCTCGGAAGGGCAATCGGTTCTGGCCGGCGGCGATAGAAGCGGGAGTCGTCACCAAAGATCGAGACACCGACGCAGCGCTCGCCGATCACCGTGTCGGGTTCACCGACCTCGCCAAGCGAGCCACGGTCCGAGCCGACGAGGTCAACTCCGCCGAGTTCGAGGCGGGGAGAACTCGCTTGGAACGGCTCATGGGCTGGCTCGAGCCGAACACGCTGGTGATGGTCGGCCTCACCGGGTGGCGCATGGCCGTTGACCGACAGGCTGTCGCTGGCTGGCAGGACGCCCCCATGGGCGCCACGCAGGTTTACCTCATGCCGAACACGAGCGGACTCAACACCCACGAAACGCTGGCCAGCCTCACCGAGCACCTCAAGCGAGCCGCGGCGGGCCCGTCCGCCTGACAACTGCGGCTCAGCGGCCGACGCAGGGCGAAGCCGGACGCAGAGCAGTGCCTGACGGCCGAGCGGCTCTGTCCCCGGAAACGCAAAGACCGCAGGGCCGAAGCCGCTGCGGTCTGCGCGTACATCTGTTCACCGCTTGCTCACCCGAGGGTGAGCAGCGCGAATGGATCAGGCGTCGGGGTTGTCGTCGACACCGTCGATCTTGTCGGCCACGTCGCGGACCTTGTCGATCTGATCGCTCATCTTGCCGCCAGTTGCGGAGTCGGCCACGTCTGCGACCTTGTCCACGGCGCCTTCGACGACGCCGCCGACGGTCTCGCGGGCGCTGCCAGCAATGTCGCCAGCCTTCTCAGCAACGTCGCCGATCTTGTCGGCCACGCCGCCCATGCCGGCCTTGTCAGCCATGTCGCCGGCCTTGCCAGCAACATCGCCAGCCACGTCGCCAGCCTTGTTTGCGATGTCGGAAACGCTGTTGGTCGCGCCGCCAAACATTCCCTTGATCTTGTCCATGAAGCCCATGAGGTGCTCTCCCTTGTCATTGCAGCCCCACGAGCTGGGGATACTGCGCCTAGTTTGCCGGGTTTTTGCCCAAGAGGTGCGATAGTTGAAAGATCCGGCACGGTCAAAGAGGAGACGGGCGAATGGAACGCAAGCCAGGCGAGTTGTTCATCGGTGAAGAAATCGAGAGCGATTCGGGTGATCGAACGGGTGAAAGTGTCCTGCTCGACGCCGCAGATTTCACAACCCACGGGGTCATCGTTGGCATGACCGGGTCCGGCAAGACGGGCCTCGGCGTCGTCTTGCTCGAAGAGGCGTTGATGTCCGGCGTGCCGGTGCTCGCCATCGATCCCAAGGGCGATCTCAGCAATCTCAGCCTCACCTTCCCGAACCTGGCACCGAGCGACTTCGAACCCTGGATCGACGAGGGCGCAGCCCGCGTCGAGCAGACCACCGTGCCCGAACTCGCCGCTTCAACGGCAGAGATGTGGAAGAACGGGCTCGCCTCGTGGGGCCACGACGGCGACGACATCGCCAAGCTCCAGGCTTCAGCCAATCCCATCATCTACACGCCGGGCTCGACGTCCGGTGTGCCGCTCAATGCACTCGGCCGGCTCTCCAAACCGGACAGCGATGACCCACAGGTCTTGCAAGACGAGGTTGATAGCACCGTCGCCGGCCTGCTCAGCCTTGTCGGCATCGAGAGCGATCCGCTTTCCGGGCGCGAACACATTCTGATGGCGAACCTCATCACCCGGGCCTGGGCATCGGATGCGCCGATGGATCTCCCCACACTCCTCGGGCAGATGATGGATCCGCCCATCCGCAAGCTGGGTGTGCTCGAACTCGACTCGTTCTTCCCCGCGAAGGACCGCACGGCGCTGGTCATGAAGCTCAACGGCCTGCTCGCCTCACCGAGCTTTGCTGCGTGGGCCGAGGGCGCACCGCTCGACATGCAGTCGATGCTCTGGGACAGCAATGGCGATCCCCGGGCCGCCATCGTGAGCCTCAGCCATCTCGACGAGGCGGAGCGGCAGTTCGCTGTCACTCTCGTCCTCAGCAAGCTGATCAGCTGGATGCGCGCCCAGTCGGGAACCGGCGAGCTTCGAGTGCTCGTGTACATCGACGAGGTCGCTGGTTACGCGCCTCCCACGGCCAATCCGCCCACGAAGGGCCCCATCCTCACGCTGCTCAAGCAGGCGCGTGCGTTCGGTGTCGGGCTCGTACTGAGCACGCAGAACCCGGTCGACCTGGACTACAAGGCCATCAGCAACGCTGGCACCTGGATGATCGGACGGTTGCAGACCGAGCAGGACAAGAACCGCTTGGTTGACGGCCTGCGTTCGGCCGATGGTGGCGTTGACGTGGCGGAAGTCGAGCGGATCATCAGCGGACTCGGCAAGCGTCAATTCGTGCTCCGATCCGCTCGCTCCTCGAAGCTGCCACTGCTCACGACGCGCTGGGCGATGAGCTACCTCGCCGGTCCGCTGACCCGAGACCAGATCGGCGAGCTCATGGTCGATCAGAAGGCAGCTCTCGAAGGCGCGCCAACAGCCGACGGCGGATCGTCTGCAGCGACGCCCGCCGGCGGTGCGGCAAGTGCACCAGCCGAGCCCGAGGCGCCGACGCTGGCCGACAACGAGTCGTCTGTTCCGCCTTCGGTGCCCGACAGCCTCCCCATGAAGTACGTGCATTCCTCGGCTCCATGGCTCGACGCCGTCGGTGCGCGTGAGGGCGGCACGAAGCTGATGCCCGCCCTGGCTGCTCGCATGAATCTCCTCTTCGACGAGACGAAGGCGGACCTGCGCCACAACGAAGAATGGGAAGCCATCATTCCGCTCACCGGCGATGCCATCGACGCCGACGATGCGATCGAGGTCGACTTCGACGATCGAGACTTTGTGAACGACGGACCGACGAACCCGGTCTACGTCATGCCCTCATTCAACCTGACGGCCACGGCGATCAAGAAGGCTCAGACCGATCTGCGAGCCCGCCTCTACACCGGTGAAACGCTCTCGCTTCAGCACAACCCGGATCTCAAGCTGTGGAGCCGGCCTGGCGAATCTGCCGAAGACTTCGCCAAACGGTGCGAGGCGGCGGCCGACGACAAGGCCGACGAGGCTGCGGCCAAGCTGCGGACCAAGCTCGAGACGAAGTACGACCGGGTGCAAGCCGCGCTGGCGAAGGCCGAAGATCGAGTGGTCGAACTGGAAGAGTCAGCCAAGGGCCGCAAGACCCAGAACGTGATCAACATCGGCACCTCGATCCTCGGAGGTCTCCTCGGCGGACGGCGCTCGGCCCGCAGTCTCGGAGGTGCCGCCCGCCGCATGGCGTCAGGCAAGCGCCAGTCCGATTCCACCGAGGCTCGTCTCCATACCGCCCAGAACCGAGTGGCTGAGAAGATCGAAGAACTCGAAGAACTCGAAGCCGAGCTTCAGGACGCCGTCATTGAAATCGACGACGAGTGGACCGAGAAGGCAGAGAACATCGAGACCGACGAGATTCCCTTGGAGAAGACCGACATCACCGTCGAAGATCTCCTCCTGGTGTGGCTCCCGACCGACTGATCTCGCCACTGTCACCGCTTCGGCAAGACACCCAGTTGCGTATTCGCCACTCGCTGTCTTGCAGAAGCTGGGCGGCGGCTACTGGGGTGCGAGGTCGCGGACGGCTTGCATGGGGTCGATGCCGGCGAACGGCATGACGGAGACTGCGGGCGTGGTGACGCCCGCTTCCACGTAGCGCTGGATGTGCTCTCGGCACTCCCCCGGCGAGCCGTGCACGATGATCTCGTCAACCACCGAATCGGGAATGGCGGCAAGCGCAGCCTTGCGGTCGCCAGCCTTCCACTGCTCCCACATGCCCCCAAGTTGCTCGCCTCGTCCCAGCCACTCGTGGAACGCGGCGTACACGGGCACATTGAGATAGGCGGCGATGGCGAACTTGGCTTGGGCTCGCACGGTCTCGGCATCCTCGCTCGGGCAAACAAAAATGCGGGCCGCGATCTCGGGCTCAGGCTTTCCGGCCTTGGCCGCCGCTTCGGTGACGATCGGGGCAACGGTTCGCACGTCGTCAGCTGACAACCAGTTGATGATGGCGCCGTCGCCTTCGCGGCCCGCCATACGCAACATGCCGGGACGCAGCGCAGCCACGAGAATGGGTGGCATCTCCGCCGGGCGAAGGCCGAGCTTGAAGCCGTTCACCGTAAACGTGTCGTACTCCTCCTTCACCTTCTCGCCCGTCAGCGCCGTCTGCAGAAAGCGGACAGCATCACGGGTTCGCTTATAGGGCTCATCGAAGGGAATGCCGTTCCATCGCTCGACGATCACGTTGGAGGACGACCCGATTCCCATCACGAACCGACCGGGAGCGGCGCTGGCCAGCGACGCCACACTCTGGGCAAGAAGTGCAGGACCACGGGTGAAGGCGGGAATGATGGCTATGCCCAGACGAAGCTCGGGCGCCCAGGCGGCAGCAAGCGCAAGCGGTGTGAAACCGTCCGCCCCGTCCGCCTCGGAACTCCACGCGTCGGTGTATCCCAGATCGACCAATTCACGGAAGGCGTCTCGGTGTTCCGAGAGCTGAAGGCCAGCGAAGGGGACGGACATGCCATAGCGAGCGGTTGTCATCCGCCCACTCTCTCACTTCACGCCCTTCCTCACCTACCGTGTCGTCGATGAAATCCGCCAGGCCTGCCGCCACCTCTCGAGCGCGATCTCTGACCACCCTGCTTGCCACCTTCTTCATGCTGGCCGCAGCCTGCGGTGGGAACGATGGCAACGTCGCCGAGCCGGCGCCGGACGAGACGATCGCACCGACCACCACGGCGCCCCCACCCCCGCCGGCCACGGTGCTCGCCGTGGCCGATGCGGCCGATTGCCGTGGGCCCGACACGGAGGTGGCCGAACTCATTGAGAGCCTCGAGGGCACGCTGTTGATGGCGGGAGACCTCGCCTACAAAGAAGGCTCGATCGCCAACTTCACCGAGTGCTTCCTGCCGCTCTACGGCGGAGACCTCGATCGGCTGTATGCCGTGCCTGGCGACAACGACTACGGCACCGGCAACCCCGACGCCTTCTTCCAAATCCTCGGTGATCGGGTCGGGGAGGTCGGCAAGGGCTGGTTCACCGCGGAGCTCGGATCCTGGCAACTCATTGGCCTCAACTCCGAGTGCGGCGAAGTCGGCGGCTGCGATCCAGAGAGCGAGCAGTACCAATGGCTCGCTCAGACGTTGGCCGAGGCTCCGGCTGACCAGTGTCGTATCGCCATGTGGCACCTTCCTCGCTTCACCTCCTCTGCCAACTATCAGGAGATCCCGCGGCTCGGCCCGATGTATGAGCTGCTCTTCGAAGCGGGAACCGACATCCTGCTTGCCGGCAACTCCCACCACTACGAACGCTTCGAGCCCCTCGGGCCGGACGGCCTGCCCGCCGAGGGCGGAATCTCGAACTTCACGATCGGAATCGGCGGCGCCACCTTCACTCAGTTCGGAGAGATCCGGCAGGGTTCAGCGGCCCGGCAAAACGACACCCGTGGCGTCGTGCGATTCGAGCTTGCGGCTGATGAGTGGAGCTTCGAATTCGTACCGGTGCCCTCAGCGGAGAGCGGGTTCACCGACAGCGGCACCATCAAGTGCAACAACGCGTGATGAGCGATCCGACGACGGCCGCTCAGGCCAGCTGACGAGCACATCGACCGTTGCTGCGGCACGCAGCCAGGCGCCGATGAGTACAGAGGGCCCCGAGAGGTGCAGGTCGAGCGCAGCTCGGTCCGTGCGTACCGCCGGCAGCACGTCGTGTTGTCGAGCGGCCGCATCGATCGCGAATCTGGCTCCTGCTGCCATGTCGGCCGCCGTTCCCACCGCCAGGAGCTCGTCGATTGCCCGACGTTGTGGGGCGGGGCGACGCAGCAAACGGAGAACACGAAGCGGCACGAAGCCCGGCCGGAAGGCGACATCGGCGTCGTCGAACGCACTGGCGACGAGGAGGTCGAGGTGCGCGAGGTCGGCGTGAGTGGCGGAGGCGGCGACGCGTTGTTGCTCCCAGCCCAACCCAAGTCCGAACCGGCGCCGCCGTACTTCGAAGATGACCCACGCCGCTTCATCGGTCGAATGGTCGAGCCGGATGAACGCCCGCTCAAAGGCAACGAAGCCCAGCGCCCACGCCGTCACAACACCGTGGCCGAACCAGGAGCCGTCGTCCGCTGAGTGTTCAGCGCGAATCGACGACCATTCGTTCTGCGCTCGTTCGAGGCGCTTGAGTGCCCCTCGTCGGACATCTGCCGCCGCTTGGATAGCGAGCAGATCGCTGGTCTGTTCGACCGAGCGGCAGCGGGCGACAGCTTGGACGAAGGCGCCTCGTGCCGCCATCGACTCTTCGAACGCCTCGCGGATCTCTCGACTGGGCTGGGCTTGGTAGAGCTGGCGCCGAGTCGCGGCCGACCAACGAAGTTCAAGGACGGCGAAGAACGCTGCTGTCACAGCCATCACCACGAGGACGAAACCAGCACCGAGCACGTGGGCAACCTAGTCGCAGATTCTGACAACGTGCCTGTCAAAGGGTCGACTCAATCGGGGTCGTTGAATTGTTCCTTCGCCCACCGGTAGTCGGGCTTGCCCGGTCCCGTGTAGGTCAGCGCATCCACCACGACGAGCTCTCGGGGAATCTTGTAGTGGGCGACCCGTGAACGGAGGAACTCGTCGAGGTCGTCGAGTGTCGGCGTGGTTCCCGGTCGGGCGGCAACCACGGCAGCGACGCGCTGTCCGAAACGCTCGTCGGCACGGCCGAGAACGAAGGCGTCCATCACAGCCGGGTGGGCCTTCAGCTTCGCTTCCACTTCTTCCGGGAAGACCTTCTCGCCGCCGGTATTGATGCAATTCGAGCCGCGGCCAAAGACCGTGATCGTGCCGTCCGCTTCCAGTCGAGCGGCGTCTCCCGGGATCGCCCACCGCCTCCCGTCCGGGCCGGTGGGGAAGGTCGCTGCCGTCTTCACCGGGTCCTTGTGGTAGCCGAGCGGGATGTGGCCCGTCCGTGCGAGTCGGCCTGTGATGCCCGAACCCGGCGGCAACGGGCGCCCGTCGTCGTCGAGCACCGCTGTGTCGGGCTTCATCTGAAACCGGGGAGCTCCGCCATCACCAGTGCCGACCAACGCGCCGTTTCCGCCGCTCTCGCTGGCACCGAAGCCATCAACGATCAGCACGTCGGGCAGGAGTGCCGCAAGCTGCTCTTTCACTACGGGCGAGAGGATCGCTCCGCCGGACGCCAGCACGGCGACGGAGGAAAGGTCGGGAGCAGGATCCACGTCGGCAAGAGCTTCAGCAAAGGGTCGGGCCATGCCGTCGCCCACCAAAACGATGAGCTGGGCTCGATCCCGTTCGGCCTGTTCGATCACCGCCAGCGGATCGAATCGCCGTTCAACCCACAACGACACGCCGTTCCCAGCGATGAGTGGCCGCAGGGAGTTCCACTGGCCATTGCCGTGCATCAACGGCGACGTGACCAACCATGGGGCCCGGGCCGGGGCAAGAGTGTCAGTCACCACGCTGGGATCCGCCGGTGTCTCGAGACTGGTCATGGCGCCGAGAAAGATGTCTTCCTGACGCCAGAGCACACCCTTCGGCATGCCCGTCGTCCCACCGGTGTAGAGGATGTATCGATCGTCGCCGGATCGTCGTGGGAGCTCAGCCGAACTCGATCTGCCCTGGGTCAGCCAGTCAGTCCACGCCATGGCATCGAGAGTCGCCGCCCGGTCGAACGGCTCGCCCCGCCCAGGACCGTCGAAGACGATCGTTCGGGTGCACAACGGCAGGTCGGGCAGGATCCGACGGAGGAGCGGCAGAAACTCCGGCTCGGTGATCACCGCCACCGAATCCGAGTCCGACAGGAGGTGCGCCACCTCCTCGTCGACGTAGCGATAATTCACATTGACGGGAACGACGCTGGCCTCGAAGCAACCGATCATGGCCACCAGCCACTCAGGGCGATTCCACGCCAGCAACGCCACGCGCTCGCCGGGCTCCACTCCGGCATCGATCAGCGCTCGGCCGGCATCCCGAGCTTGACTGGCAAACGCCTCGTACGTCAGATCGCCCAACGGCGACGAGATGGCGAGCCGGTCCGGAACCACCGCCGCCGTCTGCTCAACGAGATCAGCAAGGTTCCAAGACGTCATGCCGAGAACGTAGCGAACTTTCCCGAATTTCTTCCAAACCCACTCTTCAAGGGGTTTTTCCGCCTCGCGACCGCCATCTCCACCCCCGCAAACGCCCACATCGCACCATCACTGTCACACCCCCTCCTCATACTCGTCCACATGAAGAACACGCCCCTCCAACTCACGCTCGTCACCACCGATCGTCCTTGGAAGATCGATGCCGAAACCCGCCGAATCGGCCTCACCGGTCTGGCGAAGGCACGGGCCATCCTCGCTGAGCGCACCGCCGAGCAGAACGCTCGACTCGCCGCCGAAAGCGTCGCTGCAGACACCCCGATGGCCGATCTCGCCGCCTGATCGTTTGGTTTCCACGTCGACCTCAGCCCTACCCTCTCGCCATGACTGAGCTTGCTCCCACCGACATCGTGATCGTCGACGCCGTCCGCACCCCGATTGGGAGGCGCAACGGCGGCCTGTCCACCATGCATCCCGCCGACGTGCTCGCACACGCCCAGAAGGGCCTCGTGGAGCGAACCGGCATTGATCCTGCCGAGATCGGCCAGGTCGTCACCGGCTGCGTGAGCCAGGTCGGCGAGCAAGCGTTCAACATCGGTCGCACGGCGTGGCTGAGCGCAGGGCTCCCCCTCACCGTTGCCAACACCACCGTCGATGCCCAGTGCGGTTCTTCACAGCAGGCCACCAACATGGCCGCTGCACTGGTCGGCGCTGGCGTCGTCGACGCAGCCGTGGCCTCTGGCGTCGAGGTGATGAGTCGTATCCCGATCGGCGTCGGCGGCAACAAGAAACTCGGGCTCGGCACGCCAATCCCCAAGCCGTACTTCGAGCAGTACGAAATGACGAGCCAGTTCGAAGGCGCCGAGCGCATTGCCGACAAGTGGGGCATCACTCGGGCCGATACCGACGAATTTGGCCTGCGATCCCAGCAGCTCGCAGCGCAAGCCTGGGCCGAGGACCGCTTCGGCACGCAGGTCCTCCCTCTCGATGCGCCCGACGCCGACGAAGACGGAAACATTCTCGAGTCAACGCACCACGTCGCTCGAGACGAAGGCCTCCGAGACACCACAATCGAGGGGCTGGCCAAGCTCAAGCCGGTGGCCCGGGAGAACGGTGTGCACACGGCCGGCAACTCCTCCCAGATCTCCGACGGCGCCGCAGCGGTGATGCTGATGACCGCCGCGAAGGCCAAGGAGCTTGGCCTCACGCCGAAGGCTCGCATCATCGATACATGCAACGTGGGCACCGATCCCGTCCTCATGCTCACCGGCCCGATCGACGCCACGCAGCACCTCTTGGCCCGCAACAACATGTCGATCGGCGACATCGACGTGGCCGAGGTCAACGAGGCCTTCGCTTCGGTGGTGCTCGCATTCGAGCGGGAGCTCGGCGTGGATCGAGACATCATCAATCCCAACGGTGGTGCGATTGCGCTCGGCCACCCCCTCGGAGGCACCGGAGCCTTCCTCATGACCAAGGCTGTGCACGAGCTGGAGCGGGCCGACAAACAGACCGCCCTCGTGACGATGTGCTGTGGTGGTGGACTTGGCACCGGCACGCTCATCGAACGCCTGTAAGTCCGTCGAAGCGGAGCGTCGCCTGAGGTTTGTGCCGGGTCTCACCCGACCGCGCAACCCCGGTCGCGCTCCGCTCGCACGCCTCAAGTTTCTCGTTGCGTTTGCCGTCTTGGCGGCGAGCTGCACCGGCGTCTCGTCCTCACCAACGACCGCTGATGCGTCGATTGGTGTTGTCGAGTTCGTGATCGACGGCGACACCGTCGATCTCATCATCGACGGGCAGGAAGAACGCGCCCGACTCATCGGCATCGACACGCCGGAAACCGTGAGTGAGTCAACACCAGTGCAGTGCTACGGAGAAGAAGCATCTCAGGCGCTCAAGGGACTGCTGCCCATTGGCACCGAGGTTCGATTGACACGCGACGACGAGGCCCGAGACCGATTCGGCCGGCTTCTCGTCTACATCCACCGAGCGGAAGATGACCTCTTCGTCAACCGGTGGCTCGTCGAATCTGGGTTCGCCGATGCGCTCTTCTTCGAACCCAACACGACATTCGAGCGAGAGTTCACGCAGCTACGGAACAAGGCACGGTCAGAAGCGGTTGGCCTCTGGGGTCAGTGTGACGGACCCGACCAACCCCTGGAGTAGCGTTGCCTTCCATGCCCTCTGCACTCGAACGCCTCGGCTTTTCTGCCGATGCCAAGCTCGTGCTGATCGTGGCCGACGGGCTCGGATCCAGTAACGCCGCGAACATCGGCTGCTACCGAGCCATGCGCGACGGCGTCGCCACCAGCGCCGGCCTGCAGGTGCCGGCGCCATGGGCCCGGGGCGCCGCCGCGGAGTATCACGGCGAAGACGTTGGTGTCGCGCTCACCGTCAACGCCGAGTACGACCTCTATCGCTGGGGTCCGGTGACCCAGGCTCCGTCGCTCCTCGACGGCAACGGCGGATTCCCCAAAACCCCGACCGACCTGTGGGAGCACGCCGATCTCGAAGAGACCCGGCGTGAATGTCGGGCCCAGATCGAACGGGCGGTGTTGTGGGGCTTCGATGTGACGCATCTGTCGGCCCATCTCGGTGCGTTGTGTTCCCGGCCAGAGTTCTTCGACATCTTCCTCGACCTGGCACTCGAGTTCGAGCTTCCGATCAGCCTGCCGGACCCGGCGGTCGACCTCGGATTCGAGGCTCGCACGCTGGCTGCGGAAGAGGGAGTGCTGGTTCCTGACGCCGAGGTTGCGGTCCCGCTGCCTGGCTCCTCTCGCGCTGCGATCGAAGCCATGATCCGCGATCTTCCCGTCGGTGTCACCGAGCTGCATGTTCGACCGGCCGAGGACACCCCGGAACTGCGAGCCATCACCCCACAATGGGCCCAGCGAGTGGCCGACGCTCACCTGGTCACCCAAGACTGGAGCTTCCGAGCCGCCCTCGACCGCTCCGGAGCCACCCTCACCACCTACCGAGCCCTCCGCACCGCCCAACGCTCCTCGTAGTTCGCCAGGGCGCAGCCCGGCAGGGGGACGTAGGGGCGCAGCCCCATCAGGGGGTCGCAAGGGGCGACGGAGTCCCCTTGCCCTCTGCGAGACGACGAAGTCGTGAGCAGAGCCACAAACAGCTCGAGCGAAGCGAGGACCACCAGAGATTCGCCCGAGTGCGCGCAGGTCTCCGAGGAACGAGGAGACCGAGCACACGAGGGCGACCCGAGCTAATCGTCCTGATATCGCTTGTAGAGGGCGCTCTTGGGGTCGAGGGAGTTGTTGCCGTACCACTCGGCCGTGCGCATCTCGGCTTCGATCGTGTTGCGGACGTCGTCGGCGAGGTGGTCGATGTAGAGACCACCGCTCAGGTGGTCTGCTTCGTGTTGGAAGGCTCGGGACCGGAGACCCTCTCCTTCGTAGGAGATGTCGTTTCCGCGCTCGTCCTGGCCCCGCACGCGGCATCGCTCGAAGCGGACGGTTGGTGCCTGATGCCCGGGGAGGGAAAGGCAGCCTTCGTGGCCGTCTTGGATGTCGATGCCGATGATCTCGATCACTGGGTTGATGACGTGACCGACGACGTCGTCCTGGCAGTCGAAGACGAAGACGCTTTCGGAGCGTCCGATCTGGTTGGCGGCAAGGCCAACGCCGGTTTCGATGGCGTACATGGTTTCAAACATCTGGGCCACGAGCAGGGTGATCGACTTGTCGAACACCGTCACCGGTGTGGCCGGTGTCCGGAGCACGGGGTTTCCCCACAGCGTGATCGGTTCGCAGCTTCCGCGTCCGGGCAAACGCAACTTCTTCATGACGGCTATCCGAGTGCGGTGAACGCTGCGAGCAGCGCGCCGGTCGATCCCACGGGCTTGAGATCGCCCATCATGTAGGCCTCGGAGAGGTCGAGCTCACCCGATTGCCAGGCTTCGACTTGAGCGCCGCTGAAGGGAATCGTCACGCCAGGTTCGACGTCATCGCCAGCGCCGCTCAGGTCGACCGAGCCGGTGATCCGGCCGTCGGTGATCGAGACTACGACAGCCACCTTCTTCCCGACACCGAGTCCGACAACACCCGAGAGACCGGGCACGGCGGGCCGTTCTGCATGGGCGGCAATCATCTCTGCCACCCACTCGTCGCTGAAGGCCTCTGAACTGAATCGTGCGTTCATGCTGCATCTCCTGCGGCGGTCTCAACGGTGTTGTCGCTGGCGCGTGCAGCAGCGGTCGCCGCGGCATCGCTCATTCGTTCGGCGCTGGCTCGTGCGGCCTCGGCCAACTCTGCGGCACGGGCTGCGGCCTCGGCTGCCTTGTCTGCGGCGTTCTGGTGATCGGTCTGGACCGTGGCGATGGCCCGGGCGCTAGCGGCGGGATCTTCAGCCACCGGCTCGAGCCCGGCTTCGACCACGTCGTGGAAGAGATCGTGTTCGAGATCTTCGCCACCAGCGGGCACTCGGCCCACGCGGGACTCGGCAAGGATGAAGTCCTCATAGGGATACGCCGCTTCGGCGTCGGCATCGTCCAGCCCGAACCAGAACTTCTCGTTCGGGTCGACCTGGGTGGCGTGGGCAAGAAGAGCAGCGCGGCGAACGCCGTAGAAGCCGGTGACATCAACCTTGGCGTTGATTCGGTGATCTTGATCGGGGCGCTCGAACCAACGGTCGTTGTACGGAGAGTCCTTGCCCAGCTCTTGGAACTTGGCATGGTGGGCGGCGAGTCGGGCCCGGCTCCAGGTGGAGTAATACAGCTTTTGGGGAACCCAGGGCTCTCCGGCCTCGGGGTACCAGGCGGGATCACCGGCTCGCTGCCACGCCAGGTAGCTGATGTCGTGCACCCGAAGGTGGTCCGGGTGGCGATATCCCTGCTGGTCATCGCCATACGTCATGAGGATGTGGGGCCGAACCCGACGGATGATGGCCACAAACCGTTCGGTCGCCTCATCGAGATCGGCCTGCCAGAAGCACTCGGGGTTGGCGTTGGCCGGGTCAGCTTCCATGCCGGAGTCTCGGTAACCAAGCATGATGCAGTCGGAGAAACCAATGGCCTCTACGGAGGCCGCGAGCTCGTCGGCCCGCACCGCTGCCATGTTTTCTTTGATCTCGGGCCGATCCATCGCCGGGTTCTGGATGTCTCCTTCTTCGCCGCCTGTGGCGCACACGAGGACGGCCTCATGGCCCTCGCTCACATAGCGGCCGCAGGTGGGAGCACCCTTGGAAGCTTCGTCGTCGGGATGAGCATGAATGGTCAGCAACCGGGCCATTGAGAAAACGGTAACGGGCGGGAACCCCCTGCCCCTCACGTGTCGTTAGTAGTGTCATCTTCAACGCAGTAGGAAAGTGACGACAGGAACATGGACGATCCATTGGTTTGGGCCGGCATCTGGTTGGCCGCGGCGGTCACGCTCGGCATCGGCGAGATGGCACTTGCAGGCTCCTTCTTTCTCATTCCGTTTGCCCTCGGCGCGGCCGCAGCTGGCCTGGTCAGCCTGTTTGGTGCGCCTTTGGCTGTTTCGTGGGCGGTCTTCGTGGTGGGTTCAATCGGGGCCTTCGTCGGCCTCAAGCCCTACGCCCGACGCCTCGATCTCGACCTCCCCGAGAAGGTCGGTGTCGGTGCGAATCGGCTCATCGGCCATGAAGGCATTGTGACCAATTCCATTCCCGCAGGACCGTCCGGAACGGGCGATATCAAGGCCGGCGGCGAGGAATGGAAAGCAGAAAGCGCCAACGAGATGGGCCTCCCGCAGGGCACCGAGATTCGCATCGTCGAGGTTCGGGGCACTCGAGTCATCGTTGAACCCGCCCCTGCTGCCGGCCTCGATCGCTTCGTGTAGGGCGATCTCAGCACCCAATTGCTCGGACGCTTCATGCGCCCGGCACCCGTATTCACCTCTCACACATCGTCCCTCCCCAACCCAAGGAAAGCGAGCAACCCATGGCCCCCGTACTCGGCGGCATTCTGGTCATCATCGTGGTCCTGCTGTTTGTCTATGTGGCAGCAGCGATCAAGATCGTGTCCCCGTATCAGAAGGGCGTCGTAGAACGCCTCGGTAAGTACAAGGAGACGGTTGACCCCGGCCTCCGTTTCATCGTTCCGTTCATCGAGAAGCTGCGGAAGGTCGACATGCGTGAGCAGGTCATCGACGTTCCGCCGCAGGAAGTGATCACCCAGGACAACGTGGCTGCGGCCGTGGACGCCGTGGTGTACTTCGAGCCGACCGATCCCCAGCGTCTGCTCTACAACATCTCGAACTTCATCCTGGCCGTGACGAAGCTGGCACAGACCAACCTTCGTAACGTCATCGGCGAGATGAGTTTGGACGAAGCTTTCACCTCTCGTGAGCGAGTCAATGGCACGCTGCGCCAGATCCTCGATGACGCCACCGACAAGTGGGGTGTGCGAGTCGTGCGTGTGGAGATCCAGCGCATCGATCCGCCGCAGGACGTCATGAACGCCATGCACGAGCAGATGAAGGCCGAGCGCACACGTCGTGCTGTGGTCACCGAGGCTGAGGGTGCTCGTGAAGCAGCCGTGACTCGGGCCGAAGGCGATAAGACCGCCGCCATTCTCACTGCCGAAGGTCAGCGTCAGAAAGACATCCTTCGAGCAGAGGGTCAAGCCCAGGCCGTCCGTACGCAGGCTGAAGCCGAGCAGTTCCGTCAGGAAGTGGTGGCTGCCGGTGAGGCGCACGCCATCGAATCGGTCTACGCCGCCATCATCAACTCCGGTACCGACGATCGTGTGATCGCTATCAAGTACCTCGAAGCCCTCCAGGGCATCGCCGACGGCCAGGCCACGAAGATCTTCGTGCCTGCCGACATGAGTGCAACATTGGGCTCGATCGGTGGCATCGCCGAGATGCTGCGCGACGGCGGGCCCAGCGGCACGGCGTCCGCGCCGGCCGCATCTACCCCGAAGGCCACCCCGGCAGCCGCAGCAACTCCGCGAGTTGCTCAGCGGGCCGTGCCTCCAACTCCCCCGGCACAGCCGGCACCACCACGGACGCCCCCGCCTCCGGGCGGCTGATCCGAGACACTGACTGAGCAACGG
The DNA here is from genome assembly GCA_937997485.1 of uncultured Acidimicrobiales bacterium. Lineage (GTDB taxonomy): Bacteria > Actinomycetota > Acidimicrobiia > Acidimicrobiales > SZUA-35 > SZUA-35. The sequence continues at coordinate 23,475 of CALKTH010000005.1, read as the reverse complement.
CCGCTCGCCCTCCCGGCGAGCGGCCGCTCTCGTTTTGGGTCGTCTCTGAGGACGCAATCGCGGCAACTGTCGTAAGAATGTCGTACTGGTGACGTGCACAAGTCGCCGAGACGCCGTGGCGGTTTTCGCTCAACTCGCGGACGCTGCGGTCAGGTCCACACCAACGTCGGGAGAACCAGATGAACGTAGATGCCAAGCGAGTTCTTGAGGCGAGGTTGGCACGCGGCTGGTCTCAGGAGGAGCTCGCCGCTGCGGCGGAGCTGAATCTGCGGACGATTCAACGAATCGAACGCACCGCTACTGCTTCGCTTCGATCCAAGCGAGCCGTCGCTGACGCACTCGATCTCAATATTCAGGACCTCGACGACAAGGAGTCAAAGATGTCAACGTGCCCGGAATGCTCGTCAGATCAGGTCTTTCAGTCCGCCGACGTGGTCGATTCCACCACGATCGGTGGAGAGCTGCTGCCCAAGCTCTCCACGGGACGATTCTCGTCCGCCAAACTCCGGCCCGTCATCTGCGGCGACTGTGGCCTGCTCCGGTTCTACGTCGCCCAAGAGTCCCTCCAAAAGCTGTCTTCGTCCAAGCACTGGAATCGAGTGTGACGGGTCGTGCACCCATTGTCTTTGGTGGCTCTCAGCCCCAGTCCGCACCGCGACCGAGGAACAGGGTGTCCTGATCAACGAAACAGAGCGGGTGACCGTCCGGGTCGGTGCAGTAGAACGAACGCTCGCCCCACGGCATGACCTGGATCGGTGAGGTGATTTCCGCTTGGGCATCCATGGCCCGCGCCAGCGTGGCGTCCAGATCCTCGGTCGCGAAGTAGAGGTTGTCCGGTAGCGGGCGAACCGGTGATGGTTCTCCGTGGTTCTCGATCGCCCAGTCGATGAGCGCCACGATGAACCCGTCGCAGTGAAGGTACAAACGAGACGGCACGGTGTCGTCGGCCTCGGTATCAAGCACCTGCTCATAGAAGGATCTCGATCGCTCGAGATCAGAGGTGGGCAGAGCGATTCGGAACGCACGCATGCCTCAACCTTGGCACGACTCGCTGATCAGCGCGAGCGAACGGGCCCTTCCCGGCCAGTGATAGTGAGGGTCAGGCACCCACAGAAGGCACCCACAGCAGAGTGACGGTGGGGGTCAGGCACCCACAGCCGCGGCCGGGGGTGAGTCGAGGTCGGCGTTTTGTGAAGGTGACTGCGCGAAACGCCGACCTGGCGTCAGGCAACGGCCGGATCAGTGATGGTGAGGGTCAGGCACCCACAGCAAGACGGAGCGCAGTGATGGTGAGGGTCAGGCACCCACAGAAAAGAGTGGGTGGAAAGGGGCGCGGGTGGGGGTGGTTCGGCGGGTGAGGGGGTGATCTATCCGAGACGAGTGGCGTGGGTCGAGTGCTCTTCACCAACGTCTGCGTGGTCTCGGCTGGATCGTCGGCCTAACGTGCGCAGGTGGACTCGGCGGAGTGGACGATGGGAACCGGCGGCGCGGATTGGCTGAGTTCGGCGCGCACGCTCGTTCGATGGTCGCCCATCATCCTCGCCCTGGGCGCACTCGGATTCGCCCTGGCACCAGCCATCGCCGAGGCGCTCCCTGTGCGCTCGCCTGCACAGGCGACGATCGCCATCACCGAAGAATCGAACTGGCCCTTTCACGAAGCGAACATGCTGCGCATGGCCGGAGCGCTCGACGACGGTGAGCTGATCGCCCAAGCCGAGCAAGAACTTGGACTGGCCACGGGCACGCTCGATGTACGCGGCTCCGACCGCGCCACGGTCACCCAGTCGACGATGCGGGTTGATGTCAGCGCCGACGATCCCCAGGCCGCCGCCGATGGCGCCAATCGTCTCGCCGAGTTGATGCTGGCACGGGAACCTGAGGTGCCGGTGGAGATCATCGACCGAGCCGAGCCGCCGTCCGTGGTCAACCGTTCGGTCCTTGCCGCGACCGGCGGCTTCCTTGGTCTGCTCTTGGGCTTGGCGGTCGTCCCCGCCTTCGATCGCACCTTCGGTCGCTTGCGGCGCACCGATCACCCCGAATTCGCCGGACGAGTCTCCCGCTGGGTGGACACGACGGATGACGGCAAGGGCCTGCTGCCGTTGGCAGACAGAACGGACCGGCTCGTTCGTCCACTGAGATCATTCGAAGGCCCGATCGCCGTGATCGGCGCCGCCTCAGCTTCCCGAGCAAGCGATGTGGCAAAGACGCTCACCTCCGAGCTCTCGGTCGAAGTGCACGATGGAGGCGTCGTTTCGGAGCCAGAGGCAACCGAGAGCATCAGCGACGCCTCGTCGGTCGTACTCGTACTGGGTAAGGGAGAGCTCCCCCGCCGCAAGGTCGACGCTCTGCTCCGCCGCCTGGACGCGATCGGCTCGCCCCTCCCCATCGTCATGCTGGTGGAGAAGAACTGAGCGTGGCGCAGCGGCTGGCCCTCGGGGCGCTCATCGCCGCGTTGGCGGTCGTACCCAACACCCGGCTCTCGGGCACCATCGACAGCTTTCGTTCCCTCGCACTGTTCGTGATTGCCGTTGCTGGAGCATGGGTCGTCACGACTCGGCCGAACACGCTCCGCACACTGCGCTCGCTACCTCTGCTTCCACTCACCCTTGCCTTCGTGTGGATCCTGTTGGCGGCACCGTTTGGAGTGGGTGGAACTCGTGGCCTTCTTGTCGCCGCCGGTCTGCTGGGCACGGTCTTCCTCGGAGCGGAAGTCGAAGCGCAGTACGGATTCGCTGGCTTCGAACGTCTGCTCGGCCCGACGTTGCTCCTCGTTCTCTCCAACGCCACGCTCATCGAACTGAGCGTTGACAACCCAGAACGTTGGGAAGCGTGGACGGAAGAACCGAACGCCCTCGCCATTCTTGCCGCTTTCGGCCTGGTCGCTGGCGCTCGGGCCGCTGCCGATCGGGTGCTCCCACTCCTTCCACTCCTCGTGGTCTCGCCGATGGTGCTCTATCAGACCGAGGCGATCATCCCCTTCGTGGCTGGGGCGTTGGGGTCGCTCCTCATCGTGGGCCCGCGAGTCCGTCGGGGTCTTGCCTCGCTCGCCATCGCTGGCGGGCTCGGTGTTCTCGGCGCAGTCGTGGCCAGCGGTCTCCTCGGCCGTCCGGTCATGGGCGAAGACACCTGGGAGACGACGAGAACCCTCACTGGCCGCACTGGCTTGTGGGATTTCATCATCACCGGCGTGGCCGAGCGGCCACTCACCGGTTTCGGTCCGGAGAGCTCGGGCATCGCCGTCGACGGCTTCATGACGTGGTTCCCTCGCCACGCCCACAACGGCGTCATCCAGATGGCCGTGAACGGCGGGTGGATCCCCGCCGCGCTCTCCGTGATCGCCCTGCTCTGCTTCCTCGTTCTACGACGCCGGCACCCCAACGCAGTGCGTGATGGCTACCTGATGTGCTTCGCCTTGATCTCAATCACGGAGCACGTCGTGCGAGAGCCGACGATCCCTCTGCTGATCCTGGCCGTGGGTGTGGCATCGGTGACGCGGGAGCGCAGTCGCAAGCGCCTCGTTGCGGGGCCGCTACGGTCACCGTCGTGCGAGGGGGAAGGATTGTTCAGAACACCAGCTGGACCCTCGTCGCCTTCGCTGGCCGCGCCGTCCTCTCGCTCGTAACGTTCACCGTTCTTCTTCGGACCCTCGAGCCCACGGGATACGGCATCTACGCCGGCATCGTCGGCCTTGTCGCGGTGTTTCCCTCATTGGCCAGTCTCGGTCAGGGCGACATCGTCACCATGCGCATCGCCCGTAACGCCGACGATGCGCCCGAGGCGTGGGGTGACGCGCTGAGCGCACTGGCGATTGCCGGCGTGATCGCCACCTTCGCCGTTGGCCTGATCGCCCTCGTCGTTCTGCCTGCCCAGTCCACACTGGTTGTTGTTGTGCTCGCAGCAGGCGAGTTCCTGGCCTTCGGCAGTTCGGACACGGCAAGCCGTGCGTTGCGAGCCCTCAACCGGTTCGTCACCTCGGCCCTCGTCGTCCTGACGGCTGCTGGTCTCCGAATGATCGCCATCGTCAGCTACGCCGCCCTCCGGGCTGACGAGACCGTGTCGGACTCGACCCAGCTGCTCTTTCTTGTTGCCGCCATCGGCGCGGCGTCGATAATCACCGCCATCATCTCGCTCGCCACGATGCGATCGATCGCGGGACCGGCCCAGCTTCACCCCACTCGTTGGCTGGCCTCGGCCCGCGACGGCGCCGCGGTCGGCGTTGGGCATTCCTCACAGGCTCTGTCCAGCGATATCGACCAGACCCTGCTGCTCCGAGCCGGGTTCGAAGCCGACAACGGCCTCTACGCAACCGGTGCCCGCCTCGTGCAATACGCGTTCCTGCCGGCATACGCCTTTCTGCACACCGTCGCCCCGGAGTTCTTCCGCCGGGGCGAGCAAGGAATCGCCCACTCTCGCGCCTACGCCAAGAAGCTGGCCCTCCCCCTCGTCTCCTATGCAGTGGTGATGACGACGTTCCTGCTCCTGGGCGCGCGAGGTGTCGAGATCATCGCGGGCGACCGCTTCGCCGATGCGGCGCCGATCATCATGGCCCTCAGCGCGCTCCCGATGTTCCGGGCGGTCCAGAGCCTGCTCGGCGACGTCCTCACAACCACGGGACACTTCGTGGATCGAGCCAGAGCAGTGCTGGCCTCGGCGCTGCTCAACATCGCACTGAATCTTGTCTTGATCCCGCAGCACTCGTGGCGTGGTGCAGTCGTCGCGACCTACGCCGCCGAGCTGGCGATGTTCGGGATTCTTGCCTGGTCGGTGTGGCGGCGAAGCCGAGCAACCACGTATTGACCGGGCCCGTCTGCGGCGACGCGGGGACCCTGCTGGCGTGAGCATGCGAGCAGCGTGCGAGAGAAGATCGTGAGCGACGTGTCCAGCAGGGACCGACGAAGGCGCACTGCCTCCGGGACGGTCCGGACGAGCGCCCGCGCCCGCTGGCCGGCGGAGACCGGCTCGTGGTCCTGCCATTGCAGAAGGACGAGCTCGCTGTCGGCTGAGGAGGGAACGACGGCGTTCACTCCCAGCACCTCGGCCCAGTGATTGAGAATGTCGAGACTGACTTCTCGCTCGGCTCGCAGCCGACCGACGTCGGCCGTCCGGGCACGACGATTGTCATCGTGCACTCGATAGTTGGTCAGCGGCTGCTGCACCGCGCCGATGGTCCCACTCAACCCGGCAAGGTGTGTGAGCACCATGTCGGGCGGGACTCTGCGCCCCGGGTCATAGGTATGCAGCGGTTCCGTCAGCCACTTCGGAACGACGAGCTGAGAGGTCAGCGGCCACTCGTAGCGCGCGTGCCGGAGCAGCGCATCGGCGACGAATCCTGTTGTCAATCGTGCCTTGCGGCTGATGCGCGGCACTCCGGCGGCCGAGATGATCGTGCGCTGATTCCCCACCATCGCCAGCTCACGATTGCGAGTGAACACGCCAACGATCTGTTCGAGCCGATCAGGCACCCACGTGTCGTCCGCATCGAGCGGAGCGATGAGCTCGCCCTTGGCATGAGCAAGCCCCTCACGGAAGGCGAGCCAAGGTCCGCCCCGAGGGCGGGACACCAGCGTGACCGCATCGCCGAAGGCCAGGACCTCGTCGACGGAACCGTCGGTCGACCCATCGTTGACCACGATGATCTCGACGTTGCGATAGGTCTGAGCGAGGGCGCTGCGGATGGCCTCGCCAACGTATTGTTCGTAGTTGTGGCAGGAGATGAGCACCGAGACCAGCGGCTCGTCTCCGACCGCTTGTGTCGATCCGTAGTCAGCCACCGTTGAGCGCCAGGCCTTCTGTGGCGCCAGTCCAACGAGCCCGGCCACCTTGCCCGAAGCCAGAGCGATGTCTCTGAGCGCAGCTTCTCGTTGGGAGGCGGATCGGGCTGGGAACGACGCCAACCAGAGAGCAGCACCTCGCCCCGCTCGCCCAGTTGATCGAGCGAGCTCGGGCACGATCGGCGCGTGGAGATGGCGCAGGGCCCATCCGTAGCGAACGCTGCCGGCGTAGTGACGGCGCAGGCGTCCCGCTCGGCTGGCCTCCTCTGGGCGCAGATCGGTACGTACGATGGCATCTTCGGCGAAGACGATGCGGCGCCCGCTTCGAGTGAGACGCAGCGTCAGCTCGGTGTCCTCACCACTGGTGACATCGAAGCGCGTGTTGAACGGGGCGTCGCCCAGGACGTCCCGATGCAGCAAGAGGTTGCAGGTGGCAGCGACGTCCAACGGCGTTCCGTCGACCATGCCAGCGCGCCGGGAAGTCGCGCCTTCGAAGAGCGCTGCGCTCTCGACGAGCACCGGCCCTTCCGCCCCATCTGCCCCGTGGCGCAACGCAGCAGCCACCAGTGTCGAGACCCACTCGGGATCTGGCCGGTCGTCGTCGTCGACGAACGCCAGCCATTCGTCATCCGGCCGAGCGAGCCGCACGGTGTTGTTCCGGTTCGAGGCGTAACCGCGTCGAGACTCGATGCCGTAGGTGATGTTGAGTCCTTGTTCCCGCCAGCCGTCGACGATCGGGCGAGCGCCTCCGGTTGGGTCGTTGTCGGAGACGGCAACGTGGATGTCCAGCTCCAGATCAACGATGGAGGAGACCTGACGCGACAAACAACCGAGCAGGACATCGAGTCCCTTCGGTCGATTCAACGTTGCAACACAGATCGACACCTGTGCGCGCTTCATCCCTACCAAAGCCCTCACCACGCGGGATTCAACCTATCCCGCCGCCCCTTGGTTCGGAATAGGCTCATCGACCTTGGGAGGGCAGATGGCCGAGCGGAGCAATGGTGGAGACCCCTATGTCGGGGCGAATCACGGCGAGATGGATGACGTCTTCGACCTTGTGCGCTCGTGGATGCGCTGGGCCTGGTTGGCCGTTGTCTTCGCTGCCGTCGGATGGCTTGTTGCTTCGCAGGCCGATGCGCTGCTCGGTGACGGAGGCGAGGCGGAGGCCCGCGCCGTTGTCGGCCTGACCGAAGCCGCTGAGTGGCCGCTCTTCGAATCGATCTTGACCCGCACCGCGGGCTTGGCCACCGATGACGAGACCCGAGCCGCGGCCCTGACCGAGGCGGGAATCGATCCGTCAGAGATCTCCGTGGCGACCGAACTGGATGGCGGCCGCCTCATCACCATCACCACGCGTGGGCCGGCCGACCTCGTGAAGCCTGCAGCCGAGGCGATCGCTGTCGCTTCGGTCGCCCAGGTCGACCAAGCCGTGCTCGATTCCATCCAGGAAGAGCGAGGCGAACTCGCCGGGCTCATCGGCCCGCTGGAGGAGCAGATCACCGGCTGGGAAGCCGAGATTGCTGATCTCAACACTCGCATCGATGCCATCGAGGGTGAGGAGCGACAGACGTTGCGCATCGAGGTCGACGTGTTGGAGAGCAACATCGAAGCCGCACTTGTCACCGTGCGAGCCCGCTCCGTCGAAGTGGCCAACCTCGACGCTGAACTCGAAACCCATGAGCCCGCCCTCGAACTGGCCCAGAACGTGGGCACGGTCGGCTTGGGTGACGGCGGGGCGCTCCGCTCGGCGCCGATCCTCGGAGCGTTGCTCGGCGTCCTTGGTGCTCTGGCCATGGCCCCAGCACTGGAGCGCTGGTTTGGCAAGGTCCGGAGCGTTCACCACAGCGAGCTCGCCTCATTGTCTGCCCCGTGGATTGCGGTGGGTGAGGGCAACGGCCCCCTCGCGGTCGCTGACGTGGCCACGGCGGTGACGAACGCGTCCAGACACGTCGAAGGCACGATCGCCGTGATGTCGCTCCAGTCGGCCGGCCGAGCAAGCGAGGTGACCGAGCAGCTTCGGCCCGCCTTTGGCGAACGAGTCGTCGACGCGGGGAGTGTCGCCGATTCCGGGGCTGCGGCGGCCGCAGGAGCGGCTGATGCTGTCGTTCTCCTTGTCGACAAGAAGAAGAGCAGTCGCCGAGCGACCAGAGCGGCCTTGAAGCGACTGCGTGACCTGCAGGTCAGCCATCGGATTCCCGTGCTTCTCGGCTCGTGATCCGTCGTCTGCAGATCGTGACTGCGGTCATCGTCGTCGCGATCGCCATCGAACCCTCTCGGGTCGGGCTCATCTCGTCGGGTTCGACCGACTACGCGGGCTGGTCCGTTTTCGTTCTGCTCTCTACGCCCGGTGGGCTGGCACTGCTCCTCTCCCCTCGGGTTCGCGCTGCCCTCGTTCAGGCTCCGGCGCTTCCCCTCACGCTCGCGCTGGCCTGGATCGTGTTCGTGAGCCCCTTGGGCATGCTCGGCATCAACGATGTGGTCGTCGCCGTGGCGCTCGCGTGCGTCTTCATTGCCGGCGTGTGGTTGGGAGCATCGCTCGGCTGGCCGACGACCAGGCTGGCCGCAGCCAGAGGGCTGGCCATCGTGCTGCCCCTCGGCCTTGCGATGCAGCCCGTGCTTGGAGGCGGTGCCGGTGATGGGCGGATTCAAGGTCTGAGCGCGCACCCCAACGAATTCGGCATGGCGGCGGCGCTCGGAGTAATTCTCGCCGTAGGCATCCTGTCCCAGCATCGGCGAACCGCTCTGCTGCTGTTGGCCGTCGGGCCGGTGTGCATCGTCGTCTCTGATTCACGGACGGCAGCGCTGGCTGCCAGCGTGGGCTTGATCGTTGCCGCTCGCCCGCTGATCGGCCGGGCCGCTCCGGGGCTTGCCGTGATTGGCGCCGTCTTCGCCGCCGCAGGGATCGTCGTGTCCGGCGCCGGTGATGTGGTGGGCGATGCCGTTGCCCGCAGCGGCGATGCGCAGGAGATCGTGACCGTGACCGGTCGCACCACCCTGTGGAATCTCTCGCTGGATCTCATCAACGCCAAGCCGTTGACCGGCGTTGGAGCCGATAGCACCACCGTGGCTCTCGAACCGGCCCTCGAATCCGGCCGCCTGAATTGGTTTGCGACGTCTGGCCACAATGCCTTCCTGCAGTTCGCCCTCAGCGGAGGGTGGCCGGCAGCTATTGCGTTCCTCGCTTTTCCCTTCACCTACTGGGCCGCAGCCAGAGGACGCCCCTCGGCGGGTCGCGATGCGATCGTCGTTGCCATCATGATCAATGGGCTGACCGAGTCCGTGATGAGGGAACCGGGCCTGGCGTGGTTCGTGCTGGCACTCGCCATCGGCAGTGCGGTGAGCGTCGCCCGAAGCCCGACAGCATTTCGGAGCAGCGACGATCAGCCGTTGAGCGGCTCTAACTCGATCTCGCCATCGTCGTCTTCGACGAGCCTCCAACCGAGCATTTCTGCCAGCGCTTCGTGACCCTCCTCGGGTCCGTTGGCCAGAATCTGGTCGCCGGCTTCGAGCACCACGTGACGACGAGGGCGGTACGCGTAGCGACCGTCTCGCTCGATGGCTAGCACGTTGAACCCAGGCTCGACAGGAAACTCGATCTGTGCGAGTGAGCGGCCCGCCACCTCGGACCCCTCCCCCACCGGCACCCGCACCACGATGTCGTCGGTGTCGCCCAGCGCAATGCCGAGCACGGGGTGCAGGTCGTTGGACTTCTCGATGAGCCACACCATCGACTGGGCCTGATCGCCGAGATCTTCCGCCGCAGCACCAAGGTGCAGGAGCCCGCGGAGCTGCTCCTCCTGTCCGCCCTGAGCGGCGGCTCGCAAGACCCAGTGCTCGAGCCGGTGGTTCATCTCATCGAGGCGATCTTCGAGGTGGCGAACCTCGGCGGCGAGTGAGCGATCCCGGTAGACAAGGGCCGAGTAGGCCAAGCCCACCGCCACCTCGCTGAGGTTCTTCATCTCGACCAGCACGTCAATCGCTCGGCCGAGATCGGTGAGCGGCGCGGCGTCGCCCATGGACGGTGGCACCCACTCGGGAGCGCCAGAGAGCTCCCGTAGCCGAGCGATGCCGTCGGGTGATCCTCGGAGGAAGAGAATGTCGCCAGGGTTCAAGATGTCATTGCCGCCCGGGTCGATGAGCCACTGCCGCTCCCGACGGATGGCCATGATCCGCATGCCGGTCACGATCGGCAGCTCGAAGGAGCTGAGCGGGCGGTTTGCGAAGTGTGAGCCCTCGTGCACCACCACGCGGTGCGACACTTCCTCGGCCGAGGACAGATCGACGACGAGTTCCCGGGGAATGCCCAGGCGTCGCTGCACGATCTTGGCGATGTCGACCGCATCGTTGCCGATGCGTTCCACGGCAGAGATCACTTGCAGCACCGAGGAGATCTCGCCTGCCTCCTTCGGATGGCGAACGGCAATGACACACAGCGTGCGCATCTGGTGGACGAGTTCGGAGATGTCCTGCTCGAGCTCCTCGACCTCGTCGGCCATGTCGGGATCGTCGAAGTAGAGCGCGGCATAGGCCAGATCGACCATCAACTCGCTCGTGTCCTTCGCCTCGGCGAGCATCTCCCGCAGATTTCGGGATTCCATCAGCTACCAGTCACTCCTCGTTGGCGAATCATGGCACAACTCTCCTGCGATCTCATCTGTCCTTTTCATGCTCCCGCGCCCCACACCAGCACCGCACCAACGAGCGTGAGCGCGCCAACCACATCGAGCGATGCGGTGACCATGGGGATGCCGACGTTGTCCGGGTCGAAGCCGAAGCGGACCACCACGAGCGTGCCGTAGTACGCGATGGCGAGAGCGAAGAGGGTGGCGACCAGGCCGCCCGTGACCGACACAGCCACGATCAGCAAGGTGCCGGGGCTGGACTGATTGGCGACGTAGGCCGCGCCTTCGGCGACGAGGGCCAGCAGGAAGAAGATGGGCATGGCCAGGCCGACAGTGATCCCCATGTCGGTTCGGGCCGCACCCCTCGGAATCAGCGACGCCTCGATCAGGCCGAGGTGCACTCGGGTGCTGAGGCGGTTGGCGAGGATGCCGCCCAGGGCGCCGGCCGTGCCGAGATACCCGGGAAGGAGAACGAGCAGCTCCCAGCTGAGCACGCTCTCGAACCGTTCCACGGCCACGCCCGCGAACAGGCTGAGCACGCCGGCCACGAGGAGCACCGGCAGGGACTCGAACACGATCCGCTTGGCCAGAGCGAGACCGGAGCGCACCACCAAGCCAAGCGACACGATGGTGACGATCGCGCAGATGGCGGAGAGCACAACCGTGAGGTCGCCTCGCCTGAGCAGCACGGTGGAGAGGACGAGGGCCGGCAGCGTGATGAGGTCGCCCGTAGCGGTGACCATGGGGGCGGTCACGTTGTCCAAGTCCCAATCGAAACGGACTGAGGCCGTGGTCAGCACGAGCGTGGCGGCCAGCACCACGACGGAGGCGAGCAGGCCGCCGATGATCGAGACCACGATGAAGTCCGACACGCCGATGGGGATCACCCCACCTTCGGCGTCGATCACCAACGCCAGCACTTCCGCCGCCCCGGCCAAACCGAGCCCAGCGGCAAGCGAGGTGACGGTCACGGCCACGAGGTTCTGGCCGAGGAGTGAGTCGATTCGCCAGCTCCACGCGAACTGTCCGGTCTGAATGGCAGTCGAGAGGCGGCTGCCCAAGGGACCGAAGACATTGCCTCGCAGACCGATGGCCGGAGGCACGAACAACAGCAGGCCGGGGAGCGCCCGGAGCTCATCCTGCTGAGAGGCCAGCGTGAGTCCGGCCACCACGGAGGTGATGGCACTGAAAGCGAGGGCGGCGAGGCTGAGACGGGCGTCAGCCCGATCGGGGCCGAAGAAACCGCCGAGCGGCCGGAACGGAATGCGCGACACGGCCCGGGCGGGGAGCTTGCCTACGGCTCGTCGTCGGCGGCGTTCGGACACGTGGGCAGCGTAGTGATGTGCCCGTTGGCTCAGGGGCGATGGCAGCGCACGCCACAATTGACGGAGGTGCTCGCTGGAGCGTCGCTAGATGGAGAAGAGTCCGAGCGAGGGCCGGGGTTTCTCCGGTGTTGGCTCGACGAACAGGCGAACGACCTGCTCCTCACGCGCAGCCGGCTTCTTTGCGTCCTCATTCAGCCACAGGATGATCCGCTCGGCCTTCGTCGTCGTTTCGGGCTCGTCCGAGCTTCTGTCGTCCCCCGACTCGCCCCAAAGATTCAGCTTCAACGCGGTCCCCTCGATCCCTCCGACAGTGCCCAACCACCGTAGAAAGCGTCTGGTCGCGCTGAACAGGGCCGAATCGCCTACGACACCGCCTCACATTGAGCTCGCGGAAACTTCTGAAAGAAATGATTCAAGTTGGTGGAACTTCTTGTCGATACAGCGAGAAGCAGGCGGTGGGAGTGTGTCCTTTTGAGACACCCGGCGCGTCGTGAGAGGTGTCACCTCATGAGACGACGGGGCTGGGGTTCGTGCGCCGGGCGGCCGTACGAACCCGCCCACCGCACTGTCATTCCGACGCATCACCGCACCCGGGGATCGGTACTCGCAACTTGGCTGCCGCAGTTACTCGGCGAGCGCCTGAAGGGCTTCGAGCACCTCGGGAATCCTGGTGAAGTCGCTCGGATACGCGAGATCCCAACACGGGGCCTGCTCGAGAATGTCGGCCGTCACGTTGAAACGAGTTGTCTCGGCCAGTCGACCGAGTGCCGGTGCCTGCATCAGCTGCCCGAGCAGCGTGGTCAGCGCCGCGCCCGGCGAACTGCGCTGAGCATCGATCGAGTGCGCCGTGTCCGAGAAACGCCGGAGGAGGACGACGGCATCAATGGGATGGAAGCCGAAGTCGAACCGAAGTCCCTCGTGAGACGGGTCGACAAAGTTCTTCCAGTGCGCCTCGTTTGGACCTGCTCCGCTTTCGGGGCCGAGAACTGCATCGAGTGAGTCGTCAACGACACGGATCCCCGTTCGATAGAGGGGCCCGCCGAAGAATCGGCCGCTTTCATTGCGCCGGATCAGCACGAGATCGTCGGAGACCACGCTCCACCCAGGACTTCGGGAAGCGGCCAGTGAGAGCGTGGACTTTCCTGCTCCCGAGCCGCCAACGAGAAGCAGCGAACTGCCGTCCGGGCGACGGACCAGGGCACCGTGATAAATCGTCTGGCCCGCCAAGTTGAACGCCATCGGCAACACGAAGTTGAGGAGACAGCTGATCGTCCGAACGCGGAGGGGACCGTCGCTGGGCCGAGGGAGTCGGGCGATGCTGCCATCGAGCGCTATCTCGAAGTGCTCGTCCTCGGCATGCATGGGTATGAAGCCGTCGACAACCGACCCGTAGGTGACGTAGCCGTCGTAGTACGGCTCGACAATCGGCATCCGGAGCTCATCGACGAGTTCGACCTGGATGTCCGGTACCGCACCGGCATCAAACTCAAACGGGAGGTGAGCCTCGACCTCCTGCGGGACAGCAACGCTCAGGAGCGGGGCGAGCGGGTCTTGGGCACCGGTCGCACCGGTCGCACCGTCCAGCTTGCGCTCAGCCATCAACGTCGACCTTGAGGGCTTGACCGGGCGTGTGGGTTCGACTCATGAGGTCGAACGCACCGAACGGTTCGTGCTCTCCTCGACCGAATGCACTGCCGTCAACCTCGACCCAGGCGTGGGCTGTGAAGGAAGCGGCATCTCCAATCGATCCGATTCGGACCGACGCCTCAACCCCTCGAACAGCGAGAAGCCACCACAGAACGAGACTCTGCGGCACACACGTCGCCTTGATCGGACCTCTACGGCCGGCGACATCGACGACGCGGTGAAGTTGCGTCGACACCAAGATCTGATCGCCAAAGGGGCCGACCGAGAATCGCGAGAGCGCCTTCACCCAACCCGCTGTTCTCTGAACACCGACGAACGCAATGGCGACACGGACGACCGGCAAGAGCACGAGGCTGGCACTGAAATAGGCCCACATGGGCAACGAAAAGCGTCTTGCCACGAATGCTGCCTTCACGATGTGCTTGCGAACCCGCGGAGAGTAGTTCACTCTGTCCCATGGCGTCACGGGCGGAGGGTCGATGAACGCGTTGATGCGAACGCTGAGAGCTGCCATCAAGTTGACGGCCGATGCCGCGCCGCGTGAGCTGACCTGGGGCCTCATCCTGCAGATTTCCAACGTTGTGGCGACGGTGGCCCAGCTCTTCTTGCTGAAGCGTGTCCTCGATGTGCTCACCGGCAACGAGGCACAGGCGGCCGACGCCCTCGATGCGCTCCCTTCTGCGCTCGGCGTTGCGGGGCTGCTTCTTTTCTCCCGAGCTGCCTCGGCCGTTTCCACCGAGCTGGTCTGGCTTCTCTCAACGAAACTGACCTTCGAAGTTGATCGCGGAATCGCCCGGCGAGCCCTCGCTGCTGAGTTGACCGAGTTCGACGACGCAGAGTTCCACGACAACATGCGTCGGGCCCATGAGGAGGTCTCCGGCCGCACCTGGTATCTGACACGGGGACTGTTCGAGGCCGTCCGCTCGATCGTCTCGGCCGCAGCGATCGGCGCCGTGTTGTGGTCGATCAGCCCGGCGATCGTCCTTGTCGGCGTCGCTGCGGTCGCTCCCTCGGCTTGGACGCTCAGCAGAATCGCCCGCATTCGCTACGGGATTTACGCAGAGCAGACAGCGCTCCGCCGTGAACGGAACCAGATCATCTCCATCGTCTCTTCCCGCCGATCGGCGAAGGAGGCCCGCCTCTACCGCCTGGGCCAATCGCTGTTCCCCGATCACGAACGCTTGGCAACGCAGATCTTGAACGGCATCCGCTCTCAGGCTCAGCGTCGTGTTGGTCTCGCGATGCTCAGCGATCTCTTCCTCATCGTGGTGCTCGCAGGGGCAACAGCCTGGGGCCTGCGGGCGATCTCGAACGGTTCGATCTCCTTGGCCGAGGGCGGGGTGGTTGTCGTCGCCCTGCTCCAGCTCTTCAGCCGCCTCCGTGCGTTGACCAGCAGCTCGGTGGATCTGCGAGAAGCGGGGATGCATCTGGACAACTACCTGACGTGGACAGCCGAAGTTGAGGGAGATCTCTTCGCCCATGCGACCGGCCAGGAGCGCGGCGGATCCTTTGTAGAGCTGCGGTTTGAGGACGTGTCGTTCCGCTATCCAGGGACGACTGTCAACGCCTTGGAGCCCGTTTCATTCGCGCTGCGACCGGGGGAGCTCATGGTCGTCCGGGGTCCGAACGGCTCCGGCAAGAGCACGTTGATGTCGTTGCTCTCGGGCCTCTTGGAGCCCACGACCGGCCGAATCGTCTTCGACAACGGCGACACCGGTGATGTCGCACGAAAGCGGCTGCGAGAGATGACCAGTGCCCAGTTCCAAGACATCACCCGTTTCGAGATCCCTCTCGATCGGGCCATTGGGGCCGAGGACCAGGTGCCGGACCTGGAGCGCGTCACGGATGCGCTCAGAAGATCGACCGCCGATGCCTTCATCGAGACGACAACTGACGGAAGCTCGCAGCGCTTGGGGCGCCAGTTCGAGGGTGGGCGCGAATTCAGCAGCGGGCAGTGGCAACGGCTCACGCTTGCCCGGGCGCTCTATCAGCAGCATTCGGCGTTGCTCATTCTGGACGAGCCCACGTCGATGCAAGACGCAGCGAGCCAAGAAGCAATCCGGAGTCTTCTGCTCGAGCCCTCCGAGCAGCGGGCCTCGGTGCTGGTCACACATCACGAATCGAACGACGGGGCGCTGACGCCAACCACCACACTCCATCTCGCCCCCAGCGGCGATCGAGCACAACTCAGCAAGTGAGGAACCATGACGGTCAGTGAACTCAAGGAACACCGCTCGTACTGGGATGACGGCCCGAAGGTCGAGGCCTACAAAGCGGCGTTTGCGAAGGTCATCACCAAGGACTCGGTGGTGCTCGACCTCGGATCAGGCACGTGCCTGCTCGGCTTCCTTGCAGCGAAGGCCGGCGCCAAGCGCGTGTACTCGGTCGACGGTGGCTCGATCATTGGCCTCATCGAGGAACTGATCGAGGCGAACGGGTTGGGAGACGTGATCGTTCCCCTCCACGGGTTCTCAACCTCGGTGAACCTTCCGGAGAAGGTGGATGTCATCGTCGGTGATCAGATCGGCGGCTTTGCCTATGACGCTGGCGTGAACCAGTACTACGCCGATGCGGTTCGCAGGTTCGGCACTCCCGACGTCGTCACCGTGCCGGCCGAGTTCGAGTTGTTCGCAGCCCCGGTCACACTTCCCGAGGTCAGTGAGAACATCGAGTTCTGGCGTTCAGCACCGCTCGGATTCGACCTCTCGCCCGCAGCGCAGCATGGAGCGAACCTGCTTCATACGGTGCATCTGGACGATGAGGCGCTCCTGGGCTCCGGGGTTGCGGCCGGCCGGGTTGCAGCCTCGAGCGACGCACCGTTCGACACCGCAGCAGAGATGACGATCGAGAAAGCTGGCGAACTCCACGCCGTCGTTGGCTACTTCCGAGCGCAGATGGCATCCGGTGTCGCCATGACGAATGATCCTGCCGATCCGGACCGGATGCTTCGGCGGTGGCAAACGTCGTTTCCCCTCAGCCGCTCCGTAGCGGTGGACGAGGGAGACCAGGTCCAGTTCTCCTCCCGCATCGCTCCCACGACGTACACGGCCACGTGGAAGATCGCTGTCACGTCAGCCGGAGGCGAACGTCTGTATTCGCAGACCCACTCGACGTTCCTCGGGAGGTTCCTCAGCACCGACGACGTGCGTGAGGTCGACGCGCAGCGCGTGGAGCCGACAGGCGAGCGCGGTCGCCTCGAACGCTTGGTGCTCGACGAGCACGATCGAGGCGGATCGATTGCGTCGATCAGCGCCCTGGCGAAAGAGGCGTTCCCTGACGCTGACCCGGCCAAGGTGACGCGGGCTGTCACAGCCGCGGTGCAACGAGCGCGTCAGGCGAAGCTGTAGACGAGTTGACCTGAGGTCACTCGACGACAAGGCCGGCGCTGAGCAACTCTCGCGTTACGGCGAGCACGTCGTGGGCTGCGGTCTCTCGTGAGACGTCGAACTGCTCGACCAAGGCGTCGACAACCACAGACAGCGTCTGCTGTTGCGACAGCCCCTCCCACACTTTCCGCCCGGCCTGATTGAGCGAGAAGTACTCCTCACCAGCGAGGTCCATGATGACGAGTTCGTCACCGACCTTCCGTGCCAGAGCGTCGCCCGAGATGGCGTATGTCTTCTGCAGATCCACCATGTTTCCCTCCAACTGTCAATTGCGAGACTAGTTGTCCTCAGGGGACGCACGCCAAGTGCCATTGGGCACGTCGCCTTGGGAAAATCCACCCACAACAACCTCCTTTTGCACCCCGAAACCTGGGGGATCTCCCCTCAGCGGATAGGGGGTCTCGGGGACAACCCCCCATTGCGCTCTTGAGCGTCGACAAGCACCGCGAACCGTGATTTCATCCTCCCCAAGAGCCCTTGAGGGACATCGGCTCAGGCGGAAATGGCGGAGGGCCTTCGTGGCTTCAATTCGATCTCTTGATGATGTAGCGGTGCTCGGGGAGAGACCCCCTGCGCTGCGGCTGGTCCTGGACCCGGCGAGTGCCGAGGTCGAGGCCTCCGTCCAGCCATTAGTGCGCCCGGTTGCCTGGCACACAAGAGCGAGCGTGAGGGCGTTCGATCTTGCCGTCGCCATTCCGGCCGCGATCGTGCTGCTCCCGGTGATGGCGATTGTTGCCGTGCTCGTGTCTGTCACTTCCCGCGGGCCGGTCATCTATCGCAACCGCCGTGTCACCAGGGGCGGCGCGGTGTTTCCGATGCTGAAGTTCCGTTCCATGGTTTCGAACGGCGACGAGGTGCTGGCCAAGCACTTCGCCGAGTTTCCGGAGCGGGCGGCCGAGTATGCGAAGAACCGCAAGCTCACCAACGATCCCCGCATCACCCGTGTGGGTCGCTTCATCCGACGGACGAGCCTCGACGAGCTCCCCCAGTTGTTCAACGTGATCGGCGGGACGATGAGCATCGTTGGCCCTCGTCCCATGCTGGAAGAGGAACTCGACATGGTGGGCCATCACGGCCCGGAGCTGGCCCGAGTCAAGGGCGGCTGCACCGGCCTCTGGCAGATCAGCGGCCGCAACCTCATGACCTTCGACGAGCGCATCCCGCTCGACCTTCACTACATCCGCAATCGCTCACTCTCGGGCGATGTACAGATCGTGGCTCGCACTGCGGGTCACTTGCTGACCGGTAGCCCCGGCGCCTTCTAGTCTCCCTTGGAAGCGCCGGGGTGCTGGTTACCTCAGTTCTGAACTCCGCGAGCGTCGGCGTAATGCTCGACGAACCAGCGGTAGGTCTCGACGAGACCGTCTCGCAGCTCGACACTGTGCTTCCAGCCCTGGTCATGCAAGGCGGACACGTCGAGCACTTTGCGGGGCATCCCATCCGGCTTCGAGGTGTCGAACACCAATTCGGCCTCGGGATGCACGATCTCTCGAATCATCTCAGCCAGCGAGCGAATCGAGAGATCTTCACCAGTTCCCACATTGAGGTGGGGTTCGTCGGAATAGCTGTCCATCAGGAAGACGCAAGCTCGAGCGAGGTCGTCCACGTGCAAGAACTCACGCATCGCCGATCCGGTGCCCCAGATGCTGACTTCGCTGGCGCCAGCCAGCTTGGCGTCGTGGAACTTGCGCATGAGCGCCGGGATGACATGCGAAGCCTCGAGGTCGAAGTTGTCGCCAGGGCCGTAGAGGTTCGTGGGCATGGCAGAGATGAAGTCGGCCCCGTATTGGCGCCGGTAGCTGGAACAGAGCTTGATGCCGGCGATCTTGGCCAGGGCGTAGCTCTCGTTCGTGGGCTCGAGCGGGCCAGTGAGGAGCTGATCTTCACTGATCGGCTGAGAGGCATGCCGCGGGTAGATGCAGCTGGAGCCCAGGTAGAGGAGCTTCTTGGTGCCGGTTTGATGAGCCGAATGCACAACCGTGCCATGGATCATCAGGTTGTCGTACAAGAACTCGGCCGGCCGCGTGCTGTTGGCGTAGACACCACCCACGGTGCCGGCCACCAGGTAGACGTATTCGGGCCGGTTGGCCTCGAACCAGGCGCTGACGGCGGCCTGGTCTCGCAGATCGAGCTGCTGGCGAGTGGCCGTGAGGACGTTGGCGAAGCCCTCGGATTCGAGCTGGCGCATGAGCGCCGAGCCCACGAGCCCCCGGTGGCCAGCCACGAAGATCGAGGCGGCGCGATCAATGGGCTCTGATGGAAATGCGAGAGATGCAGGCGAGTTCACAGTGCGCCTCCTTGGCGATGCAGTGAATCTAGCCGCAGCGACTCGAGCGACGAGCGGCAGGGCCATTGGAACTAGGTGCCCCCTTAGGGGTTTCCCCAACGGTTCTGTCCGACATTGGGCTAGATTCAGGCAATCAAGCGGTGACGCGGCGGAGGGAAACGCCGAGTCGCTTGGGGCGGACTTGAGAGCGTGTAGCGGTACGCGTTCGCGGCAGATGGGTATGGCATGCGGCAGAAAATGATGGACGGGGCAACTCGTTTTCGTTCCCCAGCTTTGGTGCTCCTCGACGTGGGAGCGTGGGCCGTCGCCCTCGGCCCGGCCACGATGATTCGCCTGCAAATCTCCGAGGGCGACGTCCAGTACGTACAACTCGCCCTCTTGATTGCGACGGCCGGCCTACTGCAAACGGCAGCAACGGCCCTGCCCATCATGGGCGACAAGCAGTTCCGCATTGGTTCGACGTTCGACGCCGTGCGGGTGATCTGGGGCTGGGCCTTGGTGGTGCCGCTTCTGGCGTTGGCCAACTACCTCGTATTGAACCGCCCGGTCACCACGCTGGCCTTCCTTGCCGCTGTTCCGCTCACCCTGCTCCTCATGCTCGGCATTCGTCTGATCTGGAGCGTGATGCAGCAGCTTCGTCTGCAAGCCCGCGGTGCGCCCCGAACCAACGTGATCGTCTTCGGCGCTGGCCTGGGCGCTGAACAGATCATCCGGTCCATGCAGTTCGACGTGCGGAGTGAGCTTCGCCCGGTGGCCATGCTCGACGACTCACCGGATCGCGCTCGCCGGACCTATCACGGAGTGACCGTGCAGGGCACCCGCAAGGACATCGCAGCTGTCGCTCGCCGCTACAACGCCGAACAGTTCCTGATCGCCATCCCCTCAGCAAACAGCTCCGTCATCCGAGAACTCTCCGACCTCGCCGAGGCGGCAGGTCTCGACGTGCGAGTGCTGCCTTCGACGTCCGAGCTTCTCGGACTTCTCGATGTTGGCGACATTCGCGAACCCACCGAGGCTGACCTTCTGGGCCGTGAAGAAGTGAACGTTGATCTCGACGCGATCAGCCACTACATCACCGGGAAGCGCGTGCTCGTCACCGGCGCTGGCGGATCGATCGGCTCCGAGCTCTGCCGTCAGCTCTTCCACCTTGCCCCGAGCGAGCTGATGATGCTGGACCGAGATGAAACCGCGCTCCACGGCGTGCAGCTCTCCATCGAGGGCAAGGCACTGCTCGACACCCCAGACCTCCTCGTGGCCGACATTCGAGACGGTGAGCGGATCAACGAGATCTTCGCCGACCGCAAGCCCGAAGTGATCTTCCATACCGCTGCGCTGAAGCACCTGACACTGCTCGAGAACCACCCTCAGGAGGGTGTGAAGACGAACATCTTCGGCACCAACAACTTGCTCGAGGCCGCTCGAGCACACGGCGTCGCCCGTTTCGTGAACGTCAGCACCGACAAGGCTGCGGACCCCACGAGCGTTCTCGGCGCGACAAAGCTCGTCGCTGAGCGTCTTACTGCTCGCATGGCACAAACCACAGGTCTCCCCTACGTCTCCGTCCGTTTCGGCAACGTGCTTGGCTCCAGAGGCTCAGTCCTTCCGACGTTCAAGCAGCAGATCAAAAACGGCGGGCCGCTTACCGTCACCCACCCCGACGTCACTCGCTACTTCATGACCATCCCCGAAGCCGTCCGCCTCGTGCTGCAGGCCGGAGCGATCGGCGAGAAGGGCGAGATCATGATCCTCGACATGGGCGAGCCCGTGAAGATTGCGCATCTGGCCGAAGAACTGATCAAGCTTTCGGGCAAGAAGATCGACATCCAATACACCGGACTCCGGCCGGGAGAGAAGATGGATGAGATCCTCACCGCGTCGAGCGAGACCGGAAGTGTCCGCGGGCACGCGCGGGTCACGCACACCAATGGCTCTGCGGACCTCGACGTGACGGTAGTCGTCGGTACCGCCCTTGCCGATGTCATCGACGTGGCGAGCATCCGCGCACGTCTTGCCCCCTCCGTAGTCAACCGATAGGCCGGCCCGAATGACAACTGAGAGCACCACGGTGGCTGCACCAGACCAGATCAATCGATGCGTGTGCTGCGACTCTGACGTTACGATGCAAGACCATCCGGCGGCGCAGGCGCTCGGCCTACGCAAGCCCTTCGGAGTTCGGCGTTGTCGAGACTGCTCAATGAGATGGCAGAGCCCGAGACCCACGGCTGCGCAAATGTCCGCCCTCTACGCCTCCAGCTACTTTGGCGGCGCCGACCAGCCTGAGGGTCCCCTTTCGGCATACACAGCAGCCCCGGCGAACACCCGGCGCTACGCATCGGAAAACCAGGACTACGTCGCTGCTCAGCAGGCTCGGCATCTGCGCGACCTCGCGACGCTCATGCCGTCGCGCGGAACTCTTCTTGAGGTGGGCTCTGGCCGGGGCGGGTTTCTCGAAAGAGCCGCCGCAGACGGCTGGATCGCAGTCGGGATAGAGCCGAGTCAGCAGGGAGCTGAGGAAGCTCGAGCCGCCGGCCTCGACGTCACGCACACATCTTTGGAGAACTATGGGACTGAAGAGACCTACGACGTTGTCTACTCCAGCCACGTGCTCGAACACTTCGAGTCACCTCGCGAAGCGGTTCTTCAGATGAAGGCGCGTCTGCGTCCGGGTGGCTACGTCTACGCGGAAGTTCCGAATCAGTTCGAGGCATGGACTGCGCTGGCGGCGAACACAGCGCGTCGCGCCTTCCGGCGAACTCGGCCTTCCTCCCTCTACTCGGTTCACCACCTATCGTTCTTCGGGCCGATGCAGCTACAGCAGCTCTTCCACTCGGCGGGCATGGACGCTCAGGTCACCAGTTGGTCCCCTTCCGAACTGACAGCGGGGAACAGGCTCCGAAGGGCCGCCGGCAAACCAATAGGGGCGCTCGATCGAACTGCTGACCGGATTCGAACGCAAGGCCCACTGCTTCAGGTCACGGCGCGGGTCAGTGCTCGGTCTTCCTAGAGTCCGTTGGTGACACAGGTTGAAGGGGCAATTGCGTTCGGCGTGGCGATCGCCGTCTCCGCTGGCCTGACTGCCGCTCTCGTGCCTGCGCTCCGCTCACTTGGGATCTTGGACGAGCCCGAGCATCGCTCCTCCCACGTTGTCGCGGTTCCACGCGGAGGTGGGCTAGGAGTTGCCTTGGGCTGTGTTGTCGGCCTCGCTGCGGCGGGAGGAATCTCGGCGCTGCCCATTCTGACGATCCCGGTCCTGCTCGGGTTCATCGGACTCCTCGATGATGTTCGTTCTCTGCCGGCCGGCTGGCGCCTGCTGACGCAGGCTGCAGTCGCTCTCACGTATGGCTTTGCTGCTGATCTCGGCGTCTGGCCAGGGCCCGTGCTGCTCGTCGGTGTTCTTTCGACGGTATGGATCATCGGCATCGTCAACACGATCAATTTCATGGACGGCATCAATGGCATCTCGGCGGTTTCCACCACGATCATGGCATGCACGCTTGCGTTCTCCTCGATTGTCTGGGGCGGCGGCCTCACAGCACTGTCGATGCTGGCTCTCGCCGGGGCGTGCTTGGGCTTTCTGCCCTTCAACTTTCCGACTCCAAAGCTCTTCTTGGGGGACGTCGGGAGCTATTTCATCGGCGGCCTGCTATCGGTCGCTTCGCTCGAGCTCTATGCAGAGGGAGCCCCGCTCCTTCCCATCGCCCTCTGCTTTGTGATCTACGTCGGCGATGTCGGGGCGACACTCGTCGCCCGGTTGTCCCGTGGTCAACCGATCCTCGAGTCACATCGAGATCACGCCTATCAGCGCCTGGCGAACGGCGGCCTCGGCCACACGAAGGCCACGCTGATCGTTGCTGCCGCCATCAGCGCTTGCGTCGCAATCGGCCTTCTCAGCGCTCAACGAGGCGGCATTTCTGACGTCCTTGCGGCTCTCGGAGCAATCGGGATCGCCTCCGTGTACCTGGCCCTACCCCACCTACGAGCTCTCAAGCTCTGAGAGTTGTTCCTCCGGTCGGAGGGCGGCCTCCCTGTCTGTCCGACGAACTGACATGGCGAGAACGAGGAGCAGGAACGGCCACATCTGGGCGCGTTGACGTGCCAACGTACCGAAATTGGAGACTGCTGTCAGCAGGACGATGGTGCCAGCGGCGTAGAACAGGCTGAAGCGCAGGAAGAGTGAGCCCCATGAGCTTCGAACAGCGGCAGCGATACGGCGGCCTTTGGACAAAACGAAGATCAGGAGCAGCCCTGCCTCGAGTGCGGACGCCAGCTGGGCGATGCCCCTCGCCTCAAAGATGAGTGGCCGGAAAAGAACGGTGAAGACGCCAACCCCCAAGCCGACTGGTGTACCCACGCTCCGTGTCTCGAAGCTCGAACCTCCCGACGCCGTGTTCGATGCCGTCTGGTCCAGAAGCTCGATCACCCCATCTGCGTTCT
>CALKTH010000004.1 GCA_937997485.1 uncultured Acidimicrobiales bacterium | reverse complement strand
CTCCTGCCTGCGGCTATCGGGTGCATGTCACCGTCAGGATCGGGAGCGAAATGCACCCAATGTTCGGACAGCTATTGGGCGGTCAATCAACGCCGTGGCGTCGTTCCAAGTGCTTGAACACCGCGCTACCGGTCACTCGGCCGCCCGCTGAAACTCCGTCGCGAACTTCCTGAGCAATCTCCGTTGTTGCCTTGGGCGTTGGCGACGAAGGGCCGGAGATGAACGCGCGGATGAAGCCTCGAATGGACATGTGCCATCGGGAGGAATCGAACCTCCCGCATCGCCGAACCTCGGCTGGCGTGCGCCAGCGCCGCTGGCGCTGACCGTTGCATGTCTAAACGTCGCCGGTGCGAGAAAGTTCCCGACTTTCGAGTACTCCGCACCACCCAGGCACAACCGGTCTACCCAGCCACTCCCCCAGGAGTTATTGGGTGCATGCTGCCGTCAAGATCGGGAGCCCAGTGCACCCAATGTTTTGGCGGCGCGGCTGGAACGATCGACCCCGACCAGCCGAGAGCTTGGCAGGGCGTCTGCGACGTCCGTTCACAAACCCCTCATCTGCCCCTAACACTTGCCGACTTTGATCACAGCATGTCCAAAGCACCGGCCCCAAAGCGCTCATCGGCCTCGGCGAGGCTCATGGCATTCCACCCACGGCTGACGATGTGCGTGGGCAGCGACCGAGCGAACGGCTACAACCGCTCGCGGCTCACCGAGTTCTGCAAGCAGGCCGGCCACACCGTTAGCAACATCGATCTTGAGAACACTGAACACCACTCCCCCGATGGAGATCTCGAGATCATGCTTGTCGAAGCAGGATGCTCGAGCCACGGACCCCTTGATCAGCCCGTGTGGGCGCCAAGCTCAGCCCACGTTTCTCGCCTACTGCTCGGCGAACTCGAGCTCGAGGTCGTCATCAGTGGACGCCGCGTGGTCACCGTCGCGATTGCAGAAGAGATCATGACGGCTTGGTGCACGGCCTTGGTAGAGACGGGCGAAGAGGCGCAGGTCATCGACCTGCGCCGCATTCCCAACCCGCAATCGGCCTGAACCAAACCGGTTGACCACGCCCGGTGACCTCGAGCGGGTGACGCGACGGGTCAGCTGAGGTTCTGCCGCTCGGCAATGACCTTGATGACATCGATGGCGATCTGCGGCTTGCCCTCGATGGCTGCGGCGAACGCTGGACGCCGGAGAGTGAACAGCTTCGTCGGTTCCACAGCCGTGACGGTGGCATTGCGTTCGCCGCCGGTGAGCATCGCCATCTCGCCGAAGAAGTTGCCCGCATTCATCCGAGCGACAGCCTTTCCGTCACGAGTGACCTCAACCGAACCTTCGAGGATCAAGTAGAAAGCGGCGGCCTTCGAACCTTCGATCACGCCGGCCTTTCCTTCAGGCCAGTCGACGACTCGGCCGAGCGTTGCGATGGTCTTGCGCTCCTTGGCCTTGACACCAGAGAACAGCGGGACCTCTCCCAAGCGCTTGGCCAATTCCTTCGTCATGTCACTCATGCGACAGTTTCCCTCCTGTGAATGGGTGGCCAGACCGTAGTCGAGCTGGCTCCGACCGGTGGGTGAATGCCGGGCAATTCCCGCTCAGGCCTCGGCCGTCTCGAGCAGGATGCACTGGCCGCTGTCGAGCGATACCAATTGGTGGGAACTGTTGGCGATTCGCACGCAGATCTTCTCTGGCACCGTCCCGCCATAAATGTTCGCGCCGGCGGTCTCGATGGTGTCTTGATCCCAGACCTGCCACCCTCCCCCGCCGACACTGGCCGCACCGGCGGTTCCAGCGGTGGCCGGATCGATGTTGCCACTGAACAAGTGGAGGTGGAAGCCGCTGGCGACCGAGAGCTGCCCGGTGCTCACCATGGTTTCGTACTCCGCCCGCACCACACCGTTGGCATCGAGGGTGGCGCCGGTGAGGCAGGCCCACTCAGGCTGTGAACGAATCAGTTCGGTACACCGCTCGTCTTCAGGCAGCACCGCTACCTCGTCGACAATGACCTCTGGTGCTGCTTCCAGCCCCTCCAAGTCGGCGACGAGTCCGTCACGAGTTGCCTCATCGATCAACACCCCGGTCAGCGTGACAGTGTTCTCTTCGATAGCGAACTCAACCTCGTTCTGCACCGGATCGAGGCCGGTGATCAGCGCTGACACGTCGGCGTCAGCCACCGGATCCGGAGGCGGCTCGGTGGTCGTGGTGGTCGCCTCGGTCGTGGTGGTTGTTTCTTCGATGACCGCTGTCGTCGGCGCTTGCTCGACGGTGGTCGCCGTCGTCTCATCGCCGCCGCCCCCGGTCAGGGCGATCGCGCCACCAACGATGGCGATGAGTCCGATGAGTCCACCGGCGACCAACACCATGGTCTTCCCGCCTCCGCCCCCACCTGAGGAACTGCTTGAGCTCGACGATGCCGAGGCGCCAGCACCCACCGCTGCTGTTCCTGGCGTGGCGCTCTCGGAACGAGCGGGTGGTGCCACCGTCGCGGCCGCTGCGGGGGCTGCCTTCTGCGCAGCGGGCTTCGTTGCTGCCGGAGCGGGAGCGGGAGCCGGTGCCGGACGTGGCGCCGGAGTCTCGACTCGAGGCGTCGACGGCGCTGGCTTGGGCGGTGTGGCAACTGGTTTCACCGGCGCGGGGCTTGGGGGCGCCTCGGTCGGTGCTTCGGCTGCCGGAGGTGGCGAGGCCGCTGGCGCCGGCGCTTCGGGCGCGGCCGCTGGGGCTGGGGCTGGCGGGGCAGGCGGTGCCGCCGCTTCCGCAACGGGAGCCACCGGAGCTGCGGGCGGTACAACGGGTTGATTGGCGGGCTCCGATGCGGCGGCAGCGCCATCGGTGGCAACCACTGCGGCGTGGTACGCCGCACCCACGGCCACGGCGTGCTTGGGATGCGCATCGACGGCGGTGGGGCGACCAAGCTCAGAGGCAACCAGCTGAGACACCAACGGAATGCGGCTCGAGCCACCAACGAGAAGAATGCGAGACACGTCGTCGAGGGAGATTTTCGCCGAATCAACCGCTCGCCGCATCGAGTCGATGCTGTCGGCCAGCACAGGTCGAATCAGCCCTTCGAACTCCGCCCTGGTGATCCGGATTTCGGTCTGCAGATTCGGCAGCATGACCGGAATCGAGGCGTCGGTATCGGAGGACAACGCTTCCTTGGCGTCGACGCAGTCCTGTCGGAGGCGAGCAACGGCAGCGATGCTTGCCGGATCGTCCGGGTCGAGCTCGCGGACGGAGTCACCGATCGTGCGATTCACGTGAGCGAACAGCGCCGCATCGAAGTCGATGCCACCCATACGCTCAATACCTTCGGGACGCCCCAGAATCTCGAAGCCGGCGTCGGTCTTGCGCAGCACCGCAGCGTCGAACGTGCCACCACCGAGGTCGTAGACGGCAACGATCTCGCCCGGGTCCACACGCTCGCTCTGGGCGTAGGAAATCGCGGCAGCCTCGGGCTCGGTGAGTAGGGAGACAATGTCGGGATCAATCCCGGCCCGACGAATACCCTGATGCAGCAGATCAATCTTGTACGGACCCCAGTTCGCCGGATGCGAGATCGCGATGTGATCCGGATCTCCGCCCTCCCGCTTGGAGACCTCGGCCATTACGTACTTGAGAATGCGGGCCATCAAGGCTTCGGCCGAGTACGGCGTACCACCAACGATGATTGGCGTCGTGTCTCCCAGCCGTCGCTTGAACTCTCGAGCAACTCGGTCCGGCTCGGTGATCGCACGACGCACTGCGGCCTCACCGGTCAGCACCGTCTCGTCTTCCCGCAAGTGCACCACGGATGGAATCGCCGCGGCCCGACCTCCCAACGGGAAGATCGACGCCTTGTCTTCACGATGAACAGCGGCGGCGGTGTAGGTGGTACCGAGATCGATACCTAGGCGAAACGTCATTGCGGGCCTCTCGGAGGAAGGGAACGTGGCGAGCAGGGTAAATCAGGATGGATCGTCAGGGGTGCTGTTCAGAACACCTTCGAGACTGCGGGTGGCAACGGTGCAGGCTTTCGCCAGATCGTGCTCGGTAAATGGGCTCTCCGCCAAACGACGTGCGCCTTCGATCTGGGTGAAGACGGCAGTTCGCTGTGCGGAGACGTCTGCATCATCGTCCAGACCGAGCCGTTGTGCCGGACCGGTCCCCTTTGCACCAACCGTTCGCTCCAGCAGCTGCAGATCGGCCGGGCGACCGGAGATCGTTCCGCTGCGAAGCGCGGCGAGCGTTGCCAGTTCACGGAACGGATGAGCACCAGCGGTGATTTGCTCCACCTGCACCATGAGGTCGTCAGCGGACTCTCCCTCCGTGGTGCAGATCTTCTCGATCGCCAGCAATGCGCTCCGTGCCTTCAAGACTCCAGATCGCTCAACGAAGAGTTTCGACAACGTCTCTCGTAGCTCGATGACGCCGGACCGCTTGAGAAGCTCATCCGCCAGCTCTCGTGACGAGTTCACCACTCCCCTGCGAATCAGCACGAGGGCAATGCGGATGCCGAACACTCCGAATCGTCCGAGGAGCTGCTCGCGGTCGAGCGACGTGCCCGGCGTTTCGGGCGAAGCTTCGAGGAACCGATCAGCGCTGAGCAGGTGGGGCTCCAGGTCTTTGTGCGGGACCGTCGCCAGCTCGGACAGCAGCGTGTACTCGTTCTGCGTGAGCGTTCGGGCCGTCTCCCCCAGCAGGCCAGCGACCGGAACCACCGCGGTGACGAGTCGGCGAAGGCGCGGATCGGTCTCGTAGCGCTGCGCGATGCGACGAGCACTGGCCATGGAATCCAGTCGGCCGACGCCGATCTCGTCTGCTCGAGAGAGCACAGCGAGGGCGTTGATCGGATTGGGCTGAGACACCTCATCGTCGTGGAACGCCTCGAGGAGATGGAAGTCCGACGCATGCATGTGCTTCATCAGATACAGAACGGCGTCGGCTGGCGTGCTTCGTTCCGTCGCATCAAGAAACTCGATGGATCGCGCGCCGACTTCGGCGTTGACCGAGTCGATACCGGGCGTGTCGATCAGCGTCAGTTCACGAAGGCTGGACGAGGGCCAATCCACTTCGAGCCGACTGATGTCGTCTGGGCTGCGTCCTCCAAGATCGATCGTGACCGAGCGCTCCTCACGGCGGAATGGCAACGTTGGCACGTCGCCACCCTCTCGCATGTGAGCTCGGACCCCGTAGGTGTGACTGTCCTGGTACCAGGTCACGATCTTGGTGCACTCACCAGTGTCGGTCGGAGCGATCCGCTCCCCCACCAGCGCGTTCAGCAACGTCGACTTGCCTGCCTTGACCTTGCCAGCGATCGCCACTCGCAGCGGTTCGTCGAACCGAGCGAGCACCGCTTGCAGCTCCTCGTCGTAGGCCGGGAAGCGCCGACGCGTCTCCTCCACAAGCCGTCGTGTTCGGTCGACGAGAAGTGCATGATCGTCCTTCGTGTCGCCGATCTCTGACAACGGCGTCTCCGATGCCCCCAGCTGTCCTTCAAACGCTGATTCCTCAGACACTTGGCAACCCCGCAAGTTCTTGGGCCTTGGCTCGCAGCGCAGCGACCCGAGCAAGTTCGGCCTTGGCGTTCTTCGCTTCCGCCTGGCGTTCGGCTGCCCCGAGCTTGGCCGCCCGTTCCGCCTCGATCAGTGAGGCGGAACTGGTCTTGCGGGCTTCTTCGGCCCGCTCACCGAATTGATCACGCATCGTTCGTTGTACCCGTTTGAGGGTGTCTCGACTGTCTTTGTTCACTTGGAAGCTCACGTCGTCGCAGTATTTGCGCATGGCGTTCTTGGCCTGACTCTGCCGCATCGACCGCTGCCGCTCCGCTTCGTCCTTCAATCCCTTGCGGCCAAAGATCAGGCCAACACCGATGAGGACTGGGGCGATCACGGTGAGTCCCGCCATGCTTCCCACCATCGAGAACATGATCACGCCGGACTGACCGCCTCGCATCATGGTGAAGCCACGCGAGCCGAGCGACTTCTTCTCGAGATCGATGTCGTCTCGCATTTCGACCTGATCGAGCAGCATCTCCGGGCTCGAGACATCCAAGAAGGGGCTTACCGCCCCGGTGCCGGCATCAGCGAAGAGGTCCCCAACATCGGAGGCGAGCTCGGAGGCCAGTTCCGTGAGGTAGCGGTAGTTCGCGATCACTTCCTGCGACACCTTGTTCACCAACCACGGCTCGAACTCAGCCCACGTATCGGCCGGATCGCCTTCAGACAGTGTCTCGTCGGCCTCTGCTACGACCCGACGCATGCGGCCTCGAAAGTCGAAGTCGACGTTGCCCATGATGTCGGTCATTCCGTCGTTCAAGCGGATCTGCCACTTGGACAACCCCGAGCGGAGCAGCTCGGCCCGCTCCTTTGCGTCGCGCAAGTCCTGCAACATCGCCTCGGCCGCTTCGGGGTCCGTCAGCGCCTCCAGCTTCGTCTCGAAGTGGGAGTGCAGCGTGCTGCTCACGTCGAGCA
The DNA here is from genome assembly GCA_937997485.1 of uncultured Acidimicrobiales bacterium. Classification (GTDB taxonomy): domain Bacteria; phylum Actinomycetota; class Acidimicrobiia; order Acidimicrobiales; family SZUA-35; genus SZUA-35. The sequence continues at coordinate 103,935 of CALKTH010000004.1, read as the reverse complement.
ACTCCGAGGCAGCTCGCAGGCGGGCTCGTTCGGCCGCGTTGCCGACGATGTCGTCTCGTAGGAACGACAGGAGGCGGGGGAATCCCGATTCTTCGTTGACGGTGCGATCGTTGTGTTTGGCCGCAAATCGTCGCAGCACCGCCGAGACGGGAATGATTTCGGTGTCAATCCCCCGTCGTTGCAGGTGGCTTTGGTCCAACTCGAGCACTCGTCGCCAGGCTGGATAGAAATCAATTTTGGTCAGGACGGAGACGACGTTCGGACACAATTGGCGAGCCTGCTCGAGGAACTCGAGCTCGGCGTTCGTCAGCTCTTGCGACGCATCGGTGACGAAGACAACAGCGTCAGCGATGGACAGCGCTCCCAAGGTGGCCGTGGCGTGGGCTGATCCCAGTCCGCCGACTCCGGGAGTGTCCACCAGCATGAGGCCCGACTTCAAAAGGGCCTTCGGCATCGAGACCTCGACGCCCTTCACTTCCACTTCCGGATAGGCGTCGTTGCCCTCGGTGACCATCATCGGAATCTGCGCCGCAGTCAGACTCCAAGACACAGGCTCAGGGGCTTCTTCGCCACGAGGAAGCACGACAGCTTCGGCGTGGAAGCGCTCTCCGAAGCGAATGGCGGTGGGGACGGCAGTGGCGATGTCGTCATCAACCGGGCAGACGTTCACGTTGAGGAGCGAGTTGATGAGCGTGCTCTTGCCCTGCTTGAACTCTCCGACCACGACGACACGAGCGTCCGTGGTGGTGACGGACTCCAGCGCCCGTTCCATTCGCTTGCCCAGATCGGGCCGCTCGTAGGCCGTGCAGGCCTGGCCCGCCAGCTCGAGTGTCGCCATCATCTCGTCGTTCTGAATGTCGTCCACCACTTGACTCATCCGTCCGCTCCCCTCGTGTCTTGCACTACCACTTCACTATCAAATCCGGAGCATCAGTGCGGAGCCTCCTCCGCCAGATCTGTGTCCGGTGTCGCGCCGGAGCGGATCCCACTGGGATCCGCTCCAAGCGCTTCGCACCGTTGCGATCAGCCGTCGACGACGTCGTCGACTGCCACGTCGGCTTCGCCGTGATCGACATCGACCGTGGTCTCAACGAAGGTCTCTTCGACCGTCTGCGTCTGCTCGATCTCGCTGTTGAACGAATCCTCGGTGTTGAAGGAGTCGTTTGCCGAGTTGTCCGAGTTGTCCGACTGGTCGTTCAACGAGTCGTTGATCGAGTTGTCGGTGTTGAACGAGTCGTTGATGTTGTTGTTCTCGGTCTGGGTGACCGTGGTGGTGCTGTTGTCCGTGACGTCGTTGTCCTGAATCGCACCGCCGCTGGTGGCCACCTGAGCGCCGTCGCCGAAGCTCGCATCGCCGAAGTCGTTGACATCGCCGGAGCCGAAGTTGACGTTGCCTTCACCCGAGCCCTGGGCTGTGGTGTTGCCGTTGCCGATGACGGCGTCGCCGTCGACATCGATGTTGCCGTCGCCAATGGTGTTGCCGCTGCCACTCACGTCGAGCAGCTCGTTGCCGTCGCCGTTCACGAAGTCGCCTCCGGAAGTGTCGACATCACCGAACACGGTGGTCTCGTTGCCATCACCCTGGACCACGGCGTTGCCGTCGCTGTCGTTGAGCTGAGTGTTGCCGTCGCCTTGGACGACGCCCTCGACCGAACCGTCGGCCACGATGCCGTCGACATCGCCAGTGATGACCTGGCCGCTGTTGCTTGCGCCGTCGCCCAGCTGCACTGCCCCGTCGCCGGAGTTGAGCTGGGAGTCCTTGACGTCGTCGCCGACGGCGATGGCGCCGTCGCCGGTGGCCACACCCTCTTGGTCTCCGCCGGCGGCCGCTGCGCCGTCGCCGTTGGCGTTCACGACCTGGTTGTCGATCTCGAGATCGAGATCGCCCTCGACGTCGCCTTCGATGTCGATCTCGAAGTCGGTGGAGTTGTCGTTGTTGGTGATGTTGTTGATGATCGTCTCGTCGCCTTCGTACACGATGGTGACGTACTCGTTGATGACCTGCTCGAGCGCAGCCGGGGTGGGCGGTGCAGCGACGACAGCGGCGGCAGGAGCCGGGGCTGGAGCGACGGGAGCCGAAGCGGCCGCCGTGGCGACTGCAGGAGCCGAGGCGGAAGCAGCGGCGGCAGCGGGAGCGGAACCGGTTGAGGTGGCCTCGGAGGAGACCGGGGAGGCGATGGTGGAGTCCACCACGTTGACCTCGGAAAGGGTCTGGGACACCGACGGGGCCATGTTGAGCTCGTTGCTCACATCACCGATCGAGTCGTTGATGTTGAGTTCGCTCAGATCCATCTCGGTGATGCCGCTGGCTGCGAGGTAACCGCTGGGGTCCTCGGCGTAGGTTGATGCTTCGGCGGGATCGCTCAGCAGCGTTCCCATGAGGCTCTTGAAAAGCTCGTTGATGTCCATGATGGATCCCTCTTCTTTTTGTGGAGGGAGGCCCCCTCCGGTTCGTTGAAGAGGACGGTAAATCAGGTGGCGACCGGCTGACCGTGATCGCAATCACACAAGCGAAGATTCTTTGAAATTTCTTTGACTGCTGGTCCTCAGGACGATTCGGCGGATGCCTGGAGTGGATCCAGACGGCCCAAGATCGATGGCAGCGGCGCCACTCCTGCAATCGTGAGTGATTGGGTCGCCCGGGTGATTGCGACATAAAGCAGGCTCGGGCCGTGAGGCTCTTCGAGAATACGCGCCGGCTCCACGACAATTGCCGCATCGAATTCCAGGCCCTTCGCCTGCCACGGGTCAAGCACCGCCACACCATCGACGGCGTGCAGCCTCTGCGGGAGTTCGAAGCCAACCACTGCAACCGTGCCAACCGTGTCCGAGCGCACGCTCCGGGCCAGCGCCACCAGATCTTCTACGAGCCGGTCACGATGCAGACACACTGCTGCGGGTGCTCGGCCGACCGTGCGAATCGGGCGTGGACTGGGCAGGGCGGGCGCGATCTCGGCCAAGACCCGAGCTGCAAGCGCGTTGATCTCCGCCGGCGACCGGTAGTCGACCGTGAGCTCTCGATAGCTGAAGGACGCGATCGACGAGGGGACAAGCGAGCGCCACCCTTCGACCAGCGCTCCAGGTTCTCCGGTCGAACGCTGAGCCAGATCGCCAACAATCGTCATCGAACCGCCTCGGGCTCGGCGGACGATCATGCGCCACTGCATCGGGGTGAGATCTTGCGCTTCATCCACAATCACATGGCCGAAACGCCAGTCCCGCTGGCCGAAGGCCAGCTCCGCGACGGTCACTCCCCCATCCTCCAGCGCGTCAACGCTGTCAGGAATGAGCTCGCCTTCTTCCTCGAGGTCCACCTCGACGGTGCTGCCTTCGACGTCCTCGTGGAGCAGGTCGGCGTGAGCCATCACATCCTCGGGGTCGGCCGGCTCATCCTCGACCGTCCACGGATCCTCGAAGTCCAACAGACCCGGGTCGACCGCGAGGTCCTCGGCATCGAGGCTGACGGATTCGTCTTCCTCCTCGCTCAGCTCGAACTCGTCAGCGGCGTCACGTTCCTTGCTGCGTTCCTCCTCGGTTTGTCCGCCCAGCTTGCCGCCCACAAGCACCAGGAGTTCGTCGAGCAGCGGGGCGTCAGCCACCGTCCACCTCGACCGATCGAGATCCTCCTCGTCAACTCGTTCACGCCACATCGGGAGAACATCACGAGTTCGCAGTCCCGTGTCTCGGCGCGCCAGCCGAAGCAGTGCTGAGGATCCAAAGAGATCATTCAGCGCCTGCTCGGGAGTCAACGACGGCCAATGACGCAAAAGGAATCGCTCGACCTCAGAACTACGGGAGAACGTCTCTCGTGCATCCGCCCGATTGTTGAACGACGGGTCGTACACCGCGTCGCACAAGGCTTCGATGACCAGCGCTCGGAAGGCGTTCGAACCCTCGTTGTGGGCTCGGTAACGCTGTGCTCGTACGAACAACCGCTGCAGTTCGGACGCGGTCAACCGGACCCGGGTTGCCCCGTATCGAACCTTGAGATCGCTCTGAGGCTGGCGCTGCCGGTCCTTGACCGCCTGCGCCAGGAGCAAGGCCATCTCGGGCCGGCCCTTCGTCGCCGCAACGGCGGCGTCCTCGGAGCGGCCCAACAGGACACCTGGATAGAGCTGCTCGGCCGTGAGCGACACCACTCCGCTCTCCCCCAGCGACGGCAGAACCCCAGCGATGTAGCTCAGGAACTCGCTACTGGGCCCGACGATGAGCACGCCGGTGTCGGCCAGCTCGGCCCGCTGGTCGTACAACAGATAGGCCGCACGGTGCAGTGCGACGACGGTCTTGCCCGTGCCGGGCCCACCCTGTACGACAAGCGCACCATCGCTCGGTGCACGAACGATCGCATCTTGCTCGGCCTGGATCGTGGCCACGACCGATTGCATCTGCTGCGCCGTTGGGGCCGAAACGGAGGCGAGAATCGCCGCTTCTCCCCGAAGGCCCTGGTGCCGGTGCAAGTCGTCGACGTCAAAGACCTCGTCTGAATAGCCAGCCAGCTCGTGGCTGTGTTCGCCCTCGCCGTAGAGCAAGTGGCGGCGTCGCTGGACACCGAGCCGCTCCATCGGCGTCGCTCGGTAGAACGGCATAGCGGCGCGTGCTCGCCAGTCAACAAGAAGCGCATCGTCCCCCTCGATGACGCTGTGACGGCCGATGTACGTGGTCTCGCCCGCATCGTTCACCACGCGGCCGAACGCGAGCGCATCGCCGAGATCTTCCAGCTCCTGTGCCCGCCGAAAGGCATGCATGGCTCGTGCCGAGGTCTGACGCACGAGCGCTGCTCGAACCGCGGCATCCACTTCGCCGTCTTCGTCGACGAGGTCTCGAATGCCTTCTTCTGAGGCCTCTGCGGCTTCGTCAGCCAGCTGCCGCGCAACGGCACGCGCCCGCTCGAGGTCTCGACCGTGTGCGGCGTCGATTTGTTTGATGACGGCGTTCTCGAGTTCGAGTTCGAGGTCGAAGGCCGCGGCGTCTTCGATCGCCGACGCGCCGTCGCGAGACTCGGTTTCCGCCTGGTCGCTCACCGAGCCAAGGCTAGTGGCGGGACCCAGAGACCGATCCGAGCCGAAGTCAGGAACGTCGACGCTCGAATCGTGTGCTGACCATCCACTTCAGGACCTTGGTCGACACGTCATATCGGTCCGACAGTTCCTGCAAGTCAACGCCGGCCATCAGCTGATCGAGGAGCTCGGGGTACATGTCAACGACGTCGTCGCGCTGCGCCACGTATTCCTCGGCCCGGTGAACCGTGCTGGGCGAGCAACCCCACTTCTTCGCCACGGCGCTGAGCGACATGCCCTCGGCTCGATCGGCGGCGAGGCGGTCGTAGTCGTACTTCGGGCCCCTGCCAGGGACTTCCAGCACACCGGCGGCAGGATCGAACGATTCGGGCTCCCGACGCTCCAAACGAGTCGCTGGGCTGGGAGTGCGCACCTTCGAATCGCTTCCATGGGCGGACGCAGCAGCGGCGCCGGCACGAGACGTGGCCACCTGCTTCAAGGCTTCGTTGCCCACCCGCTCCGCCGCCGTCTCGACGTAGGACCACACCCGGAAGGCCTGTTCGTACTCACCAGAAACCGACAGCTTCTCGGCGGCGCGACGCAGATCTCCGAGCGTGAGCACGCCTGGCTCGTGATCGAGGGTCACCTCAACGACATACGTCTTTTGGTCCGCGCTTCCCTCGATCGGAGCGAGATTCAACGTGCCCTTCGAACGGGCTGCGGTGGAGGGGACCATCGTGTGCATGGGGAAAGAATCGGCCCAATACGGCCTGACCTGAACGGGTCGGGACATGAACGGGCAGTTCGACCCAGATCTGTTCGGCAGGTGCGCCCTGGAAGTGAGCAGAAAGACCCCCTCAGGTGACTGCATTGCACGCCGATGTTCATGGCATGCCTGATTCCCTCGCGTCACTGGTGCAACAGCGACCACCCGGCAAGCTCGAAGATCTCGGTGTGCCTGCAGCACTCGTCGAGGACCTTTTCATGCGTCGTCTGATGATCGAGCGCATGTCGACGGTGCACGACATCTCCGTGGCTCTCGGTATTCGCATGTCGATCGGCCAAGAGATCAGCGAGGAACTCAGAGACAAGCACCTCCTCGAATACCACGGCATGGAGGGCAGGGACTATCGAGTCGGCCTGACCGAGCACGGCACTCGAGTTGCCATGGAGCGGATGCAGACCTCTACCTACGCCGACATCGTGCCGGTGTCGCTGGAGTCCTACATCTCCACCATCGAGAGTCAGAAGGCAGAACTGCAGATCAACCGAGAGTCGATCCGCTCTGCGTTCAGCGACCTGGTCGTTGAGGACACGATGCTCGACCAGCTCGGCCCCGCCTTCCTCAACGACGGCGCCATCTTCCTGTACGGGCCTCCGGGAACCGGCAAGACCAGTCTCGCCGAGCGCATGATTCGCATTCACAAGGATCAGGTGCTCATCCCCCACGCGATTTGTGTGGATGGCGCGATCATCACCGTGTTCGACCCCTCGATCCATCACGCTGCCCCCGAACAACCCGTGGACCTCGATCCCCGATGGGTGGCCTGCAGCCGCCCCCTCGTGGTCGTTGGTGGCGAGATGAGCCTGGAGAGCGTGGAACTCGAGTACGACGCCAACAACGGCATCTACGCCGCTCCAATACAGATGCAGGCAAACAACGGCATCTTGGTCGTTGACGACTTCGGCCGACAGACGTTCAAGCCCGATCAGCTGCTGAACCGGTGGATCATGCCCCTCTCACGAGGCGTGGACTTTCTCAAGATCGGCAGCGGCGCAAAGTTCACGGTGCCGTTCGAGTTGAAGCTCGTCGCATCGACCAACCTCGACCCGAACGCCCTCGGCGACGACGCCTTTCTCCGCCGACTCCGCAACAAGGTGTTCGTTGGACCGATCAGCGAGAACGCGTTCAACTGGATCCTCGTGCGCGTCGCGAAGGCCAGAGGAATCGAAGTCACCGCTGACGACGCCTCGTACCTGCGCAGCATCGCCCAGCGAGAGATCGGCGAACTTCGCCCCTATCTCGTCCCCGACTTCTGCGAACTGATGGAAGGCATCTGTCTGTATGAGAACGTGCCGAAGAAGTTGGACAAGGCCATGATCGACCGAGTCGCCGACGTCTACTTCGTGACCGACGCCAAGGGTGCGGCCACGGTGAGCCGCAAGAACGCTCCACGGGCCACGGTCAATGGTGTTGGCTCGACGCCAGCTCCCGGTCCGGCGCCCGCTCCCACACCCACGCCCACGCCCACGCAGTCCCCCATGCCAGCACCCGTAGCCGCCCCGGCTCCCGCGCTCGCCGGACAGATGGCCACCCCCACTCCGCAGCAAGCGCCAGCAGGATTCCAACGCCCGATCTGACGCCCGGAGTACCGTTCGGTGCATGGGAGTGACCGTCGAGGACCAAATCGAGGAGTTCTTCCTCGCTCGACGCCCAAAGAAACACTCCGAACACACACTCAAGGCCTACCGGCGAGATCTGGACACGATCCTTCTCCAGCTCGGTGATGTCCTTGGCAAAGAGGTCCCCACAGTCCTCGTCGATGATCTCGATGTCCGAACGCTCCGGCGGGCGTTTGCCGCGATCTCCCATCAGTCCGCCGCCACGATCTCGCGAACCTGGTCCACGTGGAATCAGCTCTTCACGTTCCTCGTCGCCGACGGCGTGCTTCCGGGTAATCCGATGGCCGCAGTGGAAAAGCCGCGTATCCCGAAGAGCCGACCGAAATCCATTACTGGCGACGACAGCGTCGAACGCCTGATCCAGGTCGCCGCTGCCGGTCGACAGACCGCACGAGACCCGTGGCCCGAGCGTGATCTCGCCGTCGTCGTCACGCTCGTGACCTGTGGCCTCCGCCTGAGCGAACTGCTCGACCTGAAGGTCCGTTCGATCGACGGGCCCGAGGGCGAGCGAGTGATCGGCGTTCGGGGCAAAGGGAACAAGGAACGGACAGTGCCGCTCGAGCCCGAGGTCGAGGCGATCATTACCGACTACATCTCGTCTCGCTTGCGCCGCTTTCCCGGGCGAATCGCCGTTGATGCGGCCCTCTTCGTCGCAAACAGTGGTGAGCCAATGAAGCGTGGTGCGTTGCAGTACATGATCGAACAGCTCTACCGAGAGGCGGGAATACGGTCCCGGGTGCCGGCCGGGGCCCTCGTTCACGCGCTGCGGCACACCTTTGCCACGTCGTTGGCCCGGAACGGCGCGTCGGGGACCGAACTGCAACGATTGCTCGGCCACGAGTCGCTGGCGACGACACAGCGGTACGTCGACGCAACCGCTCGCGAGGTCCGACAGGCGGCGAGGTCGAACGACGCCTACCGAGTCCTGCGCTCGATCGACTCAGCCAAAGTCTCGCCCGAGGGTTGAAAAGCGTCCTCCGCTCACGGCAACCTTCTGCGGCCGAACTTGCGGCCGTTCAGACAGGAACACAGGACAGATGTCACGACGCATCGAAGTAGAACTCACCAGCACCCGAGAAGACGGATCCTGGACCTGGCGCGCTGCCGGGGCCAAGCAACCCAAGGGTGAGGTGAACAGCTCGCTTCTCTATGAAGGTGCGTCCATCGGTGACGTGTGCAAGGTCGAGGCAGAGTTCCTGCTCGACGGCATCGAGATCGTGGAGGTGTTCCCGCCCAAGAAAAAGAAGGAGCGGACCGACATCCTCGAGATGAAGCCGCGTCAGCTCCGCGACGACGAACTCGTCACCGAGGTGCGTGCTCCCCGTGGTCGCTCCGACCGCGGCGGCCGCGACGGCCGCAAGGGTGGCAAGGGCGGCGGTCGTGATGGCCGACGCCGTGAAGGCGGGCGTGACGGTGGCGGTCGCGGCGAGGGCCGTGGTGATCGCGGCAACCGTGGCCCCGCACCCGATCTTCGGCCCAAGCCCAAGCGCTTGCGGCCCCGCCGCGACCACCGGAATGCCGTATTGGCCGAGGTTCCCGAAGAGCATCGTCCCATCGCCGAGCAGGTCTTGCGTGGTGGCATCCCCGCCGTTCGCGAGGCCATCGAAAAGCAGAACGCTGAGGCCAAGGAAGCTGGCACGCCAGAGATTCCGACTGCTCCCGTGCTGAAGATCGCCGAAGATCTTGCGCCGCGTCTCAAGGCCGCCGAGTGGCGCGACAAGGCTGACGCCGCGATGGCCGACGTCGACGAGTTGGATCTCAAGGATCTGCGCACCGTTGTTGTCGCCTCCGACTCCGCCCGCGACGACGAAGGACGAGCACTCGCCGAGCAGCTGAAGGCAAAGCTCGCCGAACGCATCGAAACCGATCACCAGCAGTGGCTGACCGACATCACCGAAGCCGTCGAGGGTGGTCGCTCCGTTCGGGCACTCCGACTCAGCTCACGCCCGGTGAAGGCCGGCGCACCGCTGCCTCAGGAATTGGCGACCAAGCTGACTGCGATGGCCTCAGAGGGCCTCGCGGCCGACGTCATGCAAGATCGCTGGGCCACCGTGATCGATGCTGTCGCGTTCTCGCCGATTCGCAATGCCGTGGTTCCGGCTGGGTTCCCGGCAGAGCCGAGCGCTGAGCTGCTGCAGGCCGTTCGCAAGGTCGCTGACCGGGTGCCAACCATCGCCGCCCACTTCGGCATCGATCCGTCCGAGGCCAAGAAGGCCAATCGTCGGGGCCCGGCGCGACGTGGCGGCGGTGGCCGCAAGCCGGCTGCTGACAAGAAGCCGGCGGGGAAGAAGCCAGCCGACAGCAAGCCGGCAGCCGAGGCACCAGCTCCGAAGGAAACGGCTGAGACACCTCCTCCCGCCGAGGCCGACCAGGTCGTGACTGCGGCCACCACCGAGGCACCGCCCGTCGAGTCTCCGGCCCCGGACGCTAAAGCAGCACCCGAAGCCGAAGCAGCACCCGAAGCCGAAGCAGCACCCGAAGCCGAAGCAGCACCCGAAGCCGAAGCAGCACCCGAAGCCGAAGCAGCACCCGAAGCCGAAGCAGCACCCGAAGCTGAAGCAGCACCCGAAGCTGAAGCAGCACCCGAAGCTGAAGCAGCACCCGAGGCCGAAGCAGCACCCGAGGCCGAGGATTCGGCGCCCGACGCCTGATCCCTTAGGGTCTCGATCCATGATCGAGTTCTCCGTCGACGGTCACGTCGCCACCATCACCATCAATCGTCCTGAAGCTCGCAACGCCGTGAACGGCGAGGTTGCCCAGGGCATCGAAGACGCCATCGATCGCATCGAAGACGACGACACTCTCTGGGTCGGCATCCTCACCGGTGCCGGCCCGGCCTTTTCTGCCGGGGCCGATCTGAAAGCCGTGTCCTCCGGCGATGCAGGTGCGCTCAACACCAAACGGGGTGGCTTCGGCGGCTTGGTGCTGCGAGATCGCACCAAGCCCCTGATCGCTGCGGTCGATGGACCGGCACTGGCCGGAGGGACCGAGTTGGTTCTGGCCTGCGACCTCGTCGTCTCTTCTCGCACTGCTCGGTTCGGGGTTCCCGAGGTCAAGCGATCCCTTGTCGCCGCCGCCGGTGGTCTGTTCCGCCTGCCACAGGTGTTGCCCCGCAACGTAGCCACCGAGCTGATTCTCACCGGCGACCCGATCTCAGCAGAGCGGGCGTACCACTTCGGCATGGTCAACGAACTCTGCGAACCGGGCGAGGCACTGGCGACCGCACACCAGCTGGCCGAACGCATCGCCGTGAACGCTCCCTTGGCGGTGCGGGCGAGCCTTCGAGTGATGCGTGCGGCTGAGGGTTTGGACGATCGCGAGGCCATGCGCATCTCGAATCAGGCCATCGGGGCCTTGGCCTCAACGAACGACTTCCGAGAGGGGCCACTCGCCTTCATCGAGAAGCGAGCGCCAAAGTGGACCGGTAGCTGAGATCCAGCTTCGGCTCGAAGGAGCGACCGCGGTCGACCGAGGCCGTCAGCCTTCTTCGTTGGTGAGGTCGAAGTGCACGGTGAGCATGCGTGCCTTCAGGCCAAAGCTCTCGAAGAAGTTTTTGGTGTGCCGGTCGCCAGGGAGAGCCCGAGCATCAGCTCCGATACATCCGGCAGACCGGAAGTGATCGAGCAGCTGATGCATGATGGCGGCTCCGATGCCGACCTTGCGTGCTTCCTCCACGACGGCAAGATCATCGATGCGGCCGATCGTGCTGCCGTCCTCGAGCTCTTCGATTTCAGCGAGGGCGTAGCCGAAGGGCACGCCGTCGAACGTTCCGACCACGACGATCCCCGTCTTGCTCTGGAGGAGAGCTTCGGCCCGCGTTGCCGCAGGAATCACTGCTTCGCGCCGGAGATAGAGCGATCCACCGCGCTGATCCTGCTTCTCCGTCCGTACCGCGGCGTCGATGACTGCGATGGCGTCAACGTCGTCCGTTGTCGCGAGCCGAGCGGCCTCCATCGTGACCGGGCTCAGCTCTCGGCTCGGTCGAGACGATCCAGCTTGCCGAGAATCGTGCGCCGACCTCGGGTGTTGCTCTCGTGCTCCCGAACCCGTTCCCGCTGCTCCGGTGTGAGATCGCCGAGCATGTCCACGATGTCTTTGGCCTTGAGCTCCTCATAGGAGGCGATCGGCAGCGGAAGATCGGCGACGACGGAGGGGGTCGCGGCTTTTTTGGTCGCGGCTTTCTTGGCGGCGGCCTTCTTCGGAGCCGCCTTCTTGGCGGCGGACTTCTTCGGATCAGCCTTCTTGGGTGCGGCTTTGCGAACGGGCTTCTTGGCCTTGGTCTCGGCGTCAGGAACGACCGTCAGCGGCCGCTTCGACGCAGCGGCCGGGGTCGTGCTCCCAGCAGCAGGAGGCTCAGGGGCAGGGGCGAGTCCAATGAGGGTCCCGAACTCGGTGATGCTCTGGGCGAGGACGCTCGCGACACCGCCAACGGCGCCGCCGACTGTGTCCCCCACCTCGGCTTGCCCCTTCTTGGCCGCCATCTGGCCGAGAAGCTTGGCCAGTTGCACCTGGCTCTTGCCCCGCTTCACCAGCTTGGGCAGCACATTCTCGTACTCGTAGATCATGCCCACTGGGGCGTAGACGAAGAGCTCAACAAGCTGGTCGAGTGGAGAGGAGTCCTCTGCTGCAGGCACGGCGAAGGCTCTCAGCGCTCGAGCGGACGGCACCACTCGACGCCGTCACCCATCGAACAGGGTGGGGAGCCGGGGCCCGTCTTGTCCCTCATCAGGAAACACATCTCGCAGAGGAACTCGCCGGCCTTCTTAGCCGAAACTCCGGTGGGGTTCTCGACCGGCGCTTCTTCGTCTTCGTCTTCGTCGTCGTCCTCAGCCGCCATCCGATTCTTCAGGATCGCATCGAGGTCGGCCTCAACGTCGTCGGGATCGACGTCTTCGTCTTCGTCTTCGTCGTCATCGACCTTCCGAGCCTTCGGACGCGACTCTTCCTCGTCGTCGTCCTCTTCCTCGTCGTCGTCAACGGCCGCCACGACTGGCGCATCGTCGTCGAAATCATCCTCGAGGTCGATGACGTCTTCTTCGACGTCATCAGCGTCGAGCTCCAGATCTTCCTCGCCGTCGATTTCTTCTTCGATGTCGAGGTCTTCAGTTTCGTCAGTCATGGAAGGCCCTTTTGGCTGGTACTCGCCGAACGGGGCGGACTCTACACAGTCGCCGGTGTTCTGCGCGGTACCACAAAGAGATATCCGACACGCGTGGTCAACCAGCCACGAAGAAGCCTCGGTGGGCGTTGACGCTTGCCACGTAGCGCTCGGTGGCTCCCAGCATCTGGCCGGCCTTCACCGAGTTCGGTCCCTGGAAGTATCCAGCGAGTGCCAGGTCTTCTGAGCCCATGAAGTTGATCAACCAACGGAGATAGCGAGCGCTCATCCGAATGTTGTCTTCGGGGTTCTCGCGACGCAGGCCCGGTTGGCCGATGAGGTCGGTGGCCACCCACTCGCCGGTTGCGGGCATGATCTGCCCAACACCAACGGCACCAGCGTAGGAAACGGCTTCGTTGTTCCAGCCCGACTCCTGCCACGCCACGCCCATCACGAGGTCGACCGGGAGATTGTTGGCGGCGGCCCAGCGTTCAAAGATCGGAATCAAGGCAGCTCGCTCGGGACGAGACGTAATGCGCTGGGGCATGCGGGGGTATCGAGCGAGATGAGCGGCCACGTTGTCAGTGGACGGGGTGGGATCGCCACCGGCTCCGTTGGTCGTCACGACAGCGCCCGCTGGCACCTGCAGTTTCTGGCCGATGCGAATGCGGTTGGGATTCGTGATGCCGTTGAGCGAGGTCAGCTCCGCTTGACGCACACGGAGTTTGAGCGCAATACCACTCAGCGTGTCGCCGGAGGCGACCGTGTAGGTCGAGCCGTTGCTGGTCGGCGTGGTCGCCGCTGGCGCTGGCGTTTCTGCCTGCGTTGTGGTGGCCGAAGCCTGCGTGGTGGTGGTTCCGCCGTGCGGGATTCTGAGCTTCTGCCCGACTCGGATCTGGTCGGCGCTGCCAAGGTCGTTGTCGGCAACGATGTCGGAGACCGAAACGCCGAAGCGCACTGCGATGTGCGACAGGGTGTCTCCCGACCGGACTTCGTACGAGTCGTGGGCAGAGGCCGGAGCAGTCACCGAGGCAAGCGTGGCGAGCACCACGGTCAGGGCGGCAAAGAGGCGACGTTTCATGCCACCACAATCGGCGTCTCGCGCTGCTCTGTGAGGGCCTTGCTCCAACAACCGTGTTCAGTGAGCATGATCACCCACGGTAACGGCTCAGCTGAATTTCGCCCTTTTGGCCTCAGCCCGACGCTCGGCGTCGAGTCGTTCGAGGTCGCTTTCGGTCGAGTGATCGACGAACGTCATCATCTCCGCAATCGCCCGGTGGCCAGCAACATCGGCAATCTGGCGGTGCATTTCCTGCGCCACGGTGCGGTACGCAGGATGGCCCTGAGGCGTACTCCGCAGCTCCAGCATGTGCATGGCGGCTCGAGCGTTCAGGTTGAAGTTGAACCGCACGCGATACGCAAGCGCCACGGCATATGAAGCTTGGTCCTCGAACGGTGGCTCAAGCGCATCGTAGAGGTTGGCGGAGCGCTCCATCGCCGCGTCGAAGTCGTCGGTGAGTCCGGCTTCATCGATCAGCGGCGGACGAACATAGCCGTGGGCCGGAGACAGCTTCTGCCACTCGACCGTGAGCAGGCGGTGCCGTTGGAGGTCACGGAAGGCGCCGTAGTCGGCGAGCACGTCGAATCGGTAGAAGGGACGTTCCATGGCCCGACCGGGGCGGTGACGACGGTTCTGACGCTCCCCCACGTAGGCCCGCATCACGCGGAGACGGTCGTCGACCGACATGTTGGCGACCTGACGCTCGAGCTCGCGCTCGGAGAGCGACGACGCGGAGTACAGCATCGACGCCACGACCTTGATCTCCGCGTCTGGATCGAAGTCGATCAAATCGACACCGGGACCGGGTTCAACCTCTGCCGGCCCGAGCAGCGCTTCAGAAAGATCTTCAATGGCGACCCGGTTGTCGGCCAAGTACGCGCTGGACGCGCCGCCACGATCGGGGATGTCGACCCGCCGGACGAACGACGGAATGACCTTGCGTAGCTCAGAGAGCATGAGATCCGCGTAGTGGCGAGCCTCGGGCAGCGGGTGTGAACGCATGCGCACGAGCAGCTGCTCGTAGGCCTGACCGGTTCCGTAGATGCCGACGTTGGACTGCGCGGCTGCGGGGAGGATGCCTCGCACCGCGTCGAGCGCCTTGGCCTTGGTCGCCATTCGGTAGACGAAGTCGCTGTCGTTGACTCCCTTGGGCGTCGACTCTCGGACGAAGTCCTGCACGATGGGCGCAAGACGGGCGTAGGTGTCGAAGAGCCGATCCATATCGCCGATGTAGCGGGTGCCGAGCTCAGAACTCAGGATCTCGGAGTCCCGGTAGTACCGGTACCGACCATCGGCGCGGCTGTCATAGGCGATGTAACGCGTGGACTGCTCCAGGTAGGAGGCGAGACGGCCCCATTCGAGCACCTTGGTCAGCAAGTTCGATGCCTGCTCGCACGCCAGGTGGACCCCACCCAACTGGGCAACACTGTCATCGCCGTACTCGACGAAGACCTTCTCGTAGAGGTCCTCGGCTCGTTCCAGGCCGATGGTGGCGTCGATCGTGGCATCGCCCTCGATGTCGAGCTCGCCCACGAACTCGTCCAAGAACAATCGACGCAAGCTCTTCGCCGAACGCGAATAGCGGGCAAAGAGCGCACCTTTCACCACCTCGGGAAGATTGACGAGTGCAAAGACCGGCAAATCGAGGTTCGTGAAATAGCGACGCAGGACGTCGGCTTCTTCTGGGGTGAATTCTTCGACGACGTAGGCGCCCACGGCGTCAGAGGTTATTCACTTCCACCGCCAGACACGCGGACCTCAACGACGAGTGTGAACGCATCGGGTTCCACACGCACCGAGAGGGCGGTCCCCCGACCGTGCCGAACCCCGTCGATCCACACCATTCGTCGCAGCGGACGAGGGACATCGAGCGCAACAGCGACCTCGCGAGCGCGCCGGACCTTCAGCCGCTGGTGCGGCAGGTGCGTCCCTGATCGAACCCGCGAGCGCGCCTGCCAGCGTTGTTGCAGCGCCAGGGATCCGTGCGTGGTGTCCACCAGCCCGTCATTGGGGTGGGCCTTCGGCCCGAGATACATCTCCCCGAGCCAGCCAGCGTTCATCGCCACGAAGCCGGGGCCGGACCACAGCGGCCCGCGGGCCAAGACGTGCGCGACAAAGGGTTGCTCCGCCGCTCCGTCGATCGTCACGAAACCGAGATCCATCGGAAAGTGCATCGCGGGCACGGGTTCGGTCGAGACAGGTGCGACCGGCGGAAAGCCGAGCGTCCGAAGCAGATCGCCGGAGCTCACTCCAAGGACCGGGTGGTTCTCCCCCGCCTGCTTCGCAGCGAGGACAAGACGAGCAAGATCGACGTCGTCCGCCGCGACGACCAGTCCGGGCGGCCGCGGTGCCGATTGGCCCCAGGGTTGGCCTTTGGCGATCGGCATCGCTCAGACCTCCTCTCGCTCCTGCTCGCCGCTCGGTGGCGCTTCGCCCGTGTCCACGATCGACGAAGCGGCGACGAGATCACGGAAGATGGCCTCCGCGGCTCGACCTGCCGCCCGGCCGGTCTCGGCCGCGGGAGCAAGCTGGGCGATCTGGCGAAGCACATCGATCAGTAACTTGGCGGTACGCACGAAATCACCAGCGGTGATCTCCTCGTCGGCCAGCACGTCATCCAGTTCGCCGCCGGACTCCCAGGCGTGGGCGATCGCCATGAAGCCTGCATCCGGTTGACGAGTCAGCGGCAACCGCGCATCACGTTCTCGACGGCTCAGATCGCGATGCATCTTGGTCAGCGACCCGAAGCGGCGGCGCAACTCTGAGGTCGGGAACCACGCGTGGGCTTCCGGGCCTGAACGACGGTCCTCGTACGTGAATGCCGACGCCATCGCCGCCATCTCCCCCGATGACAAGTCGTCGAAGAGTCCCTGATCGAGTGCCTCCACCAGCAACAGATCACACTCGTGATAGAGGCGGGCCAGTCGTTGGCCGCTGTCGGTCAACGACCACCCGTCGAGGTGTCCCCGATCGGTCAGCAGATCGATCACTCGATCGAATTGCCCGGCCAACGATTCAGAGCGGCTGGCCATGCTGCGCTGCAGGGTGGCTACCTCGGCGTCCATCTTCTCCAGCCGCTTGACGGCCTTGCGAGCGGCCGCTGGCACGTCTTGGACCGAGCTCATCCCACCGGTCGGTCCGAGCCGCTTGCGGCGCTTCTGAGAGAGCAGCTGGGCCGACTTCATCCTCTGAGCGCAGTCATAGACGAACGTCATGCTGTGCGGTAGGTACGGCTCAGGCACCTCGATACCGCCGATCACGGTTGGCGGTGCCTCGAGCATGTCGACGGTCAGTTCGTACGTGTCGGCATCGACATCGGCGGCGGTGACTTTGATGCGCCTGCCCTTGCGATAGGCCACGGAGAGCACAACCAGAGGCGTCGGTAATCCTTCCGCATCGATCTCGAGAATGTCGCCGAGGCTGACCTGGCTCAGGGCAAAGGCGACGTCTTGCGCGTCAGCGTTCGCTTGTTCGGGTGTCCCGATCGCAGCCAACACTTCTTCGAGCGGCCCGAATTCGGATTCGAGCCGGCCCAGCATCTGGCGTCGCCGGTCGAGCAATCGATCGAGTTTCTGCTCGGCCCGCACCACGTCGGCGTCAGTTCGGAACTGGGCGAACGAGAGATTCAAAAGCTGCCGGGCCCGCTCGGGGTCGTACCGTCGAACAAGATTCGCCGCCATGTTGTACGTGGGCCGGAACGCCGAGGAAAGGACAAAATTCTTGCTGGAGGCCAACGAGGCGACCTGCTCGAACGGCACCCAGGGACTCCAGAGCACGACGGCCTGGCCCTTGGTGTCAATGCCCCGTCGTCCCGCTCGGCCCGTGAGCTGGGTGAATTGCGCCGGCGTGAGCGATTCGTGATGCTCGCCGGTCCACTTGGTGAGCTTTTCGAGCACCACGGTGCGAGCCGGCATGTTGATGCCGAGAGCCAAGGTCTCGGTCGCAAACACCAGCTTCGTCAGGCCCTCGACGAAACATGCCTCGACCGCTTCCTTCATCGGGGGCACCATCCCCGCATGGTGGGGAGCCACACCAGCCTCCAGGCCGGCGACGAACGTGTCGTAGTCGAGCATCTCCCGGTCGGCTTCGGTCAGCACGCCCAGCCGCTCGCTGACGATTTCGCGGATTCGCTCCCGCTCAGCCCGGGTGGTCAGCGTGAGACCTGAGCCTTGCACCGCCTTCGCGGCGTCGGTACAGGCAGCCCGGCTGAAGATGAAGAAGATCGCGGGCAGAAGTTCCTTCTCGCGAAGTACCTGGGCCACGTCCAGCCTGGAGGGCGTCTGATACTTCCGACGCTGATGGCCTCGGCCCTTGACGGCCCGGCCCTTCGAGCGATTGCGAACGTCAGGGTCGAACCGGAAACCCTTCTGATTCGCTTTGCCGCCGATGAGGGTCTTGATCATCGTGGGCTTGTTGCCCGACCGCTCCCCCACCAAGTACAGATTCTCGAGCTCAACGGGCCGTCGGTGCTCCACGACGAGGCGCGTCGGGCCACGCACCGTGGTCATCCAGTCGGCGAGCTCGTCGGCGTTCGAGACCGTGGCGGACAACGCGACCAGCTGAATCCGGTGCGGCAGATGGATGATCACTTCTTCCCAGACCGAGCCTCGATAGCTGTCTTGGAGATAGTGGACCTCGTCGAGAACAACGGCTTCGAGGGCGTCCAGGTTTCTCCCGGCGTACAGCATGTTGCGCAGGACCTCGGTGGTCATCACGACCACGGGAGCCTCGCCGTTGATGACGTTGTCGCCGGTCAAGAGCCCGACGTTGTCGATCCCGTGCTCGGCGACGAGGTCATGGAATTTTTGGTTCGACAACGCCTTGATGGGCGTGGTGTAGAACACCCGCGTGCCATGTTCCATCGCCCGATGCACGGCGTAGGAAGCAACGAGCGTCTTCCCGGCGCCGGTGGGCGCTGCGACGATGACGTGGTTGCCCTCGTCGAGCGCATCAAAGGACTGCTGCTGGAAGTCGTCAACGGGAAAGCCGAGTCGTGCCAGAAAGGCCGCTTGGCCCATCAGACGACGACACCCCGATTCTTGGTGAGACGCCCGCCGATAATCATCGCCACTTCGTAGAACAGGTACATCGGCAGCGCGAGAACCAGCAGTGTCAGAGGGTCCCCAGTGGGCGTGATGACTGCGGAAAGGATCACCACGGCCACCGCGGCGATCCGCCGGTTCTTCCGCAGCGTTTCGGTCTGCAGCACCCCAACGAGCTGGAGGAAAACCAAGATCAAGGGCAACTCGAAGGCCAGGCCGAAGGCCAACATCATCTTGATGAAGAAGCCCAGGTACGCCGTGGGTGTGAAGAACGCCTCGGTGCGATTCTCAGCGCCAAGAATGTCCGTGAGCACCGCGAGCGCCCGAGGCATGAACAGGTAGGCGACGATGATGCCGGCAAAGAGGAGTACGACAGCGACGGCGACGAACGGAATCAGCGCCTTCTTCTCGTTCGGGTACAGCCCCGGCAGGATGAACTTGCCCAGTTGGTAGATGATCACCGGCATGGCCACGATCAGTCCGCCGTAGCCCGACAGTGTCAGTGCCGTGTTGAACTCGTCGAGCGGACTGGTGACCAGCAGCGCACAGTCGTCCTCGGGGCGAATGTCGCAGTAGGGCTGGGTGAGAACATCGAAGAGCTGATTGCGGAAGATCCAGATGACGATCGCCCCGAGCGCCACGGCAATCACGCTCCGGATCAACCGGGTCCGTAGCTCGGCGAGATGACCGATGAGGGTCATCTCGTCTGGTCCGGCGGCGGCACCTTTCGCCCCTCGCTTCGGCAAGAATTTCATCATGCGCTGGGCTCACTCTCGCCTGACGCCGGCGCATCCTGTGTGGCTGAGGCATCGCCGTTCTCAGGGGCGGCGGCTGCGGCCTCAGCTGCTTCCGCGGCTTGCGCTGCCTTCGCCTTGGCCCTGGCTCGATTCGCCTCGGCCCTGGCCTCCTGTGCCGCTCGTTCTGCCTTCTCGGCCGCTGCTGCCGCCTCGGCTGCTGCTTCTTCCGGGGTTGGCTCGGCCATCGGGCGCTGTGGCACCGTCCCCGACACAGGCTTCACGGAGAACGGGTTGTCCGGGTCGTTGGCAGCAACGCGCTCGGCGTAGCCGCGTGGCACGATCGGGTTCGGGTTCGTCGCAGCCTTGGTGTCGGGATCGAGCGGCCCGGAAGAGGAGGAAGCCGTTCCATTGTTCTTCTCTGCGTCCTCCGACCACTTCGTCGGATCGATCTCGTCGACGCCCGCCATGAACTCCTGACGAAGGCCAGCGGTCATGGATCGAGCCTGCGAGGCATACTGCCCGGCTTTGCGAAGCACGCTGGGCAGCTGATCGGGTCCGACGACGATGAGCGCAACCAGGGCGATCACCAACACCTCCGGACCACCGATGTTGAACATGCCGGTCAGACTACCCGCACGCGAAGAACCGTCGGCCAAGCCGACGGTTCTCGGGAGATCTGGGTAGTCGGTCGCCGTTCGATCGGGCGATCCTAGGTTCGGTCCGGCCCGCTGAGGGGTCGGCTCAGCCGGTGAATTCGGCGAGAGCGTTCTCGAGGGCCGAATCGTCGTTCAAGAGATCGTGGAAGTCCAGCAGGTCGTCGTGCGAGATCGGCTCGCCGATTCTGGGCTCCCGCAGTTCGGCCGGCAGGCTCCAGGTGCTGAAGGCAACCCCGCTGGCAACCAAAAGGTCGATGGTCCGCGTTTCTGCTGGCTTCACCACCGTCATGCGGCACTGTGGGCACCGGAACGCATACGTTCCCTCGTTGGTGTCGTCGCAGATACGTACCTGCACATCGGCTGTGGTCAGCTCGACGTCACCGCAATCACCACAACTCGCTCGGATGGTCGCCATCTGCGTGGTCTCCTCACTGCTTCTACCCGTTACGTGAACACTCTTAGGGTCGGCAGCTGCAGGGGACCTCTTGAGGAAAATAGGTAAGAGACCCCAGCCTCCTACCTCTCCCCAGGGGCCGACATGCTCTCAGAGCCCGGGGTGGCAGTGGTGGATCCCGCACGGCACCATGTCAGCTATGGCGCCTCGCCTCCGCTCTCTTCTCGACCAGCCCATCTCGTTCGCCCATCGTGGTGCCCGAGCACACGCTCCCGAAAACACGCTGGAGGCCTTTGCCTTAGCCCGAAGGCTCGGTGCGACCGGCATCGAGACAGATTGCTGGATCACCTCGGACAAGCAGGTGATCCTCGACCACGATGGTGTCGCTGGCCGTTGGCCTCGGCGGCGCCCGATCGCGAACGTCCGGCGAGACGAGCTTGGCGAACACATTCCGACCCTCGAAGAGTTTTATGACGAGATCGGCACCGACTTCGACCTCTCGATCGACGTGAAGGACTCGGCAACGTTCGACGGGATCGTCGCGACGGCTCGCAACGCCGGCGGAGATGCCGAACAACGGCTCTGGTTGTGTCATCCGGAACTCGACCAGCTGATGGTCTGGCGTGAACACACCTCAGCCCGTCTTGTTGACTCAACAAGGCTGTCTCGAATGAAGGAAGGCCCGGAGCGCCGCGCCTTCACCTTGCGCGATCTCGGCATCGACGCGGTGAACCTGCGGCTCCCGGACTGGACCGGCGGCCTCGTGACCACGTTCCATCGCTTTGGCCGCTATGCGCTGGGCTGGGATGCCCAACACGCCCGAGAGATCGCCTCGCTTGTCGATGTCGGGATCGATGGGATCTTCAGCGATCACGTCGATCGTATGGTGGAGACGATCAATCAGTTCTTCCCTGAAGACGACGCATGAATCGCTCGACGCGCCGGTGCGGTGTCATCGTCCTTCTCGCTGCGCTGTTGACCCTTGTGCTCGGGGCCTGCGGCGGCGAGGCGCTGAACGATTCGCCGGGGGCGGCCGACCAGACAGCGAGCTCATTTGCCAGCGGCGGCACCTTTGCTCCCGACACGACCGTTGCTCCCGACACGACCGTGCTGGACGCTCCCCTGGAGGCGTCTGCGACGAGGTTCACCGACCTGCCGCTGATCTTCCTCGATGAGTTGCCTGGGGAGGCCCTCGTCACCATCGACTTGATCATGTCGGACGGGCCGTATCCGTTTCGTCAGGACGACGGCACGTTCCAGAATCGGGAGGGCTTTCTCCCCGATCAGCGGCGCGGCCACTACCGGGAGTACACGGTCGTCACTCCGGGTGAGAACGATCGTGGCGCCCGCCGCATCGTGAGCGGCGCTGAAGGCGAGCTGTTCTACACGTCCGACCACTACGCCTCGTTCCACGAAATCGCCCAGAACGGTCCACTGCGATGACTGCTCCCCCAGCAACCACTCCATCCACGAGCGCGGAGATCGCACTCCTTCTGCAGCATCTCGCTCCCGGTGTGTGGAAGACACATGCCGTCACGGCCAACTTCGGTGCCCTCGCCGCCGCCCTGGGATGGCGTGTGATCGAGCTGGACCTCGGGCGCACGCCCAACAAGCAAGAGCTACTCGACGACCTGGCGACGCAAGCATCGTTTCCTGCCCATTTCGGCCGCAACTGGGACGCAGCCGCCGACTGCCTCGGGGACCTCGATCTCGGGCCCGGCCGCCAGGCGCTCATCATCGTTCGTCGCGCCGCAGCTGGGAACCAGACCGATGGGGCCGTTCTGCTCGACATCGTGAGCGAGGCAGCAGAGGAGATCGGCCGGATCGGTGGAGTCCTCAACGTGGTGTGGGAGTCAGCCGAAGCGCCTTCGCCCTTTGGTGACCAGCCCTTCTTCGAGCTGCTCTGAGCAGCGACTTCGCTACAGAGAATCGATTCGATTCAGCGGCCAGAACAGCACGAAGGCTCGCCCGACGATTCGCTCTTCCTCAACCGTGCCGAAGAAACGCGAGTCCAACGAGCGGTCGCGATTGTCCCCCATCACGAAGACCTCACCATCCGGCACCAGTGTCGGCCCAAAGTCTTCGATGACCTCATCAGCGGCGAGGTACGGCTCGATCAGAGGCTGATCGTTGATGAAGATCGTGTTGTCGCGAGCACTGACCGTTTCTCCCGGCAGGCCAATCACTCGCTTGATCAGATCGCGGATCTCCGCCTGCTCATCATCGGGACGACGGAAGACCACGACATCGCCACGGTTGACGTCGTGAAGGCGATAGCTGAGCTTGTTGACCAGCACTCGATCCTGCTTGAGCAGCGTGGTCTCCATCGATTCCGATGGAATCCAGAACGCTTGGAAGAGGAACGCCCGTAAGAGGAGTGCCACCGCCACGGCGCCGACAAGGACGACGATCCACTCGATGATGCTGCGAACCGCATTGCTCTCGGGCGGCAACTCATCGTCGGCGGCAGCAACCGCCTCGTCGTCGGGAAGATCATCGACCAGGGCATCCGGAATCGGGGTATCGAGCACACCAGTCGGTGCGAATGCGGCAGACGATGCCGGCTCAATACTGGGCGCCGGGAAGTCCGCAACCGACGCGTCGACGAGGCCAGGTTCGGCGGCGGTGGGCTGGCTGGGCGTAGTTGCTCGCACCACGGGGTCTGGCGTTGCGGCTCCTGCAGCCGTCGTGCGTGTGAACGTGTCCTCAGCCGGCACATTGGCAGCGGCGGGGGTCTCGACAACAGGATCCAACGTGCGGTGCTCGGGCGGGGGGACGTCCACCAGCGGGATGCCGGAGTCCGGGCCCTCCGGAGCCTTGGACAGAGCGCTCGCGAGCATGTCGTTGATCCACTGATCGTCGCTGGGCGATTCTGCCATTCGAAGGACCTTAGCCTTCGTACCGCTGCAGCATGCGCAGGGCCGCCGCCGGTCCGATCTCCTTGGCTTCCGCTACATCAGCGGCGTCGACGACGGTGGCCAAGGGGCCCAGACGAACGAGCAAGCGCTCGAGCCACGGTCGCCCCGAGACCCGCAGTGTGACGGTGACGGAGCCGTCATCGTGGTGGTCGACTGACTCGTAAGGGTAGGTCTCGGCGACCCACCTCGCTTCCGAGTCCAAGCGCAGCGTGATCGAGTCATGCGCTTCCGCCGCCCGGAACATGACGGCCTCAGCGTCCTCGACGGGCGCTGGATGGCTACTCGCTTCTCCGGTCGCGGTGACGCTCTCGATTCGGTCCACTCGGAAGAGGCGCTCGCCTTCGGCTCGATGGCACCAGCTTTGGACGTACCAATAGCCGCCGGCCGCGTTCAGTCGCCAGGGCGAGATGCGCCGAGCAGAGCGTTCGTCCCGGCCGTGGGAGTAGTAGACGATGTCAACGTCGGTCTTTTCCGCCACCGCAGTGCGCAGCAACGCCAGGTTCTCCGGTGCTGCGGAGCCGAGGTGAACATCGACCGTGGCATCGACATCGACGCCGAGCGCACTTCCCAACTTGTCGAGCGCACGGGCCAGCGGGCCGTCAGGATCGCTTCCCGGCACGGACATGAGGCCGTCAGACGACGCCAGCAACGCCAGAGCCTGCGCCGGCGTGAGCTTGAGTGGACGAGCGAAGAAGTCGGCGTATCGAATCCAGATGCGATCTTCGTCGAAGGTGAAATCGATCAGTGCGTCTGGCGTGTACGGCGGCAGACCAACCATGAACACAACATCGATGTCTTCGGCCAACTCCGCTTCGGTCAGTCCGAAGCGCTCGGCCAATTCGCTCAATCGGACGCCGGGGTTGGCCACGATCCAAGGGACCATCGCCAGTAGCCGCTTCATGCGGTCCTGAGCCGTTGCCTTCTTGTTGCCCCGCTGGCTCATCGTGAACCTCCGGTAGCGACGGTTCGCAACCAGTCCATGAATTCTTCGCGCATGTCTGGTGGCCCAACGATCTCGGCGTGGTCGAGGAAGTCGATGACGAACGATCGGAAGGCATGCCTCATGACGACCGGAACCGTGAAGGTGATGCTGCCATCGGCGTGTTCGACAAACTCGACGTCCGGCCCGAACTGTTGTGCAGCCCACGCAGCGTGAGAACCATCGACCAAGAGGTCGACCATCGTCGGCGCCTCATCGCCGATCTCCCATGATGGGAGCCGCCGACCGGAGACGGGCGCCTCGGGCCGCTGGGCGACACCGGCTTCACCCTCGGGTTGGACCTCACCCTCGATGCGGTCGAGGCGGAACTGCCGTTCCTCTCCCCTGGTGTGATCAAGACCCGTCAGATACCAGCGGCCCCGATGAAAGTCGATGCGCCAGGGATCGATGCTCCGCTCCGCGCCGTTGTATGTGAACGCCAAGCGTCGCTTGTCCGTGATGGCGGCGAAAATGGGCACCAGAGCCGGATCGGTTGGCAGGTTGGCGACGGCCTCGGCGCCGCGGGAAACGTCAACGTCGCTGATCCCGCCGAGCTTCCACAGCGCCTCGCGGTCACCGAATCCGTCCAGTTTGACGGTCAGGGAGGCGAGATGGATCGCGGCGAGCTCGTCAGGCTCTAGTCCTGGGTCCGGAAGGTAATACTCCTCGGGACGGATGCGGTAGCCATCCAGCGGGGGATCCATTCCGGGAACGCGCTCGATGGCCAGCGGCACCCCGAGGACGCGGAGATCGTCCTTGTCACGCTCGAACGCTCGGCGGAACGAGTCAAAGGCCTCGGGATAGCCCTCGATGCGCTCGTGAATCTGGTTTGCCGACAGGGGTTGGGTCGTCTCCAGCAGCACGGCGGTGAGGTTCAGCAGCCGCTCCAACTTGGACATCGCTTGTTTCGCTTTCGCTTTCGAATCCGGTGATGTGGGCGTTCCGACGAAACGTCGGGACGCTCAAAGGCTCTCGATGAGCTTGGTGACGCGCTCGTCCTCACTCTTGAACGGGTCCTTACACAAGACAGTGCGTTGCGCCTGATCGTTCAGCTTCAGATGGACCCAGTCGACGGTGTAGTCCCGCTTGCGTTCCTTCGCCCGGCGAATGAAGTCGCCCCGGAGCTTGGCTCGAGTGGTCTGGGGTGGCGTATCGATCGCATCAAACATCTGCTGATCATCCAGGGTTCGTTCCACCAGGCCACGATCCTGGAGCTTGTAGAACAGGCCCCGGCTACGGCGAACATCGTGATATTGGAGATCGAGCAGTTGCACTCGAGCGTCGCTGAGTTCGAGACCATGCTTGGCCCGATACGCCTCGACGAGGTTGTGCTTGATGACCCAGTCGAGCTCTCGATCGAGCTTGAACGGATCAGTTTCGAGATGCGTCATCACGTGTTCCCACATGTGCAACGCCTTCATTTCGTCGTCCGGAAGCCCCTTTTGATCGGCGTATCGCAGTGCCCGGTTCAGATACTCCGACTGGATGTCGAGCGCGGAGGCTTCTCGACCATTCGCCAGCCGCACCTTGCGCTGGAACGTGAGGTCGTGGCTGATCTCGCGAATCGCTCGAATGGGGTTTTCGAGTGTCATGTCTCGCAAGACACACGACGGATCTTCGACCATGCGAAGCAGGATGGCCATGGCGCCGACCTTCAGATAGGTCGTGTACTCGCTCATGTTTGAGTCGCCAACGATCACGTGAAGGCGGCGGAAGTGTTCGGCGTCGGCGTGGGGCTCGTCCCGAGTGTTGATGATGGGTCGGCTCCGCGTGGTGGCACTGCTCACGCCTTCCCAAATGTGCTCGGCCCGCTGGCTCACGGCAAACATCGAACCGCGTGCCGTCTGGAGGACTTTCCCGGCGCCGGCATAGATCTGGCGACTCACGAGGAACGGGATGAGCACCTCGTTGTAGTGCGCCATGTCGTCGTTGCGGGTGGTCAGGAAGTTCTCGTGGCAGCCGTAAGAGTTCCCGGCTGAGTCCGTGTTGTTCTTGAACAGATGAACGGTGCCTCGGATGCCCTCGTCACGGAGCCGCTCCTCGGCGGCGTCGAGAAGCTGTTCGAGAATGCGTTCGCCCGCCTTGTCGTGAATAACGACGTCGCCAATCGAGTCACATTCGGCGGTGGCGTATTCGGGGTGGCTACCAACGTCGAGATAGAGGCGAGCGCCGTTCACGAGGAACACGTTCGAGCTCCGGCCCCAGCTCACCACCCGTCGGAACAGGTAGCGGGCGACTTCGTCTGGGCTCAGGCGACGTTGACCGCGCAAAGTGCACGTGACGCCGTACTCAGTTTCGATGCCATAGATACGCCGCTGCGGAACCATCGTCGCCAACCTAGTGGGCTTCCCCGCCGCGACGCGCTTCAGACACGGTGACTCTCTGCATCGGTTCCACCAGGCAACGCAGGACACCGTCGCGCTCGCACGTCCCACTCGTACCAGTTCGAGCGCTCCACCCGTCTGTTGGGCAGAACCGCAGGCTCATGGCTGTAGCGACGACCGGCAAGACGTTGGGCGACCGTATTCCTCTCACTCAGTCATCGTGTTCGATTCGGGCGAACTCGGTGACCATGGTGATGAACGCATCGAGGTACTCGGGAAACTGCTTGTCGGGCGGCTCAGGGCTCCCGCCGACGAGGAATGCGTTCGGCTGAGCAGCCAGGATGCCCATCACGGTGTGCCGCTGGTGGGCGTGGTTCTCCGGTAGTGAGGGATACACCACAACCGGCGACGACAGGGCGGAAAGCTCGGCATCGGCAACGCCTCGCAGCGTGTCGCCTCGAAGGAGTGCGTCCGCTGCGGCCTCACCGATCTCGTCGGTGATGATGATTCGTGCCAGGCCATCCAGCACCTGATCGTTTGCCGTGGCCGGCCACGCCAGCATGAGGCGGGCCACGCGATGCGGCTCGTCGATGGCCACCCGAGCAGCGGCACTGCACCCATTGGATGCCCCGACAAGGGCAACTCGGTCGAAGCCCGCCTCATCGATGGACTCGCTCAACCAGCGGCGCTCTTCGGCCCACGACTGCGGTTTGCGCGGTCGCTGGGGAGCGATAAAGGGCGTGTTCGTCGCCGCGAGCGCGGCAAGCACACCGGTTTCGCCCCAGAACTCGCCCGGCGTCATATCTTCGTACAAGCCTCCGTGGACGAGCACGACGGGCAAGAGTTCCGGCAGCACCTCGTCGAGGCTACGGGCAGTGGATCGTCAGCAGCGACGGAATTCGGTCCGGAGCGACCGGTCGAGATAGGTGATAGCCCTGCATCGTGTTGCAGCCTGCAGCCACCAGCCATTCCATCTGCTCGGCGGACTCGATGCCCTCTGCGACAGTGCGCAAGCCAAGGGAGGCAGCGATGGCCAGCACGGCATCGGTCACGGGTTCGGGCTCGCCGGCTTCGAGCCTGGACACAAAGCTGCGATCAACCTTCAGAATGTCGACCGGCAAACCGTAGAGCTGGCTCAGCGACGACTGACCCACACCAAAGTCATCGATGGCGATCTTCACTCCCATCGCCCGGAGTTCGCTCAGCCGAGCGACGAGATCGGCCGGACAGTCGGTCACGGCGGTTTCGGTGATCTCCACGATCAGGTCTGTCGCGTCGAGACCATGGCGGGACAGTGAATCGGCCACCTGTTCGGTCAGGAGACCGGAGTCGAACTGTTTGCGAGACACGTTCACTGCGAGATGAACCGAATCCATCTCCGGATTGTGCGACCGCCACTCGGCCATCTGCCGGCATGCCTCGTCCATGACGAATCTGCCGACTTCGACGATCAGATTCGTCTCCTCCAGATACGGAAGGAACAAGGCTGGGCCAGAGACATCCTGACCCGGCGGGGACCAGCGAAGCAGCGCTTCCACACCGGTCATGGTTCCCGACGGGCCGTCGAACAGCGGCTGGTAGTGGAGCGTGAACTCCATCTCCTCCACCGCTCGGCGTAGCCGCATCTGCAGATCGAGTTGCTGATCCGCCCGTTCCCGCATCTCCGTAGCGAAGATACGCGTCCGGTTCCGTCCCGCCCGCTTGGCCTCGTACATGGCGATGTCGGCGTTGCGGAGCACCGTGGCTGCGGTCTCCCCGTTGCCTGCCGCACCGACAATGTGTGCGATCCCCACGCTCGCAGTCGAATAAATCTCGAGCCCGGAGATCCAGATCGGGGCGCCGATCGCTTCGTGGATGTCGCGGGCGAGCTTGCCAACGACTCGGGTATCGGTCGACTCGATCAACACGGCGAACTCGTCGCCGCCAAGGCGGTGCACGGTGCCACCTGCCTCGCTGGCCCTGACCGTGAACCGAAGCCGATCCGCAACCGTTGTCAGCATCTCGTCACCCGCGTGATGCCCAAGCGAGTCGTTGATGACCTTGAACGAGTCCAGATCGAGGTAGAGCAGCGTGCCGGACGACTCGTCGATTGCTTTGGTGAGCGCTCGTCGGTTCGGCAATCCGGTCAGATCGTCGTTGAATGCGAGGCGGAGCAATTCCTGCTCCCGCAGACGATCTTCGGTGATGTCGGCTGCAGAACCGACCACACGGCGGACGGTCCCGTCTACCTCGTCCGTGGTCCCCACGAGCTGGATCCACCGCTCGTTGCCCTCGTGGTCATGAACGGAGAGTTCGAACTCGAGATACGGCGATGGCTCCTTCACGAACGCATCGACCAAGGCTTGCATGGCGAGTGTCTGCTCATGCCCAAGGCGGGCGAAGATCAGCTCCCAGTCGACAGGGCGACTGGTGACGGGAATGCCAAAGAGCTGGCAGCACCGAGGCGACAGCGTGACGTCGTCGGTGGCAACATCCAGCTCCCAGATGCCATCCCGAGAGGCTCGAGCAGCGAGCGCGTACCGCTGCTCGCTGGCCAACAGGGCCTCGGCAACCCGTACGGGCTCGGTGACATCGGTGGAGAACCCCATGAGTCCGACGACCTGGCCTGCGGTGTCTCGGACGGGAAGCTTGGTCGTACGGACGATCTCGACTGTGCCGTTCGGTCGCGTCTGGACCTCTTCGAGATCGAACACCGGCTCGCCGGTCGCCATGATCTGCTCATCGATGGCGTGGTAGACGTCGGCCTCCGCCCTGGCGTGGAAGTCGCGATCGCTCCGACCAATCATGTCCAGCTCATGGTCGCACCCAAGCGCTCGGTACAACGCCTTGTTCACAGCGACGAAACGGGCGTGCCGGTCTTTGACGAACACCGCGCACGGAACGAGATCCAGCAGCGTGGTTGCCAGTTCGACTTCATCGATGACGGGAGCTGCGGGACTCCCAGAATCAGCGGAGAGAACGGACCGGCGATCCGTCGGGATGCCGTAGACGTGGAGTCCGTCTCCGCCGTCGCCGTTGAACGGCACCAGCGTGACACGCATGGGTTGGGGGGTACTCGCGTCGATGACCACGACCGCCCAGCGGCTTCGCTGGTTGATGATGGCACTTCGAGCAATGTCGGTGAAGCGTCCTCGATCTGTCGGTTCGACAAGGTCGGCAATCGAGCCACCGAGAACGGAGAGACCAGCTGGGAGTCGTTCCACCGATGTGACGACCAGCTGCGCATCGACGCGCAACTCCAACAAGACCGCGTCGCTCAGCGGCGTTGCTGAAGAGTTCGCGTTCGAGGCTGGGCGCCCGGTGACGTTGTTGACCACGCCAGTCCATCGGCCCAAACGATCGTCAGGTTGAATAGGGACCGATCACGGAGGTCAAAATGACCTAGCCGCGCAGCCCGACCGCCAGCTCAGCGAGCGGACGAACCCAACAGTGCGGCGATCTCGCCATTCTCGAGTCGCCGAAAGCATCGGCCCTCGGGGAGACGGTCGAGCAAGGACACCTCGAGATGACCGCTCTCGATGTTGCGATCGGGACCGCTGAGGGCGGCCACCGCTGCCTTGAGCGCACCAGCGGCGTCGAGACCATCGAGGTTTGCTGCAGTCAGCCGCTCCCGAATGGCATCGGCCTCGCCACCCAGCGCTGCAAACCCGTCTTCGTCACTGACCGAGCCGTCGTACCGAATGTGGAAAAGGCGGTCGCCTGGGCGCTCGAATCCGACGGCGACGACAAGAATCTCCACCTCGAGGGGCTTCATCTCATGCGTGAAGATCTGCCCGAGCATCTGTGCGTACTGATTGGCCAGCGCCTGCGAGTCGACGTCGTCTCGGCTGTAGGTGTACCCCTTCAGATCGGCGTGTCGAATGCCGGCGATACGGAGCTGGTCGTATTCGTTGTATTTCCCGACGCCGCCGAAGGCGATGCGATCGTAGATCTCGGAGATCTTCTTCAGATTGCGAGACGGGTTCTCGGCGCAGATGAGAATTCCCTCATCGAATTCGATGGCCACCAGGCTTCGGCCCCGAGCGATGCCTTTCTGGGCGTAGTCGGCTCGGTCCTTCATCACCTGTTCGGGTGCGACATAGAACGGCATGTTCATCAGACAGCCTCCCCGTTGGCGATGCGATCTTGGTTGTTGGCTTCGGTGTACTCATCGATGATCGTGGCAAAGCGGGCGGCGATGTCGTCTTCTTCGAGGGCCTGGTAACCATCGGCGGTGATGGTGGCCACGATCGGGTAGATGCCACGCATGCTGTCGGGGCCGCCGGTGGCGCTGTCATCGTCAGCCGCGGTGAAGAGGGCCCGAATCAGCAGATTCACCGTGTCCTCGGTTCCGAGCGAACCGCCGCGCCCCAGCTTGATGACGGTCTTGGCGTGCAAGCTTCCGGAGCCGGAGGCGATGTGATCCTCCTCCTCATAGCGGCCGCCAGTCACGTCGTAGGCGAAGAGTCGACCCCGTCCTCGACGGCGATCGAAGCCGGCAAAGATCGGCACCACGACCATTCCCTGCATGGCTGCGGGAAGATGTTGGCGGACCATCTGGCTGAGCTGGTTGGCCTTGCCCTCCAGCGACAGCGTGTGGCCCTCCACCTTTTCGTAGTGTTCCAGCTGCAGCTGGAACATCTTCACCATCTCGATTGCCGGTCCCGCCGCTCCAGCGATCGCCACGCCACTCCAGCGGTCGGCCATGAAGACCTTCTGCATGTTGCGATAGCTGATCAGGTTCCCGGAAGTCGCCCGACGGTCACCGGCGATTACCACGCCTTCTGTGCTTCGAGCAGCGACCACCGTCGTGCCGTGGGTGAAGGTCATCCCGTGCTCGGCTCCAGCATCGGCCGCGGCCTTGGAAACCTTGTAGGAGGGATCGATTCCGACCTTGTCGAGAAGGCCGGGGAAGCTCGGCCCTGGGTCGTCGTGGGGAGAAAACAACGGAAGCGTCACAGCAGCGAACCCTAGCGCTGAGCCAGTCTGGTGACATGACTGCAGATTTGCCGCCCCCGATCATTGGTGGTGCCACGGCAGAGGTGTTCCCCTCGACATCGGTGGGTGACGAGTTCCGAGTCCTGACCGCGGAGTGTCGCGTTCGCCACACCGCACCGGAGACAGATGTCGATCCGATTCGGCACACGCTCATGGTCAGCGATGGCGACGGGTTCTTCGGCACGGCCGTCGACGTGGTGCGGAGCCTGCAGCTCATGCACCAACTGCCGTCCATGTTGGTGGTCGGTGTGGGTTACCCGGGAGCCGAAGGCCTGATCGACACCGTTCAGGTTCGGGCCCGAGATCTCACCCCGTCGCGGACTCCCATGTTTGCCAGGAGCGGAGGGGCCAAGGCATTCACCCGATTCCTTACTGACGAACTGGTGCCCTCGCTCAACCAACGGTGGCCAGAGGCCGGGGCACATCAAATTTTCTTCGGCCACTCACTCGGCGGGCTCCTCGGTTGCCACCTGATCTGGGACGAGGGTTGCCCCTTCGATGCGTACCTGCTCGGCAGTCCGTCGTTGTGGTGGAACAACGGATCGCTGCTCGATCGAGCCGGCAGTGGTGAACTCTCCTCCCCTCCCAAGAAGGCAAGCGTGTTCTTCGGAATCGGAGCTCACGAAACGCAGTGGGGCCGCGAGCAAGAAGCAGCTGCGCTCCCGGTCGGCCACCCCGCTAAGCCGGCGGCGGGCCACTACCTCGACATGGTGGAGGACTTGGACCGGTTCGTACGCGCCGTTCGCGAGGTCGCGCCCGCCAACTCACTTGTGATCGAACACGAGGTCTTCGCTGACGAGTTCCATGTCACCGTGGCGCCGCTCGTTCTGTCTCGAGGCCTCCGTTGGTGGGCTGCTCGCCACTTGGGGCAGACACCATCGGGGCCCCTGCGTTCAG
Organism: uncultured Acidimicrobiales bacterium; assembly: GCA_937997485.1. Taxonomy (GTDB): domain Bacteria; phylum Actinomycetota; class Acidimicrobiia; order Acidimicrobiales; family SZUA-35; genus SZUA-35. The sequence continues at coordinate 71,453 of CALKTH010000004.1, read as the reverse complement.
ACGGCTCGTAGAAGCAGCGGCAGACCAGCGGCAACGAGACCACCGGCAAGAAGCACCTGCACTGCGCGTTCCGAGAGGCGATGGGCGGACTGTGCTCCCAACCGCCCACCGACGATGGCACCGGCGATAACGAACGGCAGGAACGACCAACGCGGGTTGCGAGCCGCGATGTGGCCGATGGACGCGGCGATACCGCTGATGGCCCCTATTGCCGAGGTTGTCGCTGTCGCTCGGTGCGGCCTCAATTCGCGAAGCCATGAGATCAAGGGGACGGTGACAAGGCCCGCGCCGACACCGAACGCTCCGGAGAGAATGCCAATGAGGGACCCGGAAGCCGCCAGCTCCTTGTGTCGAGGTTCTGCGCCGTCAACGCCCTCTCCGGTCGGCGAAGACACGAAGACGACGAATGCAGCCAGCACGAGGAGCAGGGCGCCAATCAACGCATCGAAGAGACGCTGCGGAATCCGACTGGCCAGCAGCGCGGCGGAGAGCAACGCCACCGGCACGGACCCCAGCACGAACCACCAGACCGTCGGACCGTCGACGAGACCCTTGCGGTGATACGTGATCGCCCCGGTGGATTGGACGAACAGGATCGTGATCGAGCTCGTTGCAACCGCAGCCGCGCCGGTGAGGTCGAAGAAGAGCACGAGCCCAGCGACCATGGCGAATCCGCCACCTGCCCCGATGATCGACCCGTAGGTACCGACGACGAAGGCCAAGAGCACGAGCCCAAGGGCAAGTTCGACATCCACCGGCGCACCCTACTGGGGCACCTCCGGTGTGAGGATCCCGGCTCTGCGCCGGGTCAGTCGTTCTTGTGAAGATCCTCGTTCAAGCCTTTCCACGAGGCCCCGGACCGGGCAAGGGCCTCGACGGCACCGGTCGTGGAGTTGCGCCGGAAGAGGAGCCCGTTGGCCCCGGAAAGATCCCGAGCCTTCATCATTGATCCGTCCGGCATCGAAATCAGCGTCCCGGCCGTCACGTAGAGCCCAGCTTCCACGATGCAGTCGTCGCCAAGTGAGATGCCGAGCCCGGAGTTGGCACCAAGCAGGCAGTTCTTCCCGAGGCTGATCGTCTCCTCGCCACCGCCGCTGAGCGTGCCCATGATCGAGGCACCGCCGCCGACGTCGGAGCCGTCACCCACGAGCACGCCGGCAGAGATGCGCCCTTCGACCATCGAGGAGCCCAGCGTGCCGGCGTTGAAGTTGCAGAATCCCTCATGCATCACGGTGGTTCCCTCGGCCAGGTGAGCACCGAGGCGTACACGACCGCCCTCGGCAATGCGCACCCCACTCGGGACGACGTAGTCAATCATGCGCGGGAACTTGTCGACTCCGAACACAACGACGTGGTGGCCTGCGGCCCGCAGCTTCATCCGAGTCATCTCGAAGTCGGCGACCGGGAACGGCCCGAGGTTCGTCCAGACAACGTTCGTGAGCGCCCCAAAGATGCCATTCATGTTGATGCCGTGTGGCTGGACGGCGCGGTGAGAAAGCAGGTGAAGGCGGAGGTAGCCGTCCACGGCGTCGATGGGAGCGTCGTCAAGTGACCCGATGAACGCGGCAACGATCTGGCGCGTGCCAGCGAGCGACGGCGTTGCCGCGACCTCGAGGCAGGCCCGCCACGATGCCAGGTTCGGGTGCGGGATCTCGACCGACTCGGCCGGCAACGCAAGCGCGATCATCTCCGCTACTTGCTCGCTCGAGAGGTGATAGGTGGCGGTGCCTGCGGCGTGTCCGGTCACCTTGGCGGCAATGGCGGCAGGGAACGATCCATCGCCATTGGTCTGAACGTGCGGATATGCGACATCGAGCACATCACCACTCGGAGCGATCGTGGCCACGCCGACGGCAAACGCCGCTGACGTGTCGTAACCGTCGATCGTCGCCTCCAACTCGAGTCGTGCGGCAGTGATCTGATCCATGGAGGTGAAGCCGGTGCTCATGGCCGCCGAATCTACCCGCGCTCTCCTCGCTCCGAACGACCATCCCGTCGGTAGGCCAAACTGTGCAGATGCCGACGCTGACCTATGTCTCACATCCCAACGTCGTGAAGGATCCCGACGTGCCGGTTCCTCGCTGGGGACTCAACGAGCTCGGGTTCTCCCGCGCTCGCGCCATGCTCGCTCAGCCGTGGACTTCCGACATCACCAACATCGTGTCGAGCGACGAGCAGAAGGCGCTGGACACCAGCGGCGTCCTGGCCGCCCATCTGGGTCTCGAGATCGACGTGCGTCCGTGTTCGGGAGAGACGGACCGCTCCTCGACCGGCTATGTCTCCGAGGAAGAGCACACCAGGTTGGCGGCTCTCTACTACGCCGAGCCGCACAAGTCCGCCCGGGGCTGGGAGCGCTCGATCGACTCCCAGGCCCGAGTCGTTCGCTGTCTCACAGACATCCTCGAGGCAGCCGACGCCGACGTGGCAGTGTTCGGGCACGGCGGCGTGGGCACCTTGCTCCGCTGCCACTTGGCTGGCCTGCCCATCGCTCAGGAGCACGACCAACCCGGCATGGGGCACTACTGGCGTTACGACTTGCTCGAGCAGCGGATGTTGCATGGATGGCGGGCGATCGACGACATCGAAGGCTCGACGACCGCCTGAGCTGGCTGTGCTTTCCATTGACGTCGCCGAGCGCCGACGACGGCTGGTCGAGCGTCATCGTCTGCATCCGGACCGACGCACCAATGACCCGGCCGAGATCGCTCGGGACCTCGTCGCACTGCATTCGTCCGATCCGGTCACGCCCTTCCTGTCGGTCCTCGTCCGTCAGGAAGAACCGTCGATTCGGTCGATCGAGGGTGCGTTGTATGAGCACCGGACACTGCTCCGTCATCACGCCATGCGGCGGACGATCTGGCTCACCGACCCGGCGGTCGTGCGGGACATGCACGCGTCGTCGACTCGGAAGCTGGCCGCTGCGGAGCGAAAAACGATCCTCAAACATCTCTCCGAGGGAGAGCGCTGGATCGACGCGGCCCTGACCGACATCTCGGACCTCCTCGCCGAGCGAGGGCCGACCGATACCCGCTCAATTGGCGAAGCGCTCCCCCACGTTCGCCGAACGGCGGCATGGCCGGCGGGGAAGGGCAAGACGATTGATATCCCGATCCACACCAAGCTCATGGTGCTGGGCGGCTTCGACGCTCGATTCGTGCGGGGGCGGCCCCTCGGATCGTGGGTTGCCTCGCAGTATGCATGGGCGCTGCGCTCGCAATGGACTCCTGCGCCGATCGATGACGCCGAGATCAGCGTGCGAAGCGGTGCCGCCGGCGTGCTTCGACGATGGCTCGCCGCCTTCGGTCCTGGCACCATGACCGATCTTCGGTGGTGGTCCGGTTGGACGAAAACACAAGTTGTGCAGGCGCTGACCGATCTCGATGCGGTGCAGGTTGCCCTCCCGGCAGCGCCTTCGGACCCGGATCCGGGTGAGCCGACTGGTTGGGTTCTCCCCAACGATCTTCACGAGACCGCAGATCTCGGTCCTTCCGTCGCTCTACTCCCGAGCCTTGATTCGACATCGATGGCGTGGAAACAGCGGAGCTGGTATCTCCAGGCCAGCACGAACGCCCGAATCACGGATCGGTGGGGAAACATCGGCCCCACTGTCTGGATTGACGGCCACATTGTCGGGGGCTGGGCCCAGCATCCGAGCGGAGAACTCCGTCTCGATCTCGATGCTTCACTTGGCCCGGAACACCGCGAACTTCTCGACGCCGAGATCCTCCGTTTGGACGCCGCCCTCGGCGACACCCGCTACCGGATCCGCTTCCCGGTCCCCAACCAGCAACGCCTCCTCGCCTCACCCTGACCCTGACCCTCTGCAAGAATCTCACTCGCGTATCCGCCACTGGCGGTCTTGCAGAAGCAAGGGAAGGTTGGCTACTGGCCGCCCTTTTGGATGTAGGACTTCACGAAATCTTCGGCGTTGGTTTCGAGGACTTCATCGATCTCGTCGAGGAGATCGTCGAGCTCGGCCTTCAGCTTCTCCCCGGACTCGCTATTGGCAGGTGTTTCCTCGACGGTCTTCTCGTCTGACCGTGAGGGTGTTTTGCGAATTTGCTCTCGTTCAGCCATCAGTTGGCTCCCATCTGCGACTCAGGCACCGAGCTTGGCGAGGAGTTCAGCGACGGTGTCGCTCTCGTCCAGCAAGTTGCCGACATGTTCGACTGTACCTCTCCCCGGTTCCAGCATGGGAACACGTCGGAGTGGGTCATCTCCCACATCAAACACGATCGAATCCCAGTTCGCGGCAACAATCGAGTCGCCGAACTTCTGCAGGCACTTGCCCCGGAAGTAGGCCCGCGTGTCCGAGGGCGGCTCGTGCTTGGCGAGATGAGCTTCCTCGTCGTCGACCAGCGTCTCGAGGCCGGCTCGAGCAGCCAGCGACTTGCCGGGGCGAAGGTCGTGGTACTGAAGGTCGAGGGCGCGAAGCCGGGTGTCATCCCAGCCCGCGTCATGGCGCTCTCGGAAGCCGTCGATGACACGCTTCTTCGCCAGCCAGTCGACCTGATCGGCCACGGTGGAAGGGTCAGACTGCAGTCCGGTCAGTACCCGTTCCCAGCGCTCGAGAACGAGCTTGCCTGTCTCTTCGCCAACCGATGCAAGGCCACGCTCGGAGGCCCACGCTGTTGCTTGCTCCAAGAGATCGAATTGGATCTCCAGCGCCGTCATCTTCTTGCCGCTCTCGAGATCAAGGGGGCGGGCCAGCGTGAGATCGTGGGAGACCTGGTGCATTGCTCGCACGGGATCGGCGAGTGGGTGGGCTCGGAGCAGCGCGTGATCTTCGAGCATGGCCAGAATGATCGAGGTGGTGCCGACCTTGAGGAAGGTTGCCACCTGGGACATGTTGGCGTCGCCAACGATGACGTGGAGACGGCGATACCGGGTGCTGTCGGCGTGTGGTTCGTCTCGAGTGTTGATGATCGGCCGCTTCAGGGTGGTCTCGAGACCAACTTCTTCTTCGAAATGCTCGGCCCGCTGTGTGATTTGGTACGGGACCGCCTCCGACGTAGTTCCCGGCAGCTCGGTGCCGACCTTGCCTGACCCGGTGAAGATCTGCCGGGTGACGAAGTGAATCGTGGCCCCGGTGATGATCTGTCCGAATGGCAACGAACGATCGACGAGATAGTTCTCGTGCGTGCCGTAGGCGTTGCCCTTCCGGTCGGTGTTGTCCTTATAGAGAATGATCTCCTGGTCGGGCGGCAGTGCAGAACGCGCTGCCGTCATCGAGTCGATGGCGATCAGCTCGGCCGCCCGGTCGTAGAGCACGGCAGACAGGGCATCTCGGCACTCGGGCGTGGAAACTTCGGGATGTGCGTGATCCACGTAGTACCGGGCACCGTTCGTGAGCACTGCGTTCACGAGGTGCGTTTCGATCTCGGGTGGCATGGCGAACTCAGGCATGAACTCGCGTGCGTCCGCGCCGGGCATCTCGTCGATGAAGTCCCAAGCGACGGGCGTGGAGCGCTCGTCAAGGCTTCCCGGCTCGGAACCCACGTAGGCGTTGATCAGCAGCGAGCTGGCGGACACTGGGTTCCACTCAGTGGTACCGCGCACCATGATGCCGAGCTCGGTCTCGACGCCGACGATCTTGGGAATGGCCATGAGCTACAGGTACTGACCGGTCGTGACTTGCTCGATGGCACGGCCGCCGGTCTCGTCGCCGTCGCCCTGCTTGATGAGCGTGCGCACGTACACGATCCGCTCGCCCTTCTTGCCGGACACCTTGGCCCAGTCGTCGGGGTTGGTCGTGTTCGGGAGGTCCTCGTGCTCCTTGAACTCCTGGGTCACCGAGGCCATGAGATCTCCCGCCTTGAGGCCCTTCTCACCGTTGTCGAGGAACCGCTTGATGGCGAGCTTCTTGCCGCGGCGAACCACGTTCTCGATCATGGCGCCGGAGGCGAAATCCCGGAAGTACAGGATCTCCTTGTCGCCGTTCTGGTACGTGACCTCGAGGAAGCGAGTGGCGTCATCGGCCCGATACATGAAGGCCGAGGCCTCCTCGATCATGGCGGTGACCGCTGCGTCACGTGAGCCGTGAGCGGCAAGCTCGTCGGCGTGCAGCGGCAGCTCATCGGTGAGGTAGCGGGCGAAGATCTGTTTGGATGAGGTTTCATCCGGACGCTCGATCTTGATCTTCACGTCGAGACGACCCGGGCGCAGAATCGCCGGATCGATGAGATCTTCACGGTTCGATGCGCCGATGACGATCGTGTTCTTGAGCGTCTCCACACCGTCGATCTCGGCCAACAGCTGCGGAACGATCGTGCTCTCGATGTCGGACGAGATGCCGCTACCGCGGGTGCGGAACAACGATTCCATCTCGTCGAAGAAGATGATGACGGGCATGCCCTCTTCGGCCTTCTCCCGTGCACGCTGGAAGATGAGGCGGATCTGCCGCTCGGTCTCGCCCACATATTTGTTGAGAAGCTCAGGGCCTTTGATGTTCAGGAAGAAACTCTTCGCTTCCACATCGCCGGAGACCTCGGCCACCTTTTTGGCGAGAGAGGCCGCCACGGCCTTGGCGATGAGGGTCTTACCGCAACCGGGTGGACCGTAGAGCAGGATGCCCTTGGGGGCCGGCAGCTCGTGCTCGGCAAAGAGATCCGCATGCAGGAACGGCAGTTCCACGGCGTCGACGATCTCTTCGATCTGCTTGTCGAGGCCACCGATGTCGTCGTAGGCGACGTCGGGCACCTCTTCCAGGACGAGATCTTCGACCTCGGCCTTCGGGAGCTTCTCCACCAGCAAGTTGGATCGAGGGTCGAGCAGCATGGAATCGCCGGCGCGCACCAGCGTGCCCACGAGGGCCTCACCCATCTCGACCACACGCTCTTCGTCAGCGCGGCCGACGACCACGGCGCGCAAGCCGCTCTCCAGCACCTCCTTGATCGAGACCACCTCGCCGGAGACTTCGGGAGCTCGGACCTTCACGATGTTGAGCGACTCGTTCAGCACGACCTCGGCACCCTTGGCGAGCTCCTCTTCGCCGATGGCCGGGTGCACTTCGACGCGCATCTTTCGGCCGCTGGTGAAGACATCAGCGGTGTCGTCGGGATTGCGAGCCAGGAACGTGCCGTAGGCCGACGGTGGGTTCGTCAGCTTCTCGACTTCCTCTCGGAGGGCTGCGATGTGTTCTCGTGCCTCTCGCAGGGTGTAGGTCAGCTTTTCGTTCTGGCTAATCGCCTGGGCAAGCTGGCCCTTGGTATCGAGAAGTCGCTCCTCGAGCGTGCGGACGCGCTTGGGCGCGTCTTGGAGGCGACGTCGCAGCGTGACGACCTCTTCCTCCATGGACTTGAGCTGTGATTGGAGTTCCGCCATCCCGACCTCGTAGGCCGAGAGTCGGTTCTCGTATTCAGCTTCGTTCAACGATCTACCTCCAGCAGGAGCCGTCTCCGGACCCTAGCCGGACTCCCCCGCTCGCGGAGAACGGGTTCGGGGGAAGTCTCGCTCCCCCCAGTGGTCGCTCAAGCCATCGATCTACGCCGCACCAAGGGCGATGAGGAGGAAGGTCAGGACCCGTGCTTCGTCTCGCCAGGACTCATAGCGGCCCGACGGTCCCCCATGGCCCGCACCAAGGTCAGTGTGGAGCACGATCGGCTTGTTCCCCGTGGTGACCTCCCGCAGACGGTGGACCCACTTCGCCGGTTCCCAGTAGCCGACCCGGGAGTCGTTCAAACCACCCGAGGCGTAAATGGCGGGATAGGGCGCTGCCTGCACGTTCTCGTAAGGCGTGTACGAGCGCATGACCCGATAAATCTCTTCCGACTCGGCGGGATTGCCCCACTCCTCCCACTCAGTGACCGTGAGCGGCAAGCTCGGATCGAGGATCGTGTTGAGGGAGTCGACGAACGCGACCTGAGCGACGGCAGCGCCGAAGAGCTCGGGAGCAAGATTGATCGTGGCGCCGACGAGGAGCCCGCCGGCCGAGCCTCCCCGCACACCAAGCTGCGCTGGAGTGGTCCAGCCTTCGTCAATCAGATGGCGCGCACAGGCAACGGTGTCGGAGAACGTGTTGGGCTTGTGCTCGAACTTTCCGTCCAGATACCAGGGCCGTCCCATCTCGCCGCCGCCTCGCACGTGGGCAATGGCAACGACGAAGCCTCGATCGAGCAACGAGAGGCGTGCGGCCGAGAACGTGGGATCACTTGAGATCTCGTAGGCGCCGTACGCGCCGATGACCGCCGGGCCGGGACCGGCGGGACGATCCTTCTTCCAGACGAGACTCATTGGCACGCGGGTGCCGTCGTCCGCCACCGCCCACTCTCGTTTTGTCTCGTAATCCGACGCGTCGAATCCGCCCAGGACTTCGGTCTCCTTCAAGACCGTGCGCTCTCGTGTCTCGAGGTCGTAGAGCATGACCGCGGCCGGAGAGACCATGCTGCTGTAGCCGTAGCGATAGACGGACGTGTCAGCCGTGGGGTTCGCGCCTGCCCACACGCTCGACACGGGTTCGGCCTGCTCGACGATGTGTTCATCACCCGTCTCCCATGCCCGAACTCGCATGCGCATCGTCGCGTCGACGCGTTCGAACAGCACCAGGTGGTCTCGGAGCGCATCGAAGCCTGCGAGATTGACGTCTGGCCGGTGCGGGATGAGGTCGACCCAGTGCTCACTCCCTGGCGTCGCTTCGGGTGCCTCGACGAGTTTGAAGTTCTCGGCGTTCTCGTTCGTATGGATGATGAATCGATCGCCCTGGTGAGAGGCGGCGTATTCGATTCCGTGCCGACGTGGCTGCAGGCAGCGCGGCGCTGCATCGGGCACGTCGGCTGGAATCAGCCACGTCTCATCCGTGACCGCAGAGCCAACAGAGATCTGGATGTAGGAGTCGTCCCGCTCTCGTCCCACGCCGACGAAGTACGCCTCGTCTGACTCCTCGAACACCAGGACGTCGTCCGCTTGTGACGTGCCAAGCTCGTGCCGCCAGACCTGGTACGGCCGATTGGCGTCGTCAGGGCGGATATAGAAAAAGGTGCGGTTGTCGAGGGCCCACGCCGATCCGTAGCTGAGGTCGAACAGCTCGTCACTCAGTTCCTTCCCGGAGGAAAGATCTCGAACCACCGCCCGGAAGCGTTCCTCGCCGGTGGTGTCGCTTCCCCAGAGGAGGAGCTGGTGATCAGGCGAAAGCTCGAAGACACCGAGCTCGAAGAAGTCGTGCGGAGCGGACTCGACGTTCTCGTCCAACAGGATGTGCTCTTGTGCGGCGTTCTCGCTGACGTCTGCCACCGGGCCGACGGTTCCGACCGGGACTGGCTTGCGGCAGTGAATCGTGTACTCCAAGCCCTCTTCAGTCCGGGCGTAGTAGGACCACCCATCCTTTTCGACAGGCACGGAAAGATCCGTCTCTTTGATCCGGTTCTTGAACTCACCGAAGATCGTGTCAGGCAGGTCTGCGTGGGACGACAGCACCGCATCCACGTGGGCGTTCTCTTCCTCGAGCAGGGCGAGCACCGCGGGATCGTCGCTCTCTCGCAGCCAGGCCAGCTCATCGACGACCGTCTCCCCCCAGAGTTCTCGAACGACCGGTTCGTGATCGACCTCGGGGAGTGTCGGTGGTGCGGGAACGTCTCCAAAACCCATCGCTTCAGCATTCATTGCTGCCGATGCTACGCACGTCCACTACGTTCCGTTCCCGATGAGCGACACTCCCAAGAGCTACCCGCAGACCTTCTTCGAACCGCCACCGGGCGCCTGCCAGATCGTGCTGGTGCGTCACGGGCAGTCGGCCCCGTATCTCGAGGGGCAACCCTTTACCCTCGTGGATGGCCATGGCGATCCACCCCTGTCGCCGCTCGGGCTCTATCAGGCGGACTGCGTCGGCGAACGCCTCAAGGACGAGCCGATCTCTGCGATCTACGCATCCACGTTGACTCGAACCCAGCAAACCGCTGCTCCCCTTGCGGCACACACCGGGCTCGAGGTCCGCATCGAGCCGGATGTCCGAGAGGTGTACCTGGGTGTTGGCGAGGGCGGCACGTTCCGCAAGATGTCAGCGGAAGGGCACCCGCAGGCGCTCGCCATGCGGGCCAATCTGGAGTGGGGCGAGATCGAGGGCGCCGAAACCAACGCCATTTTCGAGGCCCGCACTGTTGGGGCAATCCAGAAGATTGCGGCGGCACACCCCGACGAGATGGTGGCGGTGTTTTGCCACGGTGGCGTGATCGGCGCGCTGTTGGGCCATGCCTTCAGGATCAACATGTTCCGGACGATGGGCTCACGCAACGGCGCCATCAGCCATCTCGTCGTTACCGACGAGGGGTGGGTCGTGCGCTCGTTCAATGATGCGGCACACACCGGCCCGCTCACGGCCGATACGCCGCCGCCTGACTGACCGGACAGATCGGTTTCCCCGAACGATCGGCGCAGGCTCGCAACCCCATCAGCCTTGAAGGGATTGGACGAACTCGTCGATGATGTCGGCCACTTCCTGCGCGTGAGATTCCTCGTGCATGGCGTGCTCGCCACCGGCGACGGAGATGAAGGCTCCGTTCGGCATCTTGCGTTCCAGGTACTGACCGGCGCCGCTGTACTCCGGTCGGTCGGCATCGCCGGCCAAGACGAGGGTTGGCACGGTCATCTCGGCCAAGCGCTCCATCACGACGCCGTCTTCCTGGATGTTCAGTTCGGCCGCCTGCTCAGGCACGCCGAACCGGTGCGCATTGCGTCGTGACCGTTCGTTCCATGCCGCGCGCTTCTCCGGGTCTCGGAAACCAGGGCCGGTGTTCAGCACGATGACGCCCCGCGCCGCCCGCTCGTCGTTGCCCCACGTTCGCGTCGCAGCGTGAGCGAGCGACAGGTAGCCACCCAGAGAGTGTCCGACCAAGACGACGGGCCCACGTCCGCTGGTCCGCAGCGACGCGATGACCTCGTCCAGGTCATCGAGTGCTCGGTCCCGGGTGTACTCCGCCGGGTCGTCCAAAACCGGGGAGCTGCCGTGTCCCAGAAGGTCAAACGCAGCAACTGCGTAGCGGTCGTCGAGCAACGCCATCACGTTCTGCCATGTGGCGGCCGATGAGCCGACGCCGTGAAGGAACACGATGGCCGGCGCAGAGCCGTCCGCAGATGGGTCGCTGGATTCGAGATGCACACGCATGGCTCGGGAGGGTACGACGTGCAACGTCACAGGACCAGATATCGACCTATCAACCATTCTTCCCCCCGGAAACCACCCGCGGTACCTTTGCTCGCACGTTGTGTGGTCATGCGGGAGACGTGAGTCGTCCGACGAATTGCCGTTCGTCGACGACACACAGAAAGTTGCGATGGCGGAGTTTCTCTGGTCAAGGACATATCGGGCGTCTGCTGCCGTCCTCTTCGCCAGTGCTGGCTTCCTCGCGCTCCTGGACTGGGTGACCCGCCCCGCCGGCGGAACGACGGCGGCCACGGCGATCATGGCCTCGCTCACCTTCGTCCTCCTGGCCCTGGGTGCGGTAAGCCTGCGCACGCCCATCGAGTCATGGGAGGCGCCGAAACGGTCACTCCCGGCCGCCATCGTGGCGGCCGCACTCCTGCTCGCGGTGCTTCAAGCTGACATCGCCCAGGCCTCGATCGATGCCTCGATCGGCCTTGTCCTGGTTGCTGTGCTCATTCTCACCTACGTAGGGATCGCCCTCTCACCCGGGCTCCCCTTGGTGCTGGCGCCCATCGTGCTGGTGGTGCTCCTCATCGCCCAGCAGCGGGCGCCGGACCGCATCTCCCTCGCTCTGCCCCTCGTCGCGGTCCCGATTGCCGCCCTCGTTGCCGAGCTCGTCTCCGCTTTGGTCGACCGCTCGCGCACCGCTGACAGCCAGGGTCAAGAACGTCTCGAACGGCTGGCTCGTCTCGAGGAAGTGCTCCGCCGCTTCCGCCGTCCTGGCTCGCTCCAGCAGGCAGCAAACCAGGTCGCGGTTGCGGCCCGGGAAATCTTCGACGTCGAACGCTCCACTGTGGTGCTGCGCGACTCTCTGGGCAATCTCTTGCCCGTCAGCCTCGGCCCGACGAACGACAAGGAACCGGCCCCGGCCGTCGCCCGGCTGGTCAGCGAGACCATCAACGGTGACGAACCTCGAATGGTCCCAACCGGCACCAACGGCACGATGCTCGTCCTTCCCCTCCCCGCCGCCGAAGCACCGGCCGGTGCGGTGCTCGTGTACCCGGTGCCGACGAACGACCCGGAATTCACGCTCGATCTCGCTCGCCTCTTCGGCGTCCAGATCGGCATTGCGATCGAACACCTCTTCGTGATCGATGAGCTCTCACGGGCCAACACTCGTGACGAACTGACGGGCATGGGCAATCGCAAGCACGCCGACGCGCTGCTCAAGTCGCTTGCGCCAGGCGATGCACTGATCGTGCTCGCCCTCGATGGCTTCAAGAGCGTGAACGACACCCAGGGCCATGCCGCTGGCGATGCGGTGCTACAGGACCTCAGCGCTCACCTGCACGATTGTCTTCGCGACTCCGACACCTCGGCCCGGCTCGGTGGCGACGAGTTCCTCATCGTGGCTCGGCGTGCGCATGCCGATCCGCTCGCCGTTGCTGATCGTGTGCTCGTCGGTTGGGCGGATCGTTCGACGGGAACGACCCTCAGCGCTGGGGTTGCCCTTCATCGCGCCGGTGATCCGAGCGAGCGAACCTTCGAGCGCTCGGACCGAGCGCTTTACACCGCAAAAGCCAAGGGCAAGAACCAGGCCGTTCTCTGGATGGACGCTGACGACGAGGGTGCCTGGCCAAAGGGCAGCGCCACAGGGCCGCCAAGCGCCGAGCCTGAGGCATAGCCGCCACAGCGACCGTGGGCCGCCGCCATGTTTCCATGCTGGGCGTTTCGTCGACGGACCTCGCTCGGTCTAGCGTGGGCAGAACGACGTTCTCAGGGGACACGCATGACTGATCTGGACACCGCACCCGCCGCACCTGCACCGGAGACCATGAAGGTCCCTCGACCGCCGGTGTTTGATGACCTCGAGGCAGAGCGCCAGCACCGCAAGGAACGCCTCGCCGCTGCCTTCCGCCTGTTCGGCCGCTTTGGCTTCGATGAAGGTGTGGCTGGCCACATCACCGCTCGAGATCCTGAAGACCCCGACCGCTTCTGGGTCAACCCGTTCGGGATGAACTTCAAGCACATCCGTGTATCTGACCTCATCTGTGTGGATCACGATGGCGAGGTGGTGGTTGGTGACCGGCCGGTCAACGGGGCTGCGTTCGCTATTCACTCCCGCATCCATGCCGCTCGGCCCGACGTGGTCGCTGCAGCCCACGCCCACTCGATCTACGGCAAGGCCTGGTCATCATTCCGCCAGCCGCTGCAACCGCTGACACAAGATGCTTGTGCGTTCTACGACGATCACGCCGTGTTCGACGACTCCACCGGTGTGGTGCTTGATCTCGGCGAAGGTGACCGCATCGCCGACGCCCTGGGCCATCGGAAGGCTGCGATTCTCAGCAACCACGGCAACCTCACCGTTGGCCATTCGGTCGATGAGGCGGCGTTCTGGTTCATCACGATGGAGCGCACCTGCCAGGCGCAGCTCCAGGTGGCGCAAGTGCAGGGCATGGAGCCCGTGTTGATCGAGTCCGAGATGGCGAAGCACACCTCAACCCAGGTGGGCTCGCACAGCGCCGGCTGGTTCAGCTTCCAGCCCCTGTGGGACTGGATCACCAAAGAAGAGCCAGACCTCTTCGACTGACCAGTCTCGATTCGACCAGTTTCGACTGGTCAGACTCGACCGGGCTCGACCGGCTCGGAGCGAGTTCAGCCCGCCACGCGAGTGGCGGTTGCGTTCTTCTCTCCGGGGAAGAGCTCAATGATCGCGGCGTCGATCTCATCCTTCACGCCAGCAAGCGGAAGAATGTTCAGCACACCCTGGCCCTGCTGGAGGATGTCGACGAGTTCCTGGCCGCTGTTCGTCACGACGGATTTGGCACCGTTGATCACCAGGTTCGCTGACGCAATGTCATCACCCAGGTGGTCACGGAAGTAGTTGAACGCTTCGCGCACCGACTCCAACCGAATACCGGAGTCGAGCAGCGTCTTGATGACCTTGAGCTCGAGCAGGTCCTGGTAGCTGTACTTCCGGCGCGTTCCGCTGCCCGAGGCATCGGTGACTGAGGGGCGCACGAGATCCGTGCGCGCCCAGTAGTCGAGTTGGCGGTAGGTGATGCCGACGATCTCAGCGGTTCGTTTTCCGCTATAGCTCGCCGTCAGCGATTGTGCATTCTTGGGCATGGCATTCGTCCTCACGCAGCGAACATCCAGGTAATTATTCGGCAGTAATTACACCGACGCAAGGAAACCTACGGTCCTGCGCGCGCCGAGTCAACGACTGCGCGCGCAGCGCGCGATTGCGACACACAATCGTCACAATGGGCCGAGACGGGGCACACTCGTCGGATGGATGGGGAGCGCCGATGAACGTTGACGAGGCACACGCTGTGCTGGCGACGGTCTGGCCGAACCCGCCGGTGGTGGTCAAGACCTCCGGCGTCGACGCCGACCGTGGTGTCTTCAGCACGGTTTTTCGAGCCACCTTCGCCGAGCCGTTCGCACCACCGGGGCACCCGACGCCGCTCCGGAGCGTGGCCATCAAGTCCACCCGATCCGACGCCAACGGCCGCTCCGCCGTGCAAAGCGGAGCGGTGGCAAGGGAGACGCTCGCCTACCAACACCTCCTCCCTCGGTCACCACAGGTCCGTCATGCCCACTGGTTCGGGGAGCGAACCAACGCTGACGGCTCCGTCGATGCCGTGCTCGAAGACCTGTCAGCCCAACGCTGGGTCGACCAGATGGATGGCCTCGAGCCCGCAGACGTTCTCGCTGTGACCGCCGAGCTCGCAGCGCTCCACGATGCCTGGAGGGGCGATGCTCTCGACCATCCAGACCTCGCACACATCTCGCTACGCCACCACACGCCACGCCACCTCCCCGTTGCCGGACTCGAGCGAGGGCTCGCCGCCATCGCAGAACTCGAAGGGCTGCGCGCCCTCCAGTCCGCTCCGCTCGATGCCCTTCGGGATCTCGCTGCGGCAAGGGACCGCCTGGTTGCTGCCTTCATCGCCGAGCCCGGCTCGACCCTCTGCCACGGCGACCCACGAGCCGACAATCTCTGTTTCGAGAAGGCGCCGGAGAGCGGCGTTCGCCCTCGCTCCGGCCAAATGGCGCGAGCCGTCCTGTTCGACTGGCAGCAGATCGCGGTGCAATTCGGCGAGGCCGATCTTGCCTGGATGATGGCGACCAGCGTCGTGCCGAATCGCCGGCGCGAGATCGAAGCGGCCGTGGTGGCCGAGTACGGCCTTGCTCGGGGCCAAGACGCAGCAACGACCTGGCACCGCTATCGCTTGGGCATGGTGCTGCCAGGGCTTGCGGTCCTGCTCCTCGCCCAGCGTCAGCGATCGAACCCCAGCGTTGAGCGTTTCGTCACGACGAGCGTTGCTCGCATCGCCACCGCCGTCAACGACTTGGCCGTGTCTGAGATCGTTACCCCGCGTTGAGGCCGCTTGGTTAGGACTTGAAGTCGTCGGGGTTCACGTCGTCGAGGAAGCGCCTGAGTTCCTCCACGATCTCTTCCTCGTTGGCCACGTCTTCCGGATCGTCGTCTTCGATACCAGCATCTTCCACCAAGGCTTCCTCGGCAAAGATCGGCGTTCCCGTGCGCGCCGCGAGGGCCACAGCGTCACTCGGCCGGACCGAGAGTGTGGACACCTCTCCGCCACGATCACGCAGAAAGATGTCGGCGTAGAACGTTCCCTGACGGAGTTCGGTGATCACCACCCGCTCCAACTTCGCTCCAAGCTGCTCCAGCAACAGCACGACCAGATCGTGGGTCATGGGCCGTGCCATCTTGGTCTCAGAAAGAGCGAGATCGATGGCGTGCGCTTCGGGTCCACCGATGTAGATCGGCACGGTTCGCTTGGACCCGCTCGTCTCCCGAAGGAGGAGAATGGGTGCGTTCGCAGGCATCTGCACTCTGACGCCGACCAACTCCATTTCGACTGTCATCTGCGTCACCGTAGTCGGATTCAGTCCGTGTGACCCGACGAGAAGCGGACTCTTCTGAGCATGCTCCCGCGGAACGGAGGGATCACATCGGAGGGAGCTGCTCGCGTGTGATTTGGCGCATCAGAATTGCCCGCAACGACGCGGCCAGATCGGTGAGATCTTCCATCGTTTCGACCGACTTTCGTCGGGTTTCTGGGTCTCGGCGGTGTCGCAGCGGCTCGACGACCTGCGCCAGCAGCGCCACCTCTCGCTCGGCGCCGACGCGAAAGGTGCGAAGGTGGCGGGGATCCAGTCCGAAGGACCGGAACTGGGCTGCGTGGCGAGCAACCATGAGGGTCTCGCCGTCGTACAACACCGTCGGGCCAACCGTTCGACCGGCGACCAAGCCGAATCGCTCCAGCTCTCGAATCATGGCAACGTCGCACCCCGACGCCTCGGCCAGTTCGTCGAGGGTGAGCGCCAGACTGGGGTCGGTGTCAGCCATGGCCTGGGACGAGCTCCGGGGCGCTGGCGCACCGGAACGGGATGGCACGGCGCCGAGCGCCTCCGCAGCGTCAGCGGCGGCTGAACTCTCCGAACCGCTGGGACCGTTCGATGCGACCTCAACCTGGCTCTCGGATTCGTCCGGCTCCAGGCGTGCGTCGCCCGAGGTGGTCTCAGCACTCCGATTCGATCCGGCCCCGGACGCCTCGGAAGGGCTTGCACTCGTCTCTGTGGCTGCCGCCCGCACGGCGTCGTGGGCTCCCACTGAGGAAGGAAGTTCAGGCGACGCCGGCGACACTGCTGATTCGGCCGAGCCCTCGGACGGGGCGGATGCGCCGACATCGGCAGGTGCGGGTGAGACGCTCGCCGGGCTCTGGCTGGATGCAGCAGCAACCGCAGATCCTGCCGCCGCCGGGCCTGCGGCCGGCGTCTCAGCGATGTCGGAAACGACGTCGGCGCCAGCCGTGCTGCGAATGTCGATCACATCAGCCAGGAGCGTCATCTGGCCGTCCATCTGGCCATCGTCGGCTGCGCCCTCGGCGCGGGCCGCGTCTTGGGCCCGGGCCTCATCGGTGAGGAACGGTTCTTCACCCGCATCGAGACGGTCGCGAATCACCTTCAGCGGCAGATAGTGATCGCGCTGCTGGGTGAGAATCCACTGCAGACGATCGAAGTCGGATTGGTAGAACCGGCGATAGCCGGACGGGGTTCGCTCGGGATCGATCAGACCCTGACTTTCGAGAAACCGAATCTTGGAGATCGTGACTTCGGGGAACTCATCCTGAAGCAGCGAAAGGACTTCACCGATCGACCAGTAGTTGTGTCGCTGTGTCACGCCGCCCCCATACCCATCGTCCCCATCATGTGTCCCGAGATCATGCTGTTCACCGTCGTGCGGCGTGCTGGCCGCACTTCATGCATCAGTGTCGCTGCTCGCTTCTTCGTCCGGTGCTTCATCGGAGTCTGCGGCCTCGAGATCAGAACCCAAGGCTACGTACACAAGCTTGAACTTGCCGACCTGCACTTCATCACCGTCGTGGAGCAGCGCGTCATCGACGCGCTCCTTGTTCACATAGGTGCCATTCAAGCTCCCGGCGTCGGCCACCTGGTGCCCGTTCGGGGTGATCGACACCGTTGCATGGCGGCGGGACACCGTGATGTCATCCAGGAAGATGTCAGAGTCTGGGTGTCGACCGATCGACACCGTCGGAGCATCCAAGGCCATACGGCTGCCGCGCTTGGAACCCTGCCGCACGATGAACATCCCGAGGCCGGCCACAGCAACTGACTCGGCTGTGGGGGCAGCGAGCGGTGTCGACAGCGTCGGGTCGAGCATCTCGGTGGAACTGTCTGAACGATCCATGAGCTGATGCCCACACGACGTGCAGAAGTTGGCGCCCAGTGGGTTGTGATACCCGCACGAGGCGCACGCGTTCTCGCTCATCCCTCGGTGAGCTCCCGGTACGCCGCCGCGTCCATGAACTCCTCGAGCGTCACGCCCTCGGCCATCTCGATCACGCAGATCCAGCCTTCACCGTAGGGATCCTCGTTGAGACGCTCCGGCGCATCACCGAGATCGGCGTTGGCATCAACAACGGTGCCAGCAACCGGGGCATAGACGTCCGACACCGACTTGGTGGACTCCACCTCGCTCATCGCGCCGCCACCGGAGACCACGGCACCGACTTCGGGAAGCTCAACAAAGACCACATCGCCGAGCGCGTCTTGTGCGTAGTCGGTGATGCCGATTCGCACCTTGTTACCGTCCTCGAGTCGAAGCCATTCGTGGTCGCTCGAGTATCGAAGGTCCTCAGGAACGTTCATCTCGGGAACGGTACATCACTCCGGCGCCGCTGACAGCGCTCGTCGAGCGGTTGGTAGGTATTGCATGAGCAAGGACCAGTAGCCGTAGCCGAGACCCGGGATCGCGGTGATCCAGGCCAACCACTCCAGCACCCCGGCATAGGACAGTGTGCTCTGCGCCCCCAAGAACAACGGGAAGGCGAACATGAGGAGGAATGCGGCGGTCTTGCCTTCCCACGTGACTTCGAGCCGCTCCCCTACCGACGCCAACCGAATGGCGAGGACGGCGACCAGCAGCTCGCGCAAGAGCGCCGATCCAGCAACCCAGAGAGGAACCGCACCATCGATGAGAATCGCTGGAATGGCGATGAAGAACATGAGGCGATCGACGGCCGGGTCGAAGATCTTTCCGAACTCCGAGACCATGCCGAACCGTCGAGCGATCGATCCATCCACCCAGTCGGTGGCCCCGAGTCCGCCAAGGATCCAGGCTGCTGCGGCCCGGTTGTCCCGAGCGAAGAGGAAGTACAGAAACACCGGGATGAAGAGCAGACGCACGAACGTGATGAGGTTCGGCACCGTCATGATGTCAGCGCGGCTGTAGCGGAAGTCCGAGGATTTGATTGAGGGGGAGGAAGGAATGCGTCCGCTCATGCTGTCCGCTCGTTCACGGCCGGAAGAACAGCGCCACGCCGTTCTCTCGGTCGTCGATGATCAAATCGAAGCCGGCCCGCTCCGCCATGCTCCGCGTGAAGTCGTCGCGTTCTTGTGCCGTACGCTCGGGAATGTCCCGATCGACGATCAGCAGCGCTCGAACGCCAATGGCATCGAATTGGACCGTGGGCGGGCGGCTGGTCTCGAGCGGGTAGAGCCAGGTGCGTTCCGCCAGTTCGACAAGAGCGCTCGGTGACGCTCGCACCGCGACATCGGTGTCGAGTTGGGCAGCGGCATCAATGATCGCTTGCTCGGTGGCATCAGGTGTGCCCCATTGCCATGGTTGTTGGTACAGAGACGTGGGCGACGTGCTGACGAACGACAACGCTGCGGCAGCGGCGATCGTGGTCAGCAACCGCACATCGACGAACACCCGATTCACCCCCATGTTGCCGAGGCGGTCAAGCGCATGGGGTGCGGCCACGAACATGAAGGCCAGCAGCAGCGCCGTGCGTTCGCCGAACTCGCCCGTGCCGTCGATATTGGCGATGAGGAAGAGCCCAGCCAATGGCACTGCGGGAAGGAGATACCGAATAGACAGCAGTGGCAAGAAGAGCACCGGTGCCAACAAGCTCACCAGCAGGTTGACATTCGCTTGGGCCGTGAGATCTCGCAGCAGTTCGATCGGATTGCTGACCACGTTGAGCAGCACTTCGCCGAGGCTGTCGCCATACGAGCCGTACTGCCCACCGATCAGCGACGCCTCGCCAACGAGGGGCTGCACCACGAGCAGAAGACCGAGCGCCCACAGCAAGCCGACCCCGAGGGTCCACAGGCCTGCTCGCCGTTCACCATCCCCGAGGAGCACGAAGCCCCACAGCCCGACGGCGAGCCCGAGATCGGCACGGCAAAGCAACACCACAGCGACGGCCACCCAATACCAAACCCAGCGCTTGGTGGCGCCGAAGTAGGCCAGGAACAGAATGCCGGGAATGGCCAGCGACTCGGGGTGAAAGTCGGTGACACCCAGCCGGTGCGTGGCCGGATGCAAGGCGTAGGCCAGCACGAGGGCGGAGGCCGCGCCGACTCGAAGCTTGGCCACCCGGCGTGCGATGCGCCAGAGCGGAACGACGGCGAGCCCGAGCGCGAGAGCCTGCGCCACCACCAGCACCCGAGCAGCGGAGAACAGCCAGGTGAACGGCACCAACGCGTACAGGATGCCGGACCAATGCCGCTCAAGCAGGTGCACGTCGTCGCCGAACAGGGTGGCTTCGGGTGTGAACCCTTGCCCGATGAGCCAGATCGCCTGGGCGTAACCGGGAAGGTCACCTCCGGACTCGAAGCTGTCGACTCGCCCCAGGCTCAGCCAGACCAACACGGCGGCCAACGCCGCACCGACCAGCAGTGGAATCCAACGATCACCGGCACCCGCCTCGAGGCGAGATTGGAACTTGACGATGCGTCGTTGGGTGCGACGCTGGATCGTGAGATCGCTCACGACTCGTCTCGCCGAACCGGAGCGAGCAGTTCGGCGCCGTTGTTGCGCACGCTATTCACGGCCGTCGTGATGGGGTACATCGTGAGCAGACCCTCGGGAGCGGGGACCATGAGATCCCGCATGCGAGCTGGGTCGGTCTCGGGATCCAGCCAGTCGTCCCACATCGTGGGGGGAATGAACACAGGCATTCGGTCATGAACTGGCGCCATTGTTTCGTTGGCCGCCGTCGTGAGAATGGTGCAGGTATCGATGGGAGTGGCATCCGGGATGCCCTGTCCGTCCTCGTCCTTCGGCATCCATCGTTCCCAAAGACCAGCGAACACGAGGGGTTCCTCGTCGGCCCGATGGATGAAGAAGGGCTGCTTCTGCTTCTGCCCCTCAATCTTCTGCCACTCGTAGAACCCGTCCGCCGGAATCAAGCATCGTCGCTTGGTGAACGCACGTCGGAACGCTGGTTTGTCTGGCGCCGTCTCTGACCGGGCGTTGATCATCCGGGAGCCGACCTTGATGTCTTTGGCCCAGAACGGGACCAAGCCCCACCGAAGTGAGGCGATCGAGCGGTTTCCCGCTGCTGCGCGAACGGCGTACACCGGCTGCGTCGGCGCGACGTTGAAGTTCTCCTCCAACGCCTGCTCCGGTACTTCAGCGCTGAAGTACTGGGCGAGGTCGTCTGTTGTCTGCGTTGAGACGAACCGGCCACACATGCACGTCACGGTAGTCGGGCCTGATCAGGCAACTGCGCACAAGCCGATCGCTCGACACTGCATCGACACGGGCTCGACACCGCGAGAACGTCAACGCCCCCTTGTTCAAGGGGCTCCAACGGTGGGAGCATCGCACGATGAACTCAAGCTTCGAGGCGCCCGGGCCAGGTCAGTGGGATCTGGACCGCTCCCACTACCCGGGTGGCATCACGCCGATCAGCGAGGAGTTGATGCGCGTTGGCACGGCCGATGCCTACCGCAGACTGTTCGCTGAGATGGGTGTCCCCGCCGACACCGTCGAGATGCGGGCCGTGAACGGCTTCACCTACACCCGCGTGCGGCCTCTTCTGGGGGCCGACAGCAACTCCACACGAACACCACCCGCCTTGCTCATCAAGCTCATCGCTCATGTGCATCCTGAGTTCCGACGACGGACGAAGCGAGCCGAAGCGACGCTGGCTGACCCGGGCTTCGCCGAGGTCGTCGAGGAGTGGCGATCATCCATCAAGCCCCGACTCGTTGCCGCCAACACGGCCCTGCAAGACGTTGATCTCGGAGCGATCGATGACCAGGCACTGGCTGACCACCTCGCCCGCCTCGTCCAGCACCTCCGCACGAACTTCCAGGAACACCACCGCCTCCACGGCTACGACTTGGGCCCTCTCGGCCAGTTCGTTGTTGCCGGCAAGGACTGGGGATTCGACACCTCGCAGATCCTCGCCACGCTCGTCGGCGCCTCACCATCGACGACGGAACCGCTCCACGACCTCTTCGCGATTCAGCAGGAGCTCGATGGCGCCGTCCCTGCGTCACTGGAAGATCTACGTGCCCACTCTCCCCGGGCCGCAGAACTCGCCGATCGTTACTTGGCTCGTCACGGCTCGGTGTTGTTCGCCGGGTACGACCTCGACACACCCACGCTGCGAGAGCGGCCAGACGTGTTCGTCAGCTCGGTCCTCAACGCCGCGCCGCCACGAGACACGATGACGGTGTCCGAGGAACTCGCTCAGTCGTTGCGGGCTCAGCTCGCGTCCACAGACCATGCCGAGTTCGACGAACTTCTTGCCAATGCCCGAGCGGCGATGGACATGCGGGACGACAACGGGCCGATCACTGTCGAGTGGCCGGCGGGTCTGCTTCGGCTCGCAATGCTGGAAGCCGGCTCCCGTCTGGTGGCGTCAACGCGGCTGCACGATGCCGAACACATCTTCGAAGCAACAGCGGACGAGGTGCCGGAGCTCATTCGTGACGGTTCGGGGCCGACGGCTGATGAGTTCGCCGATCGGGCTTCCGCTCGTGCAGCCAACCGACAGTTGGATCCGCCCGTCCGGCTGGGGCCTCTGCAACCGCCTCCGCCGCTCGACGCCTTGCCGGATGCGCCCGCTCAGTTGATTCGCATGGTCAACGCAATCACCGAGGAACTCGGCATGCTGTCCGTCGAGGAGTTGCCGGAGGCTGTCGCCGGTTCGGTCGACATGATGCGCGGCGCCGGCATCGGTGCCGAGTCATTCACCGGCATCGCCCGCAACGCTGTCACGGCCGAGCAAGCTCTCAGCGAGCTCGAGGATGGCGAAATCCTTGTCACCCGAGTGACGTCGCCTGCGTTCAACCTTGCCCTCTCCATCGCTGGCGGCATTGTCACCGCAGACGGCGGGCCGATGAGTCATGCGGCCGTGCTCGCCCGAGAGCTCGGCCTTCCTGCCGTGATCGGCGCCAGGGGCTGCATCGAGCACATCGCCAGCGGCGACCGAGTGGAGATCGACCCGACAGCGGGCACGGTTCGAGTTCTCGAGCGTCCGGCCGCCGGCTGACGGCTTGCACCCGTTCGAAGGCCCCGGTTGTCCGACGCCGCACTAGATTGCGCGCCATGTTGGCTGAAGAGGGAACGCTGCAACCGACCTACGACGTGATCGTGGTCGGCTCCGGGTACGGCGGCGCCATCGCCGCATCGCGTTTCGCCCGGGCTGGCCAAAGCGTGTGTGTCCTGGAGCGGGGCTCAGAGCGCTGGCCGGGTTCCTACCCGGAAACGCTCCGCGCCGCGGTTCGAAACAGCCAACTTCAGACCGAGAAACGGCACTACGGATCCCGAACGGCTCTCTTCGATATCCGCTTCGACGATGAAGTCAACGTCCTCGTCGGCTGTGGCCTTGGCGGCACGTCGCTCATCAACGCCAACGTGGCGCTTCGCCCCATTCCCGAAGTCTTCGACGATCGACGTTGGCCCGAAGCGCTTCGTGGCGACAACAAGCACGACCTCGAGCGATATTTCGCCCTTGCCGAGCAATGGCTCGGCTCAAACGCGTACCCCGACGCCGCTCCACGTCTCGCCAAGCTCGATGCCCTCAACACGGTGGCTGACCACTTGGGAGCGCCGCTGCGACGAGCACCGGTCAACGTCACCTTCGGCGAGGCCATCAACGCTGCTGGCGTCAGTCAGCCCGCGTGCAACGGCTGCGGCAACTGTGTGTCCGGCTGCAACGTCGGCGCCAAGAACACCGTGCTGATGAACTACCTGCCGGATGCCGTGCAGCACGGCGCTGCCATCTTCACCGAGCGGTCTGTCGACTCCGTGAGCCACGCACCAGTGGGTGGCCGACGCTGGGAGGTGACCTTTCACGAGGTCGCGAGTGGCCGCCGGTTCTTTGACGCACCGCGGCAGACGGTGCAGGCCGACCTGGTTGTTCTGGCTGCTGGCACGTTGGGCTCAACCGAGATCCTGCTTCGCTCGCGGGCCAAAGGACTGACGATGTCGGACCAACTCGGTGAGCGATTCAACGGAAACGGCGATGTGCTCGGATTCGGGTACGACTCCGACCAGGATGTCAACGCCATTGGTTGGACAGGTCCGATGGCCGCGGCGAAGCAACAGACGCACCCACCCGTCGGGCCCACGATCAGCGGCGCTGTCTTCGTCAACGACGCATCGGCGGAAAGAGCCACTGATGGCACGACACCGGGGCTCGGCCGCGACGACCTCGTCATCGAGGAGGGGGCCATTCCCGGCATGCTCGACAGGATTCTTCCGTTGACGCTGCTCTTCACGGCACTGACGGCGAGCAACGCTCCGTGGCGGGAGAAGATTCGCATGATCCTGCGTTCGTGGCGACGCGCTGCGCGCCACACCCTCACCTACCTCGTGATGAGCAACGACGATGCCAGCGGGCGGCTTGAACTTGTGGGTGATCGCGTGGCGGTCAACTGGCCCGAAGGCCCGAAGGACATCTACGTCAAGCGCAACAACGCCCTGCTGGAAAAGGTGTCGCCGGCTATTGGAGCGCAGTACGCACCGGAGCTCTGGTACACCGCTGCATCGGGCCATCAGCTGATCACGGTGCATCCACTCGGTGGTTGCGTGATGGCTGACACCGCCGAGTCAGGCGTCGTCAACGATCACTGTGAAGTGTTCTCAGGCCGAACTGGCACCGAAACCCACGCTGGCCTCCATGTGATGGACGGCTCGGTCCTCCCTCGACCTGTGGACACCAATCCCTCGCTCACGATCTCCGCCCTGACCGAGCGGGCGGTCGACAAGATCGCAGCCGAACGCGGATGGCCGCTCGACGTTTCTGATGCGACTGCGCCCATCGATGCGGCGCTCCAAGTCGCTGGCCGGACCAACGGCGTGGTGTTCACCGAGCGCATGGTGGGCTGGCTTGGGCTCGACGCCGACGACTACGAAAGCGGCGTCCGTCGGGGCCAGGCCGACGCGTCCCCCTTCTCGTTCGTGCTGACCATCGCCATCGCTGACGTCGACGCTCTGGCGAACGACCCGAGCTCGGTCCACCGGTTCACCGGGACCGTCGATGCCCCGCGACTGTCAACCGAACCACTCATGGTGAGCGACGGCGAGTTCCGCCTTCTCGGGCGCGTTGCCTCGAGCGCTGAGGAGTGGAACATGTCCTACCGCATGCGGTTGACCACGACCGAGGGCCGAGCGTTCCGATTCGAAGGTCACAAGGTGGTCAAGACCGGCTCCATGCTCCGTGGTTGGAAGGACACGACAACACTGTTCATCACTCTGTCCGAAGACGCGAACGAAGGAGCCATCGACAGCCCTCCCGTGATTGGGCGAGGCGTGCTTCGCATCACCGTCCCCGACCTACTTCGTCAGTTGTGGACGATCGATGCCCCCGGCGTGGGGCTCATTCGAAGGCAGCGCATCAAGTATCGATTCGCGCGTGCGTTCACCGGAGCCTTCCTGCCCATCTACGGAGGCCTCCTGGCCGAGGGCGATCGTGCTGACCACCAACCCTTCAGCGGGCTTCGAGCCCTTCGCCTTCCGACGGCAGCAGTGTCGGTCTTCAGTCCCAGTCTGGGATGGAAGACGTTGGAACGAGAGGCGCAGCGCGAGGCCGAACGGTCGGCTCCGGAGCAGCTGCGGGCGAACGGATCACCGATCCTCACCAACGCTCCCGGCGATGCCGAGCTCATGCTCACCCGCTTCCAGGGAGGCGAGAAGGGACCGGTGCTTCTCGCCGCTGGCTTCAGCATGCGGGCGAACTCCTTCGCCGAGCCAACGACCAAGACCACGCTGACCGAAGCCCTGGTTGAGGCCGGCTACGACGTCTGGCTGTTCGACTACCGGGCCAGCATCGCGCTGCCATCGTCCCGCACGTCCTTCACCATCGACGACATCGCCACGCTCGACTGGCCCCGCGCTGTTGCTGAAGTTCGGCGGCAAACAGGCGCCGAGTCCGTTCAAGTCTTCGGTCACTGCGTGGGCTCGGTTTCGATCATGATGGCCCTGTTGGCCGGGCTGGAGGGCGTCCGCAGCGCCGTGTGTTCGCAGTTCACCGTCTACACCGAAACGTCGAAGCTCAATCGATTCAAGAACGCCATCCGTGCTGTTGAGCTGTTCCACCTGCTGGGTATTCGCCGGCTCGAGCCGAGTATCGGCCGAACCTTCCGAGACCGAGCAACGGATCTCGCTGCTGGCCTGCTGCCGGTGCCGGATGGCGAAGCCTGCCAGGTCCCGGTCTGTCGCTGGCTCAATGCAATATTCGGCCTCACCCATACCCACGATCAGATCAACGCCGCCACCCACGAGTCATTCACGGCTGCGTTCGGCGTCGGCGAAGTTCGGCCGTTGCGCCACCTCGGCTTGATGTTGCGGAAGGGACGGGCGCTCGATCATCGGGGTCAGGATGTGTACCTGCCCAACGTGGAACGACTTGCTGTACCGACGCTTTTTCTTCAGGGCGAGCGGAACTACATCTTCAAGCCGGGTGGTATGGCCAAGACGCTCGCGTGGCTACGCCGCCACCATGACGATTCGCTGTTCGAGCTCCTTCACCTCGAGGAGTACGCCCACCTCGACGGCATCGTCGGTACGAACGCTGCAACAGACGTGTACCCGAGCGTGATCGCTCACCTCGACCGCTTCAACGCGCCAACGTCCGACCGCTCGAGTGCGACCGGCTGAGAGGTCAACACGGCTGAGCAAGCCAACACGGAGGCTCCGGGCCCCAGGGTCGGATCGGGATGGCGGGTCGCGGGTGTCAGCGCAGTAGCTGGTGGATGAGTTCCGCTCCCAGTTCGTCGGCAGCGGAGGTTGCCATGTCGCGCAGATCGGATGCTCGGGCGAGGTCGGCTTCATGCCCCCGGCGTTCGAGGGCAAGAGCCAGTTCCGCTTGAGAGAGGGCGACAAATGGACGTGCTCCCATGGCCTCATGACGGGCAAGGCCGGCTTCGAAGTGCGCAATTGCTGTGTCCGTCTTGCCACACACTTCGGCCAGCGTGCCGAGATGGTGTTCGGCCGCGCCAAGGAACGCAACGAGCCCCATCGTGGCGTTGCGGTCCCGGTACGGGAGCATCGACTCGTACAACTCCTCGGCGGTGTCCGCATCGCCGCCCACTCTCGCCACGCGAGTGAGCGCCACGGCGTCGTGCCACCACAGGTAGTCCATCTGTGTGTTGAGACGGTCGACCCCGCCGGTCCGCTCCATTGCGTGGTTGTACTCGGCCACGAGCCCAGCTTCGGCCGCAAACCAGGCCAGCGACGTTGGCGGTGCGGTCACCGAGGCCGACACCTTGTACATGGCCGCCGCCTGACCCGAAAGCCACGCATTGGCGAGCGTGAGCGCGGAAAGAAAGCGCCGCAAGTCATCGTCCGGGTAGCCGACCAGCAAACGCTTGACTTCGCCGGTGAGCCGACGGCCCTCGTCGTTGTCACCGACGGTGTGGGCCAGCACCGTGCGCCACATCAGCGTCAGCCTGCGCCCTTCGATGTGCTGGAGCTGCTCACCGGTCTGGGCAAGCTCCTCACCCGTACGAACAGCGAGTGGCCAATCCCCCGACTCGACCGACGCGATCAAGCGCACGTTCAGCGCTTGGAAGATCAACGCGTCGTCTTGACGAGCGGATCCCGTCGCCTCCAATTCGGCGGCGTTGCTCAACGCCTCCTCGGTGATGTTTGGACCGTGCAACGCCCGGTGATGGAGCGCCAGCACCGTCGTCAACGCCTCCTCGTCCCCGAGCGACCGAGCAATCGAAATCGCTTCATCGACGAATGGACGACGTTCGAGGTACGGAGTGTGTTGACGCTTCCAAAGAGCGAGTGTGATGAGCAGCCGCGACCGCATCGCCGTCGGTTCGGCATGATGCACCAGCGCTTCCTCGATCAAGGCGATCGGTTCTTCCACCGCGTAGACGGCTTGGTTCTCTTTGATGTCGCCGCCGTAGTCGGCCGCAATCTCCGCGAACAGCGCCCACGCCCTCGCTCGTCGGGCGTGGGCCGCAGCCTCGACCATCGATTGCTTGCCCGCGTGCTGACCAGCAGCAGTTTGCGCTCGCCCGAGCGCAGCGAGCGCCTCGGCCCGCTGAGTGTTCGAAGTCTGGAGGTCACCGAGGGTGGCTTCGACCACGATCTGGCGAAACCGTACGACGTCAACGAGCGCCAACCGGTCGGCGGCATCGACAGCAGCCTGTGCCCCGTACCGGGCGATCTCCGCTGGCTCAGCCAACACGCCGGATGACTGCAAGTGTCGCAACATGTCGGCGGCGCGGGAGGTCGTCGACGACCACCGAGTCGTGGTGAAGGTGGCCTCAGCTCGCTCGATCCGAGCTCCGATCATGTTGGCAGCTGCCCGGTGCCGGCGGATTCGCTCCGACGTTGTCAACTGTCCGTAGAGCGCAGCCTGCATGAGTGCGTGACCGAACGAAAATCGGCGTCCGCCCTCGTCTTCGGGGCGAACAAGGCCGAACCTTTCAGCGGCGTCGAGCGCGTCGAGCACGTCAGGGACCGAGTCGCTCGCGCTGCTGCCGAAGCTCGTCATCTCCCGTAGCTCGTCTGTGGAGAAGCTTTCACCCAAGACCGCGGCCTGGGTCAGCACATCGACGATTGCCGGCCCGAGCCGATCGGCACGAGCTCGAGCGAGGTCTTGCACTGAATCGGGAACCGGGATGCGCTCGATCAGTTCGGAGACTGACCAACGCCGAGGATCAACGACTCCGGAGTCAAGGTCCGTCGCCAGGCCACGGAGCAACTCGACGCTGAACAGCGGGTTACCGCCGGACTGCGATGCAATGTGATCGGCGAGCGCCGTACGCAATCGTTCTTCGCCGTCCAGGCTCGGGAGCATGACTCCGAAGAGCGCATCGAGTTCGGCCGGTGCGAATGAGCGAAGCGAAATGGTGGTGGAGCGTGGCTGATCGAGCATCCGGTTGATGAACTGAGCAACCGCCGACTCTGGAACCGCCTCGATTCCTCGATAGGTGGCGATGATGAAGACCGCCGAGTGCTCAAACCGGCGGAGCGAGAAGCGGAGGAAGTCCAACGTGGGGTCAGAGGTCCAGTGAATATCCTCGAGCACAAGAACGACGGGCTGGAATCGGGACACCGAGGCGATCAGGTCTGCCGCCGCCTCGAAGAGCAATGCTCGATCGGGCACGAGGGCGACGTCATCCCGGCGCCTCGAGGCAGAGGGAACCCGATCGGCGAGACCGGGAAGAAGTCGGGTCAACAGGTCGCCGTGGCGGAGCACGTGGTCAGCGAGAAGCTGGGTCGGGGCGTGCTCGATCACGTGCCGGAGCATCTCGATGACTTCGTGGAGGGGGTCGTCGAACGCCTCATCGGCGCGACCGAGCACGCACATGGCGCCTTCAGCTGACAGCTCGCTGGCCACATCAACCGCCAGTGTCGACTTGCCGGCGCCAGGGTTGCCTTCGAGCAGCACCAACTGGGCCGTGCCAGAGAGCGCAGCGTCGGCCCGCTGACGGAGCCGAGCTCGCTCCGGCGAGCGTCCGATCGAGAGCGGGGGCCGTTGCTGAAGCCGAGGCGAGGATGGAAGCGGGTCCCAGGTTTGCGGTGCTCGGAGGACATCGAGCTCCTCATTCGACACCGGCGCATCGGTCAGGAGGGCGACGTCGATGGGCGTGGCGAGACCCTTGATGGCCCGCTGCCCGAACGGCGCCAATTGCCAACGCGTGTCAGCGAACTCGCGCCCAGTCTCGGCGCTGGTGACGACTCGGCCCGTCGGAGCCTCGTCGCACAAGCGCGCCGCGACGTGCACGGCGAGGCCGACGAAACCGTCGCCGTTGGCAATGACCGTGCCTGCATGCAGGCCGATGCGAATCTCAAGATCGTGGGTCCGTGCGCCCCGGAGCATCTGATGAGCGGCGATGGCGGCAGCCTCGGTACCTTCAAAAACTGCTGCACCGCCGTCACCCTCGTCGCTAAAGACACGACCCTGTTGATCGTCGACGGCCGCGTTGATGACGTGCCACAGCTGCTGTCGCATGACCAACATTGCCTCATCGCCGATCTCGGCCAGCAGTTGCGTCGATCCAACCTGGTCGACAAAGAGAATCGTTCGGTACGCCACGGGAGGCTGGATCGTAGGGGAAGATGAGAAGATCCCACGAGCCAATGAGGAACGACCACATGCCGACAATCCACCCCTCGAAGCGACTGATCGTCGCGCTGAGCGACATTCACATCGGGGATGGAGGACCAACATGCTGGTACCAACCTGACGTTCACGAGCGCTACCTGTTCGCCATTCTCGACTGGGTGAAGGAGCACGCCGACGAGGTGCGCGAACTAGTGTTGCTCGGCGATGTCGTCGATCTCTGGACGTATCCGTTCCAGCAACAACCCCCGAGCTTTGCCGAAGTCGCAGCGGCGAATCCCTCCATCTTTGGACCAGGTGGTGCGATTCCTCAGGTGCTTGACGCGCTCGACGGTGCGGTGACGTGGGTTCCTGGCAACCACGACATGGGTATCGAGGCGGAGGAGGCCGCCCTCGTCGTCGGCGGTGACGGTCACCCGCTCCGTCTTCTCGAGGGCCTTGAATATCAGCCGCTTTCACCGGACACCCGACTGCTCATGTCTCACGGCCATGCCCACACGCTGTTCAATGCCATCGACGAAACAAGCCGCTGGCAGGATCTTCCCAGCGGCCACTTCGTCACGCGGGCCGTCGCCGAACATTGGCACCGGAACCTCCCCGACGGTCTGACTGTGGCCGACCTTCCCGGCCAAGGCGCTCCCAATGGGCTGGACCTGCAAGGCATTGCGACCGCGCTCGCTGGCACCGGGGGCGATGGCATCGTGGGGCTGCTGTTCGACTATCTCGAAGGGTCACTCGATGTCGACGCAGCCGACGCCATCACCATGCCCGACGGTTCGCTGTCCACGTTGGCCGAGGCTCGAGAGAGCTACCGCGACGTCTGGCAGCGGTGGGCTGACAGCGAAGGCGGCGGCAATCACGGTGCGGTTGAAGCGATGCGAGCCACGTGGGGCGACGCCATGGAACAGCTCGCATGGTTTGCCCAGTCAGACGCCGTGCGCACCCACGCCGATCTGGTGGTGATGGGACACACCCACGGCGCCGTCAGCGATCTCGACAACCCATTCACGCACTATCTGAACGCCGGCTTCGAGTGCCCCTCTTCGGCTGACGCCTCGGAGCGGCCGGTCACCTTCGCCGTGATCGATGTTGGAGATGCGACCGATCCGGAGAGCGAGCTCTCGGGTTCGGTCTGGACGGTCGAGGATGATGGCGGCGTTCTCCGCTGCGTCCCGACGGAGGCCCCGACCGAAGCGATCGTCCAAGCGGGCGCGATGGACTTTTCGTGCTATCTCGAGATCGACAACCGACGCGGCACGTCAGATCTGCGGTTGGAGTCAGCTGAGGCGACCTCCGGGCGATTCGTCCATCACCCGCCAGAGACCATCTCGGTCGGGCAGCGCGTACGGATCTGGGTGAAGGACGACCTTGGTCCTTTCGGGTCGGGAGCCGAAGTGCTCTACTCCGCCGACGATGGCCGATCGCTCCGCATCGATCTGTCGTGCCCCACCGGCCTCTTCCCGAATCGCTGTCGGGCCACGGTTCCGTTCATCGCCCGATCCGGTCACAGCCCGTGGGGTGAGCAAAACGACGTGCGCCGCATCGGGCATCCGCTTTTCGTGCAGCTCTCGCCCTAACCTGCGGCCGTGCCCGCCAACCCCGAGTTCGCCAGCTTTCTCTGCACAAGCGCGCTCCAGCTCAACGCGGTTGCAGCCTCGGCCCTGGCCGCCGAGATGTGGCCCGCCAGTCTGCAAGCGGGTGAGTACCTCTTTCACCAGGGCGATCCCACGAGTTCTTTCCATGTCCTCTATCGAGGCAAGCTCGAGGTCCGAGCGACGAGCATTGAGGGCAAGGAACTCGTCTTCACCACGCTGGAACCGGGTGCGCCGATCGGCGAGGCCACGATCGTGGACGGGTCGGCGCGGAGCGCAGCCATCTACGCTCCGCGAAAGGCTGAGGTTCTCAGCATCGCTCGCGGCCCCTTCCTCGAGCTGGCACACACCCACGCCGGCATTTCGCTGGCCCTCGCCCGCTTGGCGGCGGAAACGCTTCGGCGACTCTCGTCGCGCGTCGAGGACGACACCTTTGTCGACATCGAAACTCGTCTTGCCCGACTCGTCATTTCGCTCGGCGGCGAGCACAACGTCGGCGGAAGCGTCGAGGTGAAGGTCACCCAACAGGCCCTCGCCGACCGCCTGGGGGTCACTCGAGAGTCGGTGAACAAGTACCTGGGAGCGTGGGCCGATGAGGGGCTGGTCGAACTACGAAGGGGCCGGATCGTGGTGACCGCGCCTCACCTCCTCATCCGATCCCGCTGATCTCTGCCGATTTCTTCCCGTTGTGTGAACGCGTTCACAGAAGCACGGATGCGAACGGAAGACACTGAGCCTCATTCAGCCGGTCACCCACCGGACGCCGCCGCCCACTGTCACTCGCCCGCCCGAGGAGGTTCGACATGCCTGCAACCGATGTTCCAGCGCTGCTCGACTTTGCCACCGCTGAGGCCTACAGCGAAGCGCTTCGCACCGGCGGCCATCTCGCCCCCGGCCTGGAGGGCGTTCTGACCGCAGATGATGGTCTTCTCCACGCTGCGGTCTACGACGCCGACGGCTTCCTTCGCTTCATCGACCAGACCCGGCGCCTTTCACCGCTCTATCTCCAACGTCGGGACCTACGGCCCGACGCTCCCCGCATCGTCGCCGCCGAAAAGCGGTCTCGTGACGCCGCCTACCAAGAGCGTGCCCTCCATGCCTGACCCCTCTGAGATTGCGACGTTCCTCCTCGACACATCGCTCGAGCTTTCGCCTGAAACCGCCGCCGACCTTGCGGCCGGGATGCACACCATTCGGCTGCAAGCCGACGAGTTCTTGTTCCTCAAGGGCAGCGTGACCGACCGCTTTTTCGTCGTCGTCGAAGGGAAGCTGGAGATCCAGGCATCGAGCATCGAAGGGAAGGAGCTCGTCTTCACGGTCAAGGGGCCCGGCGACACCATCGGTGAGGCTGCGATCATCGATGCGACCCCTCGCACCGCGTCTGTGCGGGCAGCGACGCCCGCCACGCTGTACGTCATTGGCCGGCCGGCCTTCCTTTCGCTCGCGACTCGACACGCCTCCCTGGCCATGGCCCTCGCCCGAGCGGCAGCCGAATCGCTGAGACGAGAATCCACTCGGGTTGAGCAGCGCGCCTTCGCTCCCCTCGCTCCCCGCCTCGCCGACCACCTCGTTCGTGAGGGCCAGGCCGATGCCCGAGGCCGCCTGGTCGTACGGGCCACCCAACAGATGTTGGCCGATCGAATGGGTGTCACCCGTGAGTCCGTCAACAAGACGCTGAGGCTCTGGGAGGAGTCCGGCATCGTCGAACTGCAGCGGGGTGCCGTGCAGCTCATCGCTCCTGAGCGCTTCTCGGCGATGAACGCCTGAGCTCATCATTGTTCTGACGGGCCGGCGGTGGGAACCGGCCCGTTGTTTCTCCCCAAGAGAGTGCCTGAGCCTCGGTTGTACCTCCAATCGAGGTTCTGGCGCGCCCGCTCTCGGCTCGCAGGCGCTTCCCGACCAAAACCAAGAAAGGTCCTGGTCTTCAGCTCGAAAGCTGCTGACCGGGACCTTCACTTGTCGGGCTGGCGAGATTTGAACTCACGACCCCCTGACCCCCAGTCAGGTGCGCTACCAGGCTGCGCCACAGCCCGTGGCGAAGGGAAGAGGTTAGCGGGTGGAGGAGGCGACTACGCCTGCATCAACCCACGAACTCGGCTGGTGACGTCGAGTTCCTTGCGCCGCACTCGGGCCGGACGGAAGAGCACTCGGGCTTCTTCCCAGGGAAGGCGAAAGGCACGGGCACCCTGCACCATGAGTTCGGGATCGTCGACGTCGAGTGCGGAGATCAACATGTCGAACTCGTCGCTGCGCATCCGGATGGGATCAAGACGAGGAAGGTCTCGCAAGAAGCGAAGACCCACCGCAACTCGATGCATCACCTCTTCGTTGGAGGGCATCTCGCCGAGATGAATCGGCAACCACTCAATCCAGAGGGTCCGTGCCGCTCGGTCGAGTTCAGGCACGCTGGTCAACACGTTGACCCCGTAGCCGACTCGACGGATGTCGAGCCCGTAATTGGTCGCAAGGCGATCGACTTCGTGTTGCTCCGGATGGAGCACACCGCTCTCGATCTCCTGCAGATGCTCGCGGCTCATGTCCGCTCGATCCGCTGCCTCTTCCTGTTCGATGTTCGCCCACTGTCGGCCACGCTTGAGCACCCGTGCCAGAGGGACGTTCGCATATCTCTCGATCACACCAAGATCCGTTCCGTTGATCCGTAGCGCCGTCCTTGGGTTGAGTTATCGAGCGAATTGTCTGGTCGGTTGATGGGCAATATCGATCATGTCATTGCCTACGCCAGTTTGGTAGCGATCGACATCCGCTTCAGAACTGGGCAAAGAGCCAGAGGAATCCCTCGATGAGACGCCATCCCAAATACAGCACGAGGGCGATCACCATCAGCCAAAAGTGCCACGGGGCCTTCGTTGGTGCGGTCACCTTCACATCGGAAACGTCGACCTCGCTATCGCAGGTCGAGCAGTGTCCGTTCTCGGTCAGCACGGTGGGCGCCCGATAGGCGTCACACGAGTCACACCAGGGCATCAGACTCGCCGAAGCACCAACACGGCGACATCATCACCAATCGGACCGCCAGCGAAGTCACGAGCGGCCTCGACGAGCACCTTCGTCAAGACGTCGGGAGAGGCGGTGGGGTCTCGGCGGATCATGCTGGCCACGCCGTCTTCGCCGAACAGCGCATCGCCGTTGCGGGCTTCCGCCAGACCGTCGGTGTACAGCACCGCAACATCGTCTTGCTCCCATTCGAGCTCTCGAGAGTGATACGTGCCTTTGGGATCGAGCATCAGCAGTGGCCCGGTGGCTCCCAGGGGCCGGACTTCGCTCTGGTGCCAGACGAACGCTGCAGGGTGACCCGCCGAGGCGTAGCGCAGCGTCTCTGCGTCGGTGTCGAACACCAAGACACAGAGTGAGATGAACTCGTCGCCCCTCACCAACTCCGACAGCTGGGCGTTGAGTTCTTCCACGGCCTGTCCCGGATCCCTGAACTGAATGAGGAAGGTGCGGAGGAGGTACTTGGCTTGCAGCGCCGTGATCGACGGCTCGATGCCGTGGCCGGTGACATCGCCGATGACCGCGCCAACACGATGGTCGTCGATCTTGAAGACGTCGTAGAAGTCTCCCGCCATGACGCCGCTTCCGGCCTGGTACGCCTGCCCGATTTCGAAGCCGGGCAGGTCGGGGAAGTCCGAGGGAGCGAGCCGGGCTGCCCACTGCAGCGGGGCCAGCTCTTCCTGGGTCAGCACCTCGCGGGCCTTCTTCTCCACTTCACTGCGGTCGGCAGCGATGCGAGCGACTTCGCTCAGTCGGCGGCGCCGGATCAGTGTGATGAGGGGCGGCACCGCGAGCGATGATGCAATGACCGCCGAAAGCGTGTCGATGGGGCGCACGGCGAGAAAGCCGAGCACGACAGCCGCAATGACGGCGAACACCGAGGACTGGAAGTCTCGGCGGTACTCCTCGTCGGCCAGGCGCCAGAGATCCGGATCGATCTGCTCGCCCTGGAGACGGCGAGAGACCTGATGGCGGAAAACCGTTGAGCGGATCCACACCACGGCCGCGCTGGCGCAGACAAGCGCAGCTATGGCTGGGAGGACCCGTTCCATCTCGACAGGGTAGCGCTCCTAGTCGGTGCGCTTCCGCACCCTCATCTTGATCGGGGTCGGGCCGAGTTCGAGATCGTCCCGCAGCTTGCGCTCCAGATACCGCAGATAGTGGGCCGGAATGTCCTTGTTGCTGAAGAGGGTGAACGTCGGCGGTTGGGCCGCACCTTGTGTGGCGTAGAGCACCCGAGCACCGTGTGGAGCAGGCTGCATCTGCTGTGCCTGCTTGATGACGTCGTTGACCTTTCGGGTCGGTGCCCGGGTCTGATAGGCGTCGATTGCGATGTCGAGGGACGGCAAGAGACGGTCGACTTGGCGCCCGGTGAGAGCTGAAATTCGATGGACGGGGACGTCGGGGAGAAAGTTCAACTTTCTTTCGATCATGAGCCCCAGACCCTCACGTTGTTCCGTCGAGAGCAGATCCCACTTGTTCAACACAAGGACGATCGGGCAGCCTGCAGCGTCAACGCGCTCGGCGAGCCGTTGATCCTGGTGGGTGACTCCCTCGGTCGAATCGATGATCAGCAATGCGACATCTGCGGTGTCGACAGCCTTCAACGCGCGGACCACGGAGTAGTACTCGGTGTCCTCTTCGATCCTGCTCCGGCGGCGCATTCCTGCGGTATCGAGGAAACGGACGGGGCCGTTTGGCGTGTCGATGACGGTGTCGATGGTGTCGCGAGTCGTTCCCGCCATGTCATGGGTGATCGAGCGCTCCTCCCCCACGAGGCGGTTGAAGAGCGTGGACTTCCCCACGTTCGGGCGACCCACCAGCGCAATCGAGAAGACTTTCTCTTCTTCCTGCTCTTCAGGGGTCAACTCCACCTCGGGAAGGTGCCCGATGAGTGCGTCGAGCAGGTCACCAATACCCCGGCCGTGGAGTGAGCTGACCGGGAAGGCCTCGCCGAGACCGAGGGACACGAGCTCCCACACCTGATCTTGGTGGGTCGCATCGTCGATCTTGTTAGCCACGAGGAGCACGGGAACGCCGGCGCCTCGCACCGCGCGGACCGCCTGATCGTCTTCCTCGGTGACACCGATGCTCGCGTCGACGACGAAGAGCAGCACGTCGGCTTGCTTCATTGCTTCTTCGGCCTGGCGCGACACTTTGTCGTCGATAGCGTTGCCCTTGACCATCCAACCGCCGGTGTCGATGAGCCGGAACTCATGCCCCTGCCACTCGGCCTCGACTTCCTTGCGATCGCGGGTCACGCCAGGGCGCTCTTCCACGATGGCTTCCCGGCGACCGAGGATCCGGTTCATGAGCGTGGACTTGCCCACGTTTGGCCGTCCGACGATCACCACCGAAGGGAGAGCGGATGCCGTGATGTTGGATGTGGACGAGCTCATGCGGATACCAGATCTGAAGATGTGGAGAGGCCGAGGGCCTCACGGAGGGCGATGCCGTCGGTGGCAACGATTTCGACCGGACGAGGCAGATCCTCGACGGACGTGCCGTCGAGGAAGGTACCGCCGGAGAGGCAGACGTCGGGAAGGAGGTAGCGGTGGCCTGCGGGCTCGTTGGCGAGCACCCGGGCAATGTCAGTACCGACCATCAGGCCGGTCACGGCGATGTTGCCGCCAAAGAACTGGTTGTCGATCACGACGAGACGGATGTCGGAGCGACCGGTCTCGGCCAGGAGCGGACCGAGGATCTTCGCCCCGTACTCGCTGGTGATCACGCCGATGGGCGCACTCGCAGAGGGGCGGATCTGGAGAAGAGGCGATCCGTCCTCGGCTGTCGACGATGAAGCGGCCAGGCGAGGGGCCCGATAGCCCTCGGCTGGTGCGCCATCGACCCAGGCGAAGAAGCCAGATTGCGTGCCGGTCGCGCTCTCCACCTGCCCGCTGAACTCGAGCTCGAACGTTCGGGCCATTCCGATGCCGTCTTCGTGCATCGGGAATCCTTCGTACGTGTCGGGAACCGGAAACGGCCGCTCCGCGAGCAGGTAGTACTCGTCGGCAGCGAACACGAGGCGGTGGCCGAGAAGTTCGGCGAAGGTCGCCTGCCACCGCTCGACGATGTCGACAACTGCTCGGGCCTCTTCGACGGTGTGGGGCCGCATTTCAGGCTCGTCCGAGTGGTCGCTGACACCTAGTGGAACGATGGCCACGGAGGCCAACTCGGGATACTCGGCCAGAACATCGGCCAGGGTGTGGTCGAGCGCTGCCCCGTCGTTGACTCCGGGACACACGACCACCTGGCCATGAACCTCGACGCCGTGGTCGAGCAACGCTCGGAGCCAGCGCAAACTGGTGGCACCGCGTCGATTGCGCAACATGTGGTTCCGCAACTCGGGATCGGTGGCATGAATGCTCACGTACAGCGGTGAAAGACCTTCGGTGATCACACGCTCGAGATCGGCCTCGGTGAAGCGGGTGAGCGTGGTGAAGTTGCCGTAGAGGAAGGACAGTCGGAAATCGTCGTCCTTGAGGTACAGGCTCTTCCGCATGCCCTCCGGCAACTGATAGATGAAGCAGAAGGAGCAGTGGTTGTCGCAGGTTCGTACCTGGTCGAAGAGCGACGACTGCACCTCGATGCCGAGGTTCGCTCCTTCACTCTTCGAGATGTCGACCGTGTACTCGAGCCCGCTCCGCTCGATCTCGAGCGTCACCTCGGCTTCGTCGACCAGCAGCTGATACTGGATGACGTCTCGGGGCTGCTCACCATTGACCATGCGCAGGACGTCGCCAACGAGCACACCAGCCGCGGCGGCTGGTGAGTCTGGCTGAACGGCGATCACGGTGGGAAGAGCCACCGACAGAGTCTACGGGCCACACACCAGTGCAGAGCCGGACCGGCCGTTCTGTCGTCACACCTCGCTTTTCCTTGGTTCTTCCCCTCTTCTCGTCTTTCGTCTCCACACCACACCCACACCACACCCCAGGCCCTCGTTGACTCCCACGTTCTGGTGGCACCGTTACTTGTCGCTCTGGCGGCAAGTAACGGTGCCACGAGAACACGGGGGTCACGAGCGGTTGGGGCGGCGCGAAGTCCGATGCGGTGGGAGTCGCCGTCATCCCCGAG
The DNA here is from genome assembly GCA_937997485.1 of uncultured Acidimicrobiales bacterium. GTDB lineage: Bacteria > Actinomycetota > Acidimicrobiia > Acidimicrobiales > SZUA-35 > SZUA-35. The sequence continues at coordinate 32,805 of CALKTH010000004.1, read as the reverse complement.
CGGGGACACATCCGGGGAGGGAGCCACGTTCGCAGTCCGACCGTGGTGGGATAGAGCCGCACACTCGGTGCATCCCTCCCGCCCCTCTGCCACGAAACACCATTCATGCGCATCGCCATCATTGGCTCCGGCATTGCCGGTCTCACCTGTGCCCACGTGCTGGGCCCTCATCACGACGTCGTGCTCTTCGAGGCCGACGAGCGCCTTGGTGGACACGCAAACACCGTGCAGGTAGAGGATCCACTCGCTGGGTCACTAGCGATCGACACTGGGTTCATCGTCCACAACGACCGCAACTACCCGAACCTGGTGCGCCTGTTCGACGAACTTGATGTTCCGGTGCAGGACACAGAAATGAGCTTCGGTGTCACCGATCGTCAACGCAGCGGCGCCCCCTTCACCTATCGGGCCACCAGTCTGGCCACGCTCTTCGGCGACCGCCGCAACATCGTGCGCCCGGAGATGTGGCGCATGCTCATTGACATCGCACGCTTCTATCGAGCGGCGAACAAGCTGCTCGCCGCCGACGACAGCGCTCGCAATCGGCTCGACGACCAGAGTCTGGGCGACTTTCTTCGGGAAGGCCGCTACTCCCGAGCCTTCATCGACCTGCATCTGATTCCGATGGGCGCCTCGGTGTGGTCGGCTGATCCGGCCACGTTCGATGCATTCCCACTGATCAGCCTGCTGCGTTTCCTGTCGAACCATGGTCTCTTGGGTGTCGGCAATCGGCCGCAATGGCGAACCGTCACCGGCGGCAGTCGCACCTATGTCGATGCACTGATCGACAGGTTCCCAGGGGAGGTCCGGCTCAGCTCTCCCGTCACATCGATCGTCCGAAGCGATGCCGACGTTCGCATCGACTTCACCACACACGGTTCGGCAACAACCGAGACGTTCGATCGCGTGATTCTCGCTTGCCACTCGGATCAAGCTCTGGGGATGCTGGAGGATGCCTCGCCCGCCGAGAAGGAGGTCCTTGGAGCGATTCGCTATCAGCCCAACGACGCGACCTTGCACACCGACACCTCCGTCCTTTCGCCGGTGCGCTCGGCCTGGTCAGCCTGGAACTACGACCGACCAGCCGGTGAGGGTCGCGCCACGCTGACGTACGACATGACCGATCTGCAGCGCTTGCCTGGTTCCCGCCGCTATCTCGTGAGTCTCAATTCGGATGACCGCATCGATCCGGCTCAGGTCCTCGGCCGGTACCGCTACGCGCATCCGGTCTTCGATGGTCCAGCGATCGCCGCCCAAGCGAGATTCGCCGACATCGACGGTGCAAACCGCACGCACTTTTGCGGCGCCTATTGGTCCTACGGCTTTCACGAGGACGGCATTGCGTCCGGTCGCCGGGTCTGCGAACGGCTTGGAGTGCCATGGGGCTGACACGCAAAAGGGCCGCCCGATGAGGCCGGGACCGCCGGCGGTCTGCGACGGCGTCGTGTGGCATCGGCGCAACGCACCAGCCGAGCATGCCTTCACCTATGACGTCTCCCAAGTCTGGATCGATCCCGACGAGCCGGAGGCCCTGTGTCGCCTCCATCCGGCCTGGTCCGCATCTCGCCCCGCACCGGTCCGGTTCCGCCGTGAAGACTACGGATCCCAGCCCGCCGGCTCACTGGCAAACGCCGCCCGCGCCGACCTGGCTGACGTGTTGCCCTCTCCACCCCGTGGTCCGGTTCGCATGCTCACCCAGCTCCGTCGTTGGGGCTGGCTCTTCAACCCCATCACCCTCTTCGTCGTCTGGGATGAGCATGACGCGACAACGCCGCAAGGCGCCGTGTTGGAAGTCACCAATACGCCGTGGAAGGAACGCCACCGATACGCCGTCCCGCTCGTCCGCACTGACGGCGTGTTCCACGCCCGCTTCCCCAAGACCCTCCACGTTTCTCCGTTTCTCGACGAGGCCTACGACTACGCGCTGCGTCTCCAGGATCGCGACGATCAGGTGCACTTCTCCCTCGATGTCGTTCCCCACGAGGAGCCACCCACAACCGATGCGCCGCCTGTCCCCGTCGTCAACACCACGCTCCAGCTCCACCGCGTCCCGGCCTCCCGCTCGAGCCTGTCGAAGTCGCTGCGCCAGACACCGTTTCCCACCCATCGGGTGAGCGTCGGAATCCATGCCCAGGCGGCTCGCCTTTGGGCCAAACGTGTGCCCTTCATCTCCCATCCCGACAAACGAACCCGCCCCTCCAGAACGGACGTACTCCGCCATGACCTCGACCGCGCACCCCACCAACCACGATCACTCCGCTGAGGAAGCAACCGTCAGCCCGGACCGACTGCTCCGACACGCTGGCGGCACTCCCGATGAGGCCAACGGGCTCTCGGTCAAGGTGGCTCGATCCGTCGTCACCACGTTGCTGTCCAGGATGCGACGGGATCAGCTGATCGTCGTCGACCACACCACCGGCGCCCCCGTGACCACCGCCTATGGCAGCCTCGATGTGGACGATTCGAGCAGCCTCACCGCAACCCTCCACATCCTCGACAACCGAGCGTGGACCGCTCTCGTCAAGGAGGGATCTATCGGGCTGGGCCGCGGCTACTTCGAGGAGTGGTGGCACAGCGAGGATCCAGTCGCAACCGTACGAGTGATCATCCGCAACATCGAACACATCGACGAACTCCGCAACCGCGTATCCAACGCGACAGGGTGGGCGACCGACCGAGTCAGGGCGGCGTTGCCCGCCCGATCCAAGAGTCGCAACAAGGAGGACATCGCCAGTCACTACGACCTCGGCAACGACTTCTTCCGGATCTTCCTCGACGAAACACTGACATACTCTTCGGCTGTCTTTCCCAGCGCCGAGGCGGCGTTGGCCGAAGGTAGCCAACACAAGTACGACCGGCTGCTGGACAAGCTCGGTGTCTCCTCCGAGCACTCTGTGCTGGAGATCGGCACCGGATGGGGCGGCTTTGCTCTGCGTGCTGTCGACACCGCTGGTTGCCGTGTGACCACTACCACGATCTCCTCCGAGCAGCTCAAAGAAGCGACTCGACGTGTCGGTCTGGCGAATCAGTCTCGCGAGGTCACCCTGTTGGACAGCGACTGGCGGGACCTGGACGGCACCTTTGATCGGGTTGTCAGCATCGAGATGATCGAAGCGGTCGACTGGCGGGACTACGACCGCTTCTTCGCCACCATCGAGCGATGCCTGGCCGATGACGGACTGGCCGCGATCCAAGCCATATGTGTGCCGGACCGTCGCTACGAACGCACGAAGAACACCGAGGACTTCATCCGTCGTTTCATCTTCCCCGGCGGATTCCTGCCGTCGATTGGTGCGATCACCAAGTCAGTGTCGAGCGCCACACAGATGCAGGTCATCGATGTCGAGGACATGAGCGCTCACTACGCAGAGACACTTCGTCGCTGGCGGATGAAGTTCGACGAACGCATCGACGACGTGAAAGCGCTGGGACTGGACGACCGGTTCTGCCGTCTGTGGCGCTTCTATCTGGCGTACTGCGAAGCCGGATTCCTCGAGCGGCACTGCACCGTCAATCAGATCGTTTTTGCTGGCAAGCACTGGCGGCCCGACGGTCTTGCGCTCATTCGGGACTAGCGAGCAAGCCGTCGCGTCGGCAAGGCAACGGCCACCCGCAGGTTCGGTCGGTCTTCGAAGCTGATCTCCTCGACGCGGAGCGTCAGTGTTCTCCCGCTGGCCCGAACTGCGTCGAGAAAGCCCCTCACCATCGCCTCGGCCAAGCCCTGACCCGGGCAGGCGTGAGCGCCCCGTCCGAACTCCTCGCCGGGATGCTCGAACCTCACCACCACAGTTTCGCCGTCAACAGTCCGTCGCGTCTCGCTCACAGCAGGACGCCGGGTGGCCCGCGCATCAGCCCAGCGGATGACCTCAAGGCTGATGAGCGATGAGGTGGCGTCCATGGCCTGGAACAGCAGCGACAGTCGATTGACAACGACCTCGTCCATGTCGCCGAATGCCTCGTGGAGGCCAGCCATCACAGCCTCATCATCGGGCCGGTCGACAACTCCCCCCATCGGAGCGAGAGCTCGACAAAGCGCATCGATCGTCGGAACAACGATGGCGGGAGACAACCCCATCAGCTCGCACAGCACCGAGGTGGGGACTGTTCGAGCCAGCGGCGCCAAGTCGACCGTCTCTTCCGACCGGAGCGCCCTCGCCGCCATGTCATACGAACGCTGCCGTGCAGCTTCCACGTCAAGCCGTCGGAGGGCATCGACGGCCACAGCTCGTCGGCGCTGATGGTCTGTGCCATCGCTGAAGCGAGCCATGACGGCCTGCACCTGGTGAAGCGGTCGTCCGGGGTCTGGTACGAAGCCAACGAGGGCCGCACCGTTGAGGAGCACATCGTTCGTCGAGGGCATGCAAGCACCGTAGGACCTGACGTTTCGGCGGTCCCCGAAACGTTGCTCGCGTACGATTGGATCCAGCCCACCTTGCCCTGGAGACCTCATGAGCTCACACGCAACTTCTGACACCACCATCGATGAGCTCCGTGCTCGTTTCCGAGACCTTCATGCTGGTGGGTTCTTCGTCATGCCGAATCCGTGGGATCGCGGCTCGGCCCGGATGCTCGAGGAACTGGGCTTCGCCGCCCTGGCGACAACGAGCGCTGGCTTCGGCCGAGCCATTGGCAAGGACGACCAAGAGGTCAGCCGGGACGAGCTGGTCCATCACGTGGCCGATCTCGTCGACCAGATCGGCGTGCCGCTCAACGTCGACAGCGAGATGCTGTTCCCGGATCAACCCGGCGGTATCACCGAGACGGTGAGGCTGCTGGCTGAGGCTGGGGCCAGCGGCTGCTCCATCGAGGACTACGACCCCTCCGCAGAAGCCATCGTCGACGCCGATGCCGCTGTCCAGGCCGTGAGCGAAGCGGCACGTGCGTGTGCGGAGCACGGCATCGTGCTGACCGCTCGTTGTGAGAGCCACTTGTACGGCGGCACCGACGTGGAGGACACACTTCGCCGGCTGACCCTCTATCGGGAGGCAGGCGCCGGTTGTGTGTATGCGCCAGGTCTGTCCGACGCTGCCTCGATTCAGCGCGTGCTCAGCGAGGTCGGTGGTCCGGTCAACGTGCTTGCCATTCCCGGAACACCAGAGCTGGCGACGCTGGCCGCACTCGGTGTTCGAGTCTCATTGGGAAGCGTCCTGTTCAACGCGGCGTATGGGACGCTGAAGTCAACTGCCAAGGCGTTCATTCAGCCCTCGTTCGTGCGCCCCTGAGGGAGCCCCACCGGGTCCAACTCTGAGGCAATGGCATCGGTACGATGACCGGATGCCGACTGAGCCGATGACACCTGCACCGACGGGGAACGACCCCGCGAGCCAAGCCGACGACAGCGTTGGGTCCGTCGGCGCGGTTGAGTCCGGCAGCGGGGTTGACGAAGTGCTTTTGTGCGCTCCGCGTGGGTTTTGTGCGGGCGTCGAAATGGCCATCAAAGCGCTGAGTTGGATGGTGCGAGCCTTTGAGGCTCCCGTCTACTGCTACCACGAGATCGTGCACAACAAGCTCGTTGTGGACCGCTTCGAGGAGCTCGGCGTCGTGTTCGTCGACGAGATCGACGAAGTGCCCGAGGGCCGGCCGATCATGCTGTCCGCCCACGGATCGGCACCCGAGGTCGTCGCTGCTGCCCGGGCTCGCGGTAGCTACGTCGTGGACGCCGTGTGTCCGCTCGTGACGAAGGTCCACCACGAGGTGAAGGTGAGAGCCAAGAAGGGCTACCGGGTGATTTACGTCGGCCACGATGGTCACGAGGAAGCGGTCGGCACCATGGCGGTCGCTCCGGATGCCATCAGCCGAGTGGAGTCCATCGACGAGGTGGCCGCGCTCCCCGACTTCGAGGAGCCCACGGCGCTTCTCGCCCAGACAACGCTCTCGCATCGAGACTGGAGCGCCGTCGCCGACGCCGCCAAGAAGCGGTTCCCCGATCTCTGGCAACCTGGCCGCTCCGACTTGTGCTTCGCTACGACCAACCGGCAATCAGCGCTCATGTCCATCGCCGAGCGGTGCGACGCGATCGTGGTGATCGGTTCGGCGAACAGCTCCAATACGAATGCGCTCGCCAAGCTCGCCACCGAAGCCGGCTGCTCCCGAGTCTTCCGGGTCAACGGACCGAATGAGCTGCCAGCGGGGCTGGCCGGCACGGTTGGCGTGACGGCGGGAGCGTCCGCCCCCGAAGACGTCGTTCAGGCCGTCATCTCATTCCTGAATCCGGCGCAAGGAGTTCAGGAGATCCGCATCACCGACGAGGACGAGTACTTCCCTCCGCCGAGGAACCTCCGAGAGCTACTCAGCGCCATCGACACCATCGCCACACTCGGCCTTGGCGGGTCGGTCGCTCGTCGACCAGAGCTGAATGATCGCCAGATCGGTGCCTCTGACGTCTTGGTCACGCTCTGAAGATGACGGACCACTCCATGATCGAACCGGTGGATCCTGCCCTCGTCCCGCGCCAGCTGATCGGCCAGACCGGCGACTCGATTCCAGCCATTGGTCTCGGGACGTTCGGGTCCGACCACATCACGGCGGCACAGATCGCAACCGCTGTCAGCGACGCCATTCAGGTGGGCTACCGCCATATCGACTGCGCCGCCGTCTACGGGAACGAAGCCGAGATCGGGCAGGTGCTCAACGAGGCTCAGACGCGCGGCGTGGCTCGAGACGAGCTCTGGGTCACGTCGAAAGTATGGAATGACCGCCATCACGAGGTCGAAGCGTCCTGCGAAGCGTCACTTCGTGATCTCCAGCTCGATCACCTTGACCTCTTCCTCGTCCACTGGCCGTTCCCGAACCACCACGATCCTGGCGTGTCGGTCGAAGCCCGCCATGCCGATGCCCAGCCCTACGTGCACGAGCGCTACATGGAAACGTGGGCCCAGATGGAACGGCTCGTTGACCGTGGCCTCGTCCGGCACATCGGAACTTCGAATATGACCGTGCCGAAGCTGGAGCTCGTGCTGCGGGACGCCACGATCGCTCCGGCTGCAAACGAGATGGAGCTGCATCCTCACTTCCAGCAGCCCGACCTCTTCGACACCGTGACCCAGGCAGGAATCGTCCCCATCGGCTACTCGCCATTGGGCTCGCCGGCCCGCCCCGAACGAGACCGCACCGACGAGGACTCCGCTCCCCTGGACGATCCGATCATCACCGACATCGCAAAGGCCCATGGAGTTCATCCGGCCACCATCGCCATTCGTTGGGCGGTTCAACGAGGACAGATTCCCATCCCGTTCTCGACGACACAGCGGAACTACCACTCGAACTTGTTGGCCAGCATCGGCCCCGTGCTCTCGAGCGACGAGATGGCGAGCATCACAGCGGCGGACCGAGACTGCCGGCTCATCAAGGGTCAGGTCTTCCTCTGGCGTGAAGGCCAGGACTGGCAAGACCTCTGGGACCCAAACGGGATCATTCCGACCTGACGGCTTCCAGCACGACGAACTTGTTGTTGCTGGCCACGACCGCGCACTGCCCAAAGATCTTTCGGAGCTTCACGTGGTGCCCGAGATGCCGGTTCGCGACAACGCGGAGGCGGCCGTTGGTCCGCAGCACCCGGTGCGCGTGCGTGAACATTCGCCACACGGTGTCGTCCCCCAACCGCTGCTGCTCGTGGAACGGCGGATTGTTGAGAATCAGATCGGCGCTGTCTGAGGCCGTCTCCACGAGCCCATCAGCCACCGAGAACGCGACCGCGCCAGCTACTGCCGTGCCTTCCGAGCCGAAGCCTTCGTTGCGAGCCCATGAGGCACGGGCGCTTGCCACCGCATGGTGAGAGACGTCGGTGAAGTGCACAGACCCGAGCGGTCGCCCGTCGGCAAGCGCGTTCCGCGCCAGCGTGATCCCCAAGATCCCGTTACCGCAGCCCAGGTCGACGACATCGGCGCCGCCCGTTGGACGAGGCAGATGGTCAAGAAGGAAACGGGTGCCGACGTCGAGGCGGCCCTGCGCGAAGATCCCAGCGAACTCCACCAGCCGCACGCCGTTCTCCTCGATTCGATCCGACGGATGAGGCGGATCGACCATGGGCTCGAGTTCGATGTCGAGCATCGGATGGATCAGCCGGGCCTTCTTTCTGGCCAATGACGTGGTCGTAGGACCGAGGCACCGCTCGAACAAGCCAAGCGTGCTGCGATGCACGTGCTTCACCATCCCGGCGCCGACCACCGTCGACGACGTGGAAAGGTGAGGGCGAAGGCGCACCAGCTGATCCTCCAACAGCGCCAACGTCTTTGGGACCTTGATCAGAACCAACGCCCAGGAGGTCGAACTCGCCTGGGCCTCGTGTGCGCCGGCGTGTTCGGGACCGGATGCTGGTGCCGCCGTACTGGCCAGTGCGCGGATCGACGTTGGATCGAGGCCACCGCGAGATGCGTTTGCCGCGAGCGATTGATGAGCGAGCCAGCTGTCGTTCCACGAGGTGACCGAACCCGCCCAGCCGTTGCGGACGAGCCCGAGAGCCAAGGCACCGTGTTCGTCGTTGACCACGAGCGCCGGGCCCCCGCTGCTCAGCAGTGAATCTTCGATGCAGTGCCGAAGCAGGTACTCGTCGGCGGCATCCCAGGCCCGGAGCGATCGGTTCGACGTCGGCGGGTGAAGGGCCAGGTCGAAACCAACGCCCGGCAGGCAAGCCATCAGACGCCAACGCGAGCTTGCGCCTCGTCGAACAAACGCTGGATCTCGGCGTGCAATTCATCATTGAAAGCGCTCACCGCGGACCGCTTCACGCGCTTGCCGTCTTCGGGAACGGGCGGCATCATCGGCTGACCGACCACCAGTGCCACCTTCGTCGGGCGGATGAACTTCGAGCCCTTCGGCCAGGCCCGTTCGGTGCCCCCCATACCCAACGGCACGATCGGAACCTGGGTCCGGCAGGCCAGGAAGGCTGCGCCCTGCTGGAGCGGTTGGACAACGGGTCCGGAGTAGCGAGTGCCTTCGGGGAAGATCACGAGCGGTTCACCTCGGGCCAGAACTTCCTCGGAGAGGCGCAGTGCATCGCGGTCGCTGGTACCCCGTTCGACCGGGAAGCCGCCAACGGATCGCAGAAACCAACCCAGTCCGGGAGCAGCAAAGTACGTTTCAGCACCCATGTACCGCAGGGTGCGTCGGGTCGATCCTGCGACGACGCCGGTATCCAAAATCGAGCGGTGGCCCCCGGGAGCGAGGATGAACGCTCCTTCGGTCGGTGCGTTCTCGATTCCCTTCACGTCGAGCCGAAGCCAGAGGCGGAAGAAGGCCATGAAGACAACACGCACCACGCGATAGAAGCGGCGCGATGCCGGCGACAGCGGCCCTTGGAATCCTCGATCAGCGAGATCAGCCATCGCTCAAGGATGGGGTGTCGGAATCGCCGGAGACTGTTCGCTCTGCCCGCTCGATCTCACGGGCGAGGAGGGCCACCACCTCAGTGATCGACAGATCGCTCGTGTCAACATCGAGTGCGCCGTCGGCCAACACCAGCGGATCGTGCTGGCGACCGCTGTCGAGCGCATCACGACGAGCGAGATCAGCGGCAACGGTGTCGTAGTCGAGGTCTTGCACCTCACCGGCGCGCCGAGCGGCTCGCACCTCCGGCCGAGCGTTGAGGTACACCTTCAGGCGGGCATCGGGAAAGACCACGCTGCCGATGTCACGGCCTTCGAGCACGCCGCCGCCTCGGCGGTGGGCCCATTCCCGCTGGCGGCTGACGAGTTCTGCCCGCACCGCCGGGTTCGCGGCAACAGACGAGACAGCGCGGGTGACCTCTGGGCCGCGGATCTGCGTCGTGGCATCCACGCCATCGACAATCACGGTGCCGTCTCCGTCGATCGTGAAATCGAGATCCTTCACCAAGGCCGCGACATCGTCGACGTCGTCGGGATCGATCCCGCGAGCCAGCGTGGCGAAGGTGACCGAGCGATACATGGCTCCGGTGTCCAGGTACTCCAGGCCCAAGGCCTGGGCCAACAGCTTGGCGACCGTGGACTTGCCCGACCCGGCGGGCCCGTCGATGGCAATGACAAGAGGTGAATCCGACACGCCGAGCACGCTAGTGCCCGCGGGCGTGAGCACACCCTCCGAACACGAACCGCCGCTGGGTATGGATCCTGCGTGGCCAACCATCTACACTTGTCTTTCGGGCGGAGTGGCCATCAGAGGATTTGCCGATCCATGAGCGCACCCCGAACAGCCAGTGTCTTCGCCATCATCTTCGTCGTCTGCGCCGTGCTACTCGGCCACGCCCCTGTCTCTGCGGCGGCGCCGTCCGGGGCAAACGCTCCGGTGTGCGGCTCGCTGTTCGCCCCCCGAAACGGTTCAGGAGTCGGCCTCGACCGGATCCTCAGCGACGGTGTTGCGCTGGAGTGTCAGGCTGCCCTGATGCAGCGAGCGGCGTATGTTTCGCTGGCGCTCATCGCCACACTCACTGCTGGCCTGATGGCTCTGCTCTTTCTCACCGCAACTCGCGCCCTGGCGTCCATTCGCCGGGCGGGTGGTGCCGAGATGTGGTGGCAGCGGACGGCCTTCACGCTCGCAAACCTCGATGATCGTCGGCTCTGGCCCGCCCCCCGTCTCCCCTCGGTTGATGTGCCCGATCTCTGGCTCCTGAACATCACCATGCCAGATGTCAAGTTGCCGAACCCTCGGGCCCTCGTCGCTGGGCGAGCAGACTTCCTACGCCCGAGGCACGTCCCCTCCCTCCGAGCCCCGCTCATCGCACTGTTGATCGGCGTCCTTGCGCTCGGCCTCCTGAGCACGATCGACGACCGTGGTTTGACTGATCTCATCACTGCGCCCGGCGGATCAAACTCAGCAGGGGTGCTGGTCTCCTTCGATCGGTGACCCCAAGCTGCTATTCGAGACTGCGAACGCGAGGGCGGTAGCCACGAGCCACGAGGCCGCCGGTCAACCGTTCGCTCATCGTCGCATCGATCATGAGACGCATGACGCCCTTGCGTCCCTCGCCCGAGTGCGTGAGATCGAGGTCGAAGATATTGACGTCGAGCTCAGCCGCCAGTGTCGTGATGGCTGCGATTTCACCCGGTCGATCAGGAACGGGCACCGTCACTTCCGCCATGTTGTCGGCCAAGCCGAAGCCCGTCGGAAGGTTCACGCGGGCGACACGGGCCTGATGAAGCAGCTCGAGCAATGCACCCCGGTCCTGGTTCGCCACGGCGCCGCGAACCGACTGCAGTCGTTCAATCAGGTCATCCAGGCCCTTCGTGATGGCCGTTTTGTTGGCGACGCAGATGTCGGGCCAGATCGAGGGTCGACCGGCCGAAATGCGAGTCATGTCTCGGAATCCGCCGGCGGCAAGCCGGAGCAACGCTCGGTGCTCGATGGAGCTGTCATCGGCGAGACACATCAATGAAGCCGCCGTGAGATGGGGTACGTGGGAGACCTGGGCCACCATCTGGTCGTGCATACGTGGATGCAGGGCGATCGTTTCCGCACCGAAGCTTCGCACGACCGAGCGGACGAGTTGAAAGCTGCCCTCGTCGGTGTCCTCGGTCGGCGTCAACACCCACATCGCTCCCTCGAAGAGGTTGGCCCGGCTCCCCACGAGTCCATCGTGTTCCGATCCCGCCATCGGGTGACCCCCGACGAACCGGGGATCGTCAACGGCACGAGCGATATCGAGTTTGGTGGACCCAACATCGGTGACCACGCCGGCGGTTCGACGCAGAGCGTCAGCGGCGATCTCCGAGATCTGACCGACCGGAACCGCCACCACGGTCAGCGCCGCCGCTTCATCAAACCCGGCGGCGTCGGCTGCGCCGACGGTCACTGCGAGGGCGGAGACCTCGCTGTCAGCGTCGGTGGCGGAGACATGCCAGCCTTGCGAACGCAAGGCCATGCCCACCGATCCCCCGATAAGACCAACACCAATGACGTTCGCTCGCTTCTCGAGAGCGGCGGCCGCTGCGGGCTCCATCGAGTCGTTGGCCGTCACGGACGATCCGGGTCCGCGAGGTCAGGCCGCAACACCGTGGCGCCACGCAAGAACACATGACGCAACTCATCCCGGGGCGTGTCGGTCTCGATGTGGAGCATGAGCCTGACACACAGCGGCAACGAGCCGATCACGGCCATCTCCTGCGCGCACAAAAGCGGCGCGTCGGTAATCCCCAAATGCCGTGCGGCCACGGCCGGAGCGACGCTGGCAATATCGGAGGTCGCAGTGAACAAGATGCTGATCACATCGTCGTTCTCGAGCTCGTTTCGGGCGTAGAGCTCAGAAATGAGTTCGGTGGTGCGAGCGAGCACTTCGTCGCGAGAATCGGCGTCGACGGTGATCGCTCCACGGAGGGCTCGGATGGGCATGGCGGGAGAATCTATCCGGTTCGAACGGCGCGCTGAAGTTCGAGAACTTCCGCCTGTTCGAGCGGGCGCCAAGCGCCCGGTGCAAGCTGGGGGTCCACGAGCGGGCCGATCCTCGTCCGGACGAGTCGTTGCACGTCGTGGCCGACAGCGGCACACATCCGACGAACCTGCCGATTGCGTCCTTCGTGAATGGTGAGCTTGAGGAGCCCAGGACCCAACAGTGAGGCTTGGGCCGGGGCCGTGATCCCATCCTCGAGCTCAATGCCCTCCCGCAGCTGCCGGAGCACACCTCGCGACGGATTGCCCTGGATGTGGGCCAGATATTCCTTCTCAATACCGAAACTCGGGTGCGTGAGTCGGTGGGCCAACGTGCCGTCATTCGTCATGAGCAGCAGACCCTCGGTGTCGAAATCGAGCCGGCCGACGCTGAAGACGCGTGGCTCGTCGGGAACGAGGCTGACCACGGTGGGGCGGCCTTCGGGGTCTGACGCCGAGGTGATGACACCCGACGGTTTGTTCAGCAGGTACGTGACCGTGTCTGGAAGCGACGAATAGACGACGCCGTCGACAGCAATCTCGTCCTCCTCCGGCTTGACGCGAGCGCCGAGCACGGCAACCTCGCCATTCACGCGGACACGGCGAGCTTCGATCAATTCCTCGTTGACTCGTCTGCTGCCGATCCCCATCCGGGCCATGACTTTTTGCAGACGTTCGCCCTCGTCCGATGGCTCATCGAGGAAGGGAACGGTCATGTTGGATCTGGTTCGTCCGAGTCGCCGACCCCAAGGTCCTCGATGTCGATGTCGCGTGCTTCTTCCAAGGGATCATCGAGGGTGCCAGCCAGGTCGATGATGGAGTCGTCGGCCAGTCCAGTAGCGGCAATCGGTTCCGGTGAGGCCATGCCGCTGGTGTCGGTCTCGGCCGGTTCGTTGCCGACAGGCAGAGCGCTCCCGCTCGAGGGGTTGCCGTTGTCGGCGGGATCGCCGTCGAGCGGGAGTTGTGGTTCTTCTGGAGCGACCCGCAGGGTCATCTCCAGCGCTTCGACGATGTCGGCGTCAGGCACGAACTCGCCCAGGGGCGGCAGATCACTGATCGAACCGAGGCCCAGCCGCTCCAGGAAGAGTTGCGTCGTACCAAACAACGTCGCTTGACCGGGGCCCACGTCCTTGCCCTTTTCCTCCACGTAGCCCTTCTGGACCAGCGTGCGGAGAACGCCATCGACGTTGACGCCACGGATCGCGCTGACCTGGGCACGGGAAACCGGCTGCTTGTACGCCACGATGGAAAGTGTCTCGAGTGCGGCGCTCGACAGCCGGGCCGTCTGGCCCTCGAGCACGTACCGCTCCACGTAGGGCGCCATCTCTGGGTGGGTCTGATAGCGCCAGCCGCCGGCGACTTCGACGAACTGGAAGCCGCGATTCTCGATCTTGTAGCTCTCCGCCAGTTCACCGCACAGCACTCGCACCACAGGGACCGGCAGCTCCAGCAACTGGGCGAGAAGCTGATCCTCGATCGGATCGGTGGCCACGAGCACGATGGCCTCGATCGCTCGCTTGGCGGCTTGCAGTGCTTCCCGCGATGGAGGGCCGGAGTGTTCTCGCTTGCCGGGCGATTCGACGGTCTCGGACACGGCAGTCTCGCCCTCGGCTTGCTCGGAGGCTGCCTGTTCGTCGACCGGTTCGCCGCTTGATGCGGGAGTCGCGTCTGGGCGAGGCTCTTCGCCGCCCTCGGGATGTTCCGACATCTCAGCCCTCGTAGAGGTCGGCGCCCATGAGCGCGAGGGCGCCGTCGCTGTCGCCGCCGACCCATTCGACGGTCAGGTCGCCCACGACTCGCCGCTGCTCGACCTGCAGCCGATCGCGATCTTCTTCTGCGGTTGGAGCCACGCTGGGAACGAGAACCACGGGTTGGTCGATCTCGACCAGGCCCTGCTTGAACAGCTCCAGCACGGCGAGGAATCGCACGATCACCTCGAGCTTCTCGACCAGGCCGCTGGTGAGTGATCGGAACGAAACGGGTCCGGTGAGTCGGGGCAGTTCGTCGATCAGCTCGTCGATGGCATCGCCGACGCTGACGCGCACATCGGTGACGTGAAAGAGATTGACCTCCGGCTTGGGCTTCGGCGCCACGGCCTTGAGGAATGCCTTGCGGAGGTCATCGGCTTCGACGTTGGCCAGCAGATCTGGCGTGAGATCAAGAAATCGGTCTTCGAGCCCGACCCGACGAGGCGCCGTGAGCGAGGCGAGAGCAGCCAGCTGATCGAGAACCTTGGCTGCATCCTTGAAGGTCTTGCACTCCAGCAAGCGGGAAAGCAGAAGGTCTCGCTCTTCCCACAAGCCGAGTTCGTCATCGAGATCGATGTCGTCGTCCATGGGCAGGAGGCGGCGACACTTCAGCTCAACGAGCGTGGCGGCGATGAGCAGGAACTCGGTGGCCAATTCGAGGTCGCACGTGTCGATGCGCTCGATCTCGGCCAGATATGCGTCGACGATGACCGAGAGGTTGACCTCGTAGAGCTCGACCTCGTCCTTGAGAATCAGGTGGAGCAGCAGATCGAATGGGCCCTCGAACGACTCGGTCCGCACCCGTACAGCGTTGCTACCGGCGTACGCCTCCGCCGCCCGAGGCGAGATGACCACCTCTGGCTCTGACGCCAGCCCAGAGGTGGGCGCGGGAACAGCCTCGACGAATGACATGCGTGTGATTCTAAATCATCGCAGCGGTTTCCGCACTGTGGCCTAGCCTTTCACGCCATGTCGAGCACCGCGCAGCCGTCTGGCCGTCCCCGCATCTTCAGCGGGATCCAGCCCACTGGGTCTACCCATCTGGGCAACTACCTCGGAGCCCTCAAGAACTGGGAAGCGCTCCAAGATGATCACGACGCGGTCTATTGCATCGTGGATTTGCACGCCTTGACGCTCCCCAAGGAGCCGGGTGAGGTCACTCGGGGCACCTTGGACATCGCCAAAATGCTGCTGGCGGTCGGGATCGACCCGGAACGCTCCACGCTCTTCGTGCAAAGCCATGTGCGGGAGCACGCCGAGCTGGGATGGCTCATGCAGACGGTCACGTCGTTCGGCGAGCTGAGCCGGATGACGCAGTTCAAGGACAAGTCGGAGCGATCGTCGAAGTTCGTTTCCTCGGCGCTGTTCTCCTATCCGGCCCTCCAAGCGGCGGACATCTTGTTGTACGACACGAACGTGGTGCCGGTCGGTGACGATCAGCGTCAGCATCTCGAGTTGAGCCGCGACGCGGCGATTCGGTTCAACAGCCGCTACGGCGACACCTTCGTTGTGCCCGAGCATCGCATTCCTGCGGCCGGAGCACGAGTGATGGACCTTCAGCACCCGGAAAACAAGATGTCCAAGTCGATCGATTCGCCTCAGGGCACGATCGGCATGCTCGATGAGCCGAAGGCGATCGAGAAGAAGTTCAAGCGCGCCGTGACCGACAATGACGGGGAGGTCCGATACGACCGGGAAGCGAAGCCTGGTGTGTCGAATCTGCTCGACATTCTGGCCGGCTGCACGGGCGAGGAGCCCGCTGAGCTCGCGAAGAACTACAGCCAGTACGGCCCCTTGAAGGCTGATACGGCAGCAGCTGTCCTTTCGGTGATCGAGCCGATCCAGCAACGACTCGCCGAGATCGACGATGCCGATGCGGCCGAGATTTTGCACCGCGGCGCCGACAAGGCTCGGGAGGTCGCAGTTCCGGTCATGGAGCGGGCCCGCAACGCCATCGGCCTCCTCCCCTAGCGGGCTGAACGTCAGGCTCGAGCGGCGACCGAACGGGCGGTGGGCGGCGGCACGCCGAGGTCATTCACCGAGCGCGCCACGTACTCCATCTTGGTGAGATCCGCCCGTTCGATCCGATCGAGTCGAAACCACCGTGTGTCGTCTCGATGTTGACAGTGAGCGACCAGGTACCAGCGCTGGTTGGCCCAAGCGAGGATGATCGGTTCGACCGTTCGCCGCGTCGCGTCGCCATCCACCCTCACGTAGTTCATCGTCAGGACTCGCCGTTCCGTCAACGACTGCTCGACGGCACGAAGCACTTGCAGCGACGTCCCTCCCGGCTCGCTTTCTCGCGGTTGTACCCATACTCGCTCGGCCAGCTGGACGGCCGCCTCGCTCGCTCGGGGACCGAGTGCATCGTGGATCTTGCGAGCCGCTGCTGCACCGTCGACGCCGAACGGACTTCCCGGTGGCATCACCGCCAACGACACCGACAGGGCCACGGCTTGGGACGCGGTGAAGTTGATCGGGGGAAGCGAGGCCGACTCGGCGAGAAAGTAGCCACCACTGGGCCCTGTCTCGGCCCAGATCGGAAGGCCGGACTGCTGTAACGCCGAGATGTCACGCTTGATCGTCCGAGTGCTCACCTCGAGGAGTGTCGCGAGATCGGCGGCAGTGACGCCGGCGGTGCCCGTCCGGCGAAGCTGCTCGGCGATCGCATAGAGACGTTCCGTGCGGTTCATACTGTTCCATAATCCTCAGAATTGGTGACAGCCTAGTGACATCGACCAAGGAGGATGATGCGTTCATGACCGCAGACCAAAGCGACGCTCTCCTCTTCATCAGCGGCGCGGGACTCCCGCCATGGATCTGGGACGACGTCGTCGCCGAACTCCCTCTCGGCACACGAACCGCCGTTGCCCCTCGTCCAGTGGGGGCCAACCGCCCGCTCAGTGCCTACGTGGAACACGCATTGGAAGCGGCACCGGCGGAGCAATTCACCATTGTTGCGCACTCTCTGGGTGCGATCACTGGGCTCGCCGTCGCTGACACCGCTCTCGACCGGGCGGAAGGGCTGATCGCCGTTGCCGGCGTCGTCCCGGAAGGAGCTGGCTCCTTCCTCTCCGCGATGCCGCGCCCGAATCGATGGATTCTCAACATTGCCATGCGAGTTGGCGGCACCCGCCCACCGGACAAAGCCATCAGAACATCGCTCGGGGCGGGGCTCGATGACACGGTGGTCGACCGGCTTGTCGAGGAGTTCGAGCCTGACTCTCCGCTGCTCTTCAGGACGGCCGTGGCTCGCACCGACCGACCGTCACGTCGCGGCTATGTCACCTCGACCAATGACCGAGAGCTTCCAGCGAAACTGCAGCGGCGATTCCACGACGCCCTCGACCCCTCGTGGGAGACCACTCTGCCGACGGGCCATCTCCCGATGCTCGAAGACCCGACCGGACTCGCCGCGGCGATCAGGGACTTCACTGCCGGCGCCGAGAGCGGTCGCTAGTCGTCGTCGCAGTCTTTGAGGACCTGCCCCAGGCGCCGATCGACTCGCCATCGGTCCGCGGGCTTGTGGTGATCGGCGGCCCATGTCGCTGCGATCTCCGGAGCGCCGGCGGCCCGCAGGAGCTCCTCGCCAATTTCGGGATGTCTCCGGTACAGCGCGAGGGCTCGGCGCACCGGTGGGCCGGCAAGCCAGGCATCCGCCTGCTGATCAGGAACGACAGCCCACACCAGCGTGGCAGCGACGCGTGATGGCGTTCGCAGCTCGCTGACGACCTTGCCGACGTCGTGCATCAGTGCGGCAACGATGACCGGCGTGGTCGTGTCGGGACCGAGGACGGCTTCAACATCACGAGCGACTTGCACGGCGTGACGCTGATCGGGCCGCGACATGCGATGCCAGAGGGCCCGCTCGTCGGCGGTCAGGTGTTGCAGTGCCCAGGCGGCGTCCGCTGCTGCGGGCGGACCGGGCCGGATCGCGCCGAAGAACCGGCGAACGAGGTGCGCTGCCTCTGTGAACGCACTGCCCACTGAAGCGTCCCCGGTGATCAGCGGCCGAGACGGCGAGCCGCGGCCAGAATGCCAGCGATGGACTTGCCGTCGGTGATCGACCCGTCGATGGCCATCGTGATTGCGCTGTCAAACGGGACACGGGCGACGATCATGTGTTCTTCCTCGAGACCGTCGACTTGGCGTTCCACCTCGCGCAGCTCAGTGGCAAGGAAGATGTGCTGGAGTTCGTCGCAGAACCCCGGCGAGTGATGGAGATCCAGCAGGTGTTCCATATGACCCGCAACCATGCCCACTTCTTCGTGGAGCTCGCGAGCTGCGGTGAGCTCCGGCGGCTCGCCGGATACGTCTCGTTTGCCGGCCGGGATCTCCCAGAGGTCGTCGTCGATCGGCGCCCGGTATTGGCGGACGAGGAAGAGATCGTCGCCATCGAGGGCAACGATCGACACGGCCCCGGGGTGCCGTACGACGTCGCGGCGGAACTCTTCGCCGTCAGGCCCGACGAAGAAGCTGTCGTACATCGCAACAACTTGGCCCTGATGGGCCAGCTCGTCGCGAACGTGGGAGAACGGGGAGTGATCGGGGTCGTGCTCGACGGGGTCAGCCACGGAACTCAGTCGACCAGGACGGACGGATTCGCAGCCGCCGCCCGCTCGAAACGGGCCGGATCATTCGCTTCTGCCTTGGCCAGCGAAGCCTCGATGAAGGAGCGGAACAGCGGTGCCGGCCGGTTGGGACGGCTCTTGAGCTCAGGGTGAGCCTGCGTGCCAACCCAGAACGGGTGGTCAGCAAGCTCGATGAACTCGACCAGACGACCGTCCGGAGACTTGCCCGAGCACTTGAAGGATCCGTCGTCGAAACGACTCAGGAAGCGAGGGTTGAACTCGTAGCGGTGCCGGTGACGTTCCTTCACCACTGCCTCGCCGTAGATGTCTCGAACCTGCGAGCCCTCATCAAGTACCGCCACGTAGGCGCCTAGCCGCATCGTGCCACCCATGTCGGTGACGTCTCGCTGGGAGTCCATGAGATCGATGACCGGGTAGGGCGTCTCGCCGTCCTGAGTGTCGAACTCACTGGAGTTGGCACCGGAGAGTCCAAGGACGTTGCGGGCGTATTCAATGGTCATGACCTGCATGCCCAGGCAGAGGCCAAGGCACGGCTGACCGTTCTCTCGAGCGAATCGTGCGGCCTCGACTTTGCCTTCTACACCTCGTTCACCGAACCCGCCGGGAAGCACAATCCCGTCGAGGTGCGACAGCTTCTCCTCGACCAGCAAACCCTCGACGTGATCCGACATCACCCATTCGATGGTGAGATCCACTTCGTGGAAGATCGCCGCGTGGCGGAGGGACTCGGCGACGGAGAGGTAGGCGTCAGGCAGCGAGACGTACTTGCCCACGATGCCGATGGTGAGCGGCTTCCAACCACGCTCGACACGCTCGACAAGTTCTCGCCATTCGGTGAGGTCCGGGACGGTGCCACCGATATTCAGGATGTCGCAGACATAGCTGTCGAGGCCAGCCTCGTGCATGGTGAGCGGAATTTCGTAGAGGCTCGACGCGTCCGGAGCATTGATCACACCGTCGACGGGAACGTCGCACAGGTTCGAGATCTTGCTCCGTAAGCCGTCGGAGATCGGACGATCCGAACGGCAGACGATGACGTCGGGCTGAATGCCTCGGCTGCGCAGCTCGGTGACCGAGTGCTGCGTGGGCTTGGTCTTTTGTTCTCCGGCCGGACCGATGAACGGCACGAGCGTGACATGGACGTAGCAAACGTTCTGGCGGCCAACGTCGAGTCGGAACTGACGGATCGCTTCCAGGAACGGCAGGATCTCGATGTCACCGACCGTGCCACCGACCTCGGTGATGACGACGTCAACGTCGTCGTGGGCGAGAGTGCTGATGCGCTTCTTGATCTCGTCGGTGATGTGCGGGATGACCTGAACGGTCTTGCCCAAGTAGTCACCCCGGCGCTCTGCCGCGATCACTGACGAGTAGATCGAGCCTGTGGTCGCATTGGACGATTGTGTGAGCGACTCATCGATGAAGCGCTCGTAGTGACCAAGATCGAGGTCTGTCTCTCCCCCATCGTCGGTCACATAGACCTCACCGTGCTCGAAGGGGTTCATCGTCCCCGGATCCACGTTCAGGTAAGGGTCGAGCTTCTGCATGGTGACCCGGAGGCCTTGCTGCTTCAAGAGTCGCCCCAACGACGAGGCCGTCAAGCCCTTGCCGAGCGAACTCACCACCCCACCGGTCACGAAAATGTGCTTAGTCACAAAAGCCCCTTCATCTCCGTTCGGCAAAGCTAGCGGAGCCGACTACGTTCCGCTCATGACCTTCCAGGCACTTCTGCTTTCCGAGAACGACGGAGCTGTCTCCGCCGAGCTGACCGAACTCGACGAGGACCGTCTTCCCGAGGGCGATGTCACCCTCCGGGTCGAGTATTCGTCCTTGAACTACAAGGACGGGATGATCCTGCAGGGCATCGGTCGTTTGGTCCGGACCTACCCCCATATCCCAGGCGTCGACCTCGCCGGTGTTGTGGAGTCCAGCGACGACGAGCGGTGGACTCCCGGAGACCGTGTGGTCCTCACCGGCTGGAGGGTCGGCGAGATGTGGTGGGGCGGATACGCGACGAAAGCCCGAGTGAAGGGCGACTGGTTGGTCGCGGTGCCAGAAGGCATCTCCAACCGGCAGGCGATGGCCATCGGCACGGCGGGATTCACCGCGATGCAAGCAATTGATGCGCTCGAACAGCAGGGCCTCGAGAAGGGTCAGCCCATTCTCGTCACAGGGGCGTCGGGAGGTGTTGGCTCCTCCGCACTCCTGTGGGGCGGAGCACTCGGCCATCAGATGGTGGCCTCGACCGGCCGCCCCGAGAACAGCGACGAGCTCCGAGCCCTCGGGGCGGCCGATGTGATCGACCGGAACGAGATTGCCGACAACCCAAGTCGCCCGCTTTTGGCCGAGCGCTGGGCTGGCTGCGTAGACGCCGTCGGCGGCGACACGCTGGCGCACGTGCTGGCCGAGATGGCCTACAAGGGTTCGGTGGCAGCGTGTGGCCTGGCTGGCGGCAATGGCTTGAGCACCACCGTCATCCCGTTCTTGCTACGGGGCGTCAACCTGCTCGGCATCGACTCGGTGATGTGCCCCGGCCCGGAGCGCCAACGCATCTGGGCCCGCATGGCCGATGTGCTCGACGCTCCCGGCGTTGCCGACAAGCTGGAATCGCTCACCACTGACGTCCCCCTCGCTGACATCGCATCGATGGCCGGCGACATTCTGGCTGGCCAGGTCAAGGGCCGCACCGTGGTCGTCACCGGCGGCTGAGAGCTCAAGACTGGTTGAGCCGGTCGGCGACACGCTCGCCGACCGCTCGATCAGCAGATGACCCCTCACCCAATCCCGATACGACGCCCTGGCGATCCGTCGCTGGTTTGTCCTGGCTGAGCTTCTCCTTGGCCTGTAGTTCAGAGACGATGAGCTCAACGCCCACAATGCCCTTCAGGCGCGCCTGGATGTAGGGCTCGGGAGCGTCGTCGACTGACCAGGGATTGTCTCTGTGTGCCTCGTGAGCGTTGGTCAGCGCCTGCACCACCTCGAGTTTCCAGGCTGCGTCGTAGTGCAGCACGAGCTGCCCATAGGCGTGAACGGCGGAGTAGTTCCAGGTTGGCACGACCTTCTCCGTCTCGGCCTTGGTCGCATAGAACGACGGTGAAACGTAGGCATCCGGTCCTTGCAGGCTGATCAACGCCTCATCGGTCTCGCCGATCGTCTTCGACTGCACGTTCGCCGCTGCGAGGTGGCCAACGATGCTGAGCACCGGCTCAGTGCGGATCAGGAGCGGGAGGACCGTTGCCTGAATCCGACCATCGATGACGCTGCTCAGCGTGCCCACTCGTTGGGAAGTGATCAGAGCCGTGAGCAGTTCGGCGCCGGCTTCCATCGAACCGTCGCCGACAGAGAAGTGGGTGGGGATGTACATGAGCGCCTCGATGTCTGCCGGTTTCGACGCCAGGCTAGAGAGACGGCAGGATGAGCGGATGCCGAACGTCATCGCCGGAATGGACACCGACCGCCTCGCTCGAATCCCCGGGTTCATTGCTGATCGCTACCTGGACACCAGCAAGTTTCCTGGTTTCTCGCTCTTGGTCAGCCGCGGGGGCGAGATCACGCATGAGTCACACCAGAACTACTCGGACGACGCGATCTTCAGGATCTACTCGATGTCCAAGCCCATCACGTCGGTGGCATTGCTTTCGCTGTACGAGCAGGGCTTGTTCCAGCTTGATGATCCGGTCAGCGATTTCATTCCTTCCTGGGCCGGCCTGGAAGTGTTCGTTGACGGAACGCCGGCGAACTATCTCACCAAGCCGTGTGAGCGACCCATGCAGGTGCGCGACCTCCTCAGCCACACTGCTGGGCTGACGTACAGCTGGATGCACCGCCACCCAGTCGACGCCATGTATCGCCGCAAGGGCGTCGACCGTCTAGCTGGCAACACTCTGGAGGCGATGTGCGATTCCCTGGCTGAACTCCCTCTCCTGTTCAGCCCTGGCACGGAGTGGAGCTACAGCGTGGCGACGGACGTGTGTGGACGGCTGGTCGAAATCATCGGTGGCAAGCCGCTCGACGAGTTCTTCGCCCAGAACATCTTCGAGCCGTTGGGCATGACCGATACCAGCTTCTGGGTCGACGAGGACAAAGCCGACCGCTTCACGTCGAACTACACGGTTCCGTCACTCAGCCCCTTTGGGGTTCCTGACGGAGCCGAGGGCGATGACATGGTGATGTTCGACGACGGCTCGCCCGGTACGGGCTACCGCTCGAAGCCGGTCTTCCTGAGCGGAGGAGGCGGACTCGTTTCCACGCTCGACGACTATCACCGGTTCTGCTCGATGCTCCTGAACGGCGGAGAGTTCAATGGTGAGCGCATCCTCGGCCGCAAGACCATCGAGTACGCCACCCGCAATCACCTGGGCAGCGGCGGCGATCTCGCCTCGATGGGACAGCCGGTGTTCAGCGAAACGAACTACGAAGGCACCGGCTTCGGGCTCGGCTTCTCCGTAGTCATGGACGCGGCCCGCAGCGCCGTCATCGGGAGCGAGGGTTCCTATGCCTGGGGCGGCGCCGCCTCCACCCTGTTCTGGATCGATCCGGCAGAAGAACTCATCGTCATCGGACTCACCCAGCTCATGCCCTCCTCGGCCTATCCAATCCGGCAGGAGCTGAAGCCGCAGATCTATGGCGCCCTCGTCGACTGATCAAACGCCCCGTCCCGCTGCTTCACTGGCGGAGTGAATGTCGGAGGACACATCGTGGTGGCAGCCAGCGTCGCCCCCGAAGAACCAGTGGTCTGGCTGGGCGCTGCGCTGCCGGATCTGGGAGCGATGGGCCGATTCCGCCTTCTCGGGTCGACTCCTGACCCAGAGGTGACACGGGGCATTGCCATGCATCACCGGACCGACGACGTGTTCCACAGCCACCCGTGGTTCACCGGGTTGATGTCGAGGCTCCGAGCGTCGTTGAAAGAGGCAGGTCTGGATCGCGGCGCGGCGCGGGCCATCGCCCACGTGGGGCCCGAGCTTCTTCTGGATGGTGAACTACTCCGCCGACCTGGGCAGACCGATGCGGTCGATACAACCATCCGGCTTCTCGACGAGCCCGAGCTTCGAGCGCGTCTCCGGTCGCTCGTCTCGCCGGACATGGCAACGGACTGGATCGAACACCTCGCCTCGGTGGCCGGCCATCCTTCGCCGCCGGATCACCACGACCCTCACGCAGTTGCCCAACGCCTTCATCGGATCCTTCGCCGCCGCCCTCGTCTGGCCTTTGACGCTGATCAGGTCGCTGCCGCAGCCGCCTGCTTGGATGCCGAGCATGAACGACTCCTGAGCGGTGTCGACGAGCTGATGTCCGACCTGATTCGGGATGTCAGCGCTCCGGGCACGTGAGCTCGACCGTGTTCCCCATCGGATCCAAGACCGGGAAGCTCTGATAGCCGACCCACGTTGGCTCCTCGTGCAGTGCAGTCACCCCGGCCGACCCTTGCAAGCGAGCCACCGCCTCGTCGAACGATGACAGGTCGAGTTCGACTGACCAGCTGATGGCAGCGGTCGTGCCCGGGCGCTGCCATCCGGGTTGGGTGGCCCATGACGCACCGGCCTCCGGCGATCCAGCCACGGGCGCGGTGTCACGCTCGGCTTGAAAGATCGTGAATTGAAAGCCCTCGCAGTCGTACGCAAGCAAGCCGTCGGCATGGTGGATCTCGTCGAGACCGACGAGATCTGTGTAGAACTCGCGAGCGCGCTCGAGATCGGCGGCCGGAACGTAGAGAAATCGCAGTCCGCCGAGTCCCACGGCTCACGCACCGACCGGTCAGGTTCGTTTCGGGGGATGGAGCGCATCCCCACAACGATGGTTGAGTGCTCGCACGACACGGTCTTCACGATGGGACCCGAGCAAGCTGACGGTCGCCGTCGCCAGAGCGAAGCGCCTGCCTTCAATGGCGGGCAGCCCGCACCACCGGGCGATGAGAATGGCGAGGTAGTGACCGTGAGCAAAGACGGCAACGTTTCCCTCGAGCGCATCGATTCGCTCGAGGAACGCATCGGCGCGAGCCCCGACCGTATCGACGCTCTCTCCCTCGAAGATCTCGTGCGTCCACACCGACCAGAGCGGAATCTCTTCTCGCGTCTCGGCGGTGCGGATGCCCTCGTAGACGCCGTAGTCCCATTCCATGAGATCGTCGTCGAGCTGAATCTCAGGATCGAGATCCACGAGTTGAGCCGTCTCGTGGGCTCGAATGAGGGGGCTGGAAAAGACGTGGTCGATCTGCCAGTCCTCGAGGGTCCGACCGGCGGCGACCGCCTCGCCTCGACCCTTCTCGGTGATCGGGATGTCGGTCCGCCCCGTGTGCTTTCCGGTCTTGGACCACTCGGTCTCGCCGTGGCGAATGACGAGAAGCTCGTTCATGTTCGATCCTGTTTCTGTGCGTCGGCCTCAGCCATGAGTTCTCGGGCGTGCTTCCGGGCAGTCTTCGAATCGGGCTGGCCGGACAGCATCCGGGCGACCTCGGTGACGCGATCTTGCTTCCCGAGAATGCGGACCTCGGACACGGTGTCGTCTTCGCCCTGTTTCTTCTCGACAGCGAGGTGCGCGTCCGCGAAGGCCGCAACTTGCGGGAGGTGGGTCACCACCAAGACCTGGTGCCGATCGCCGAGATCGGACAGTGATCGACCCACTGCGAAGCCAGCTTCGCCACCGATGCCAGCGTCGACCTCGTCGAACACGAGAATCGGCGGCGCTTCGCTCAGCACGCTTCGCAGTGCCAGCATCGTGCGGGCAAGCTCGCCACCAGAGGCCACCTTGGCCAATGGTTGCATCGGCGACCCCGGGTTGGCCGAGAGCTGGAACGACACCTGTCCGCCGTCGTCGCCATCGACCTCGATACCAACGGTGGCCTTTGGCATGGCCAGATCGGGAAGGTGAGCCTCGATGGCGCTGGCCAGGGCGGGTGCCGCCGCTTCTCGGGCCGACCGAACCTCGGCCTGAGCGGCCCGCAGCTCTGCTTGAGCCTCAGCGAGGTCACCGTCGAGCCGGGCAGCTCGGGCATCGTGGTCTTCGAGTTCGGCGAGGCGTTCGGCGAGTGAGCGGTGCTCTGCCATCACCGCCGCCAGATCGTCGCCGTACTTGCGGCGCATCTGCTGCAGCTCGGTCAGCCGGGTCTGCACCGCGGCCAGCGACTCAGGATCGCGCTCGATCGAGGCGGTCCCGCTCCGAAGGCCGTCGGCGATGTCATCCACCTCGGCGAGCGTGTCACGGAGTCGGCGAACTTCATCGGCGAACGGTGGGCGTTGGTCGATCCGGCTCAAGGCTTGGGAGAGCTTGTCGCGCGCTCCGTCGTCCTCGACGAGGTCTGCGATGGCTCGCTCTGCGGACTCTTCGTGTGCTTCGGCGTTCGAGAGCACGTCTTGTCGATCTCGGAGCCGATCTTCCTCGGCCGGATCTTCGATGTTCGCGGCATCCAACTCTTCGACTTGAAAGCGGAGGACATCGAGCTCTCTCGCCCGTGAACGTTCGTCTCCACCCAGTTCGTTCAGCAACCGATCGAGCTCAGTCATGCGGGCCTTTGCCGCCGTGAGTCGCTCGAGATCCACCGAGCCGTAGAGGTCCAAGGCAGAGCGTTGTGCATCGACGCCGAGTAGAGATTGGTGGGCGTGTTGACCGTGCAGATCGACCAATCGCTCCCCCACCTCGGCCAGGGCGTGAGCGGTCGCAGGTCGTCCGTTGATGTAGGCCCGGGAACGCCCCTCGGCGGGGATCACCCGGGTGAGCACCAACTCCTCGCCATCGAGCTCGAAGCGACCATCGACGATCGCCTCTTCGGTTCCGGCCTTGACCAACCCCGGATCCGCCCGGCCGCCGACCAGCAGGTTGATGGCATCGACCATGAGCGTCTTGCCGGCTCCTGTCTCGCCGGTAAGGGCCAACATGCCGGCGGGCAGTCGCAACGACAGCCGGTCGATGACTCCGAGATTTTCAACAACGAGTTCCAGCAGCATGACGATCAGCGGTCGGTCAGACCGAACTTGTCCTTCAAGATCGAGTGGAAGTTCCGCTCACCCCGGGTGAGCATGCGGACGCGGCGTTCAGCGGCGCGACACAGCACCGACTGGCCCGGTTCGAGTTCAAGAATCTGGCGTCCGTCAACCGTGATGACGCCGTTTCGATAGCCGGACACGGTGAGCTGGACCGGCGTGCTTGGCTTCAGCACGAGCGAGCGATCGAACAGGTTGTGCGGAGCCACCGGAGTGAGCAACAAACCTTCGAAGTTCGGCTCGACGATGGGGCCGCCGGCCGACATCGAGTACGCGGTCGAACCGGTCGGTGTTCCGACGATGACCCCGTCGGCCATGTAGTTCGTGAAGTGCTGGCCCCCGATTCCCGCCTCAACGGCAACGATGTGCCCGGGGTCGGCTCGTTCGAGCACCACTTCGTTGAGGGCGTATTCCGGAGGATGGTCCACGCCCTCAAAGTCGATGCGGAGCAACATGCGCTCCTCCACGACGAGCTCGTCGGCGTGCCACGCTTCGAGCACCGCTCCCATTTGGCTGGGATCCACCTCAGTCAGGTAGCCGAGCTGTCCGGCGTTCACGCCGATGATGGGCACGTCGTGGTGTGCGGCGAACTGCACGGCTCGCAGCATCGTGCCGTCGCCGCCCAAGCTCAGGATGAGATCGAGGCTGGCACCAAAGGTCGCTGCGGCCACGGCAAGATCAGAGCGGCCGACCAGCGCGGCGTCGGGCTCAGGCATCGACGGCGTGATGCCGTGCGCGCCGCACCATTCCAGAGCCTCGCGTGCGAGGTCGACGACCTCGGGCCGGTGCTGGTGGACGACGAGCCCCAAATTGACGCTCATGCGAGGGCGGTCTTGAAGTGAGCGATGAACTCGACGTTGCCCGACGAGCCAGTGATCGGCGACTGCATGGTCCCCAGCATGGCAGCTCCATGAGACAGCGCCGCGGCTTCCACTTCGGCAATGACTCGTTCCCAGATGGCGGGGTCGGTGATGACACCACGCCCCTTCGCCGCTTCCTGCCGGCCCGCCTCGAATTGCGGCTTGATCAGCAACAGCATCGACCCGCCGGGAACCACCACGCCGACCAGCGCTTCGAGCACCTTGGTCAGGGAGATGAAGGAGAGGTCACCCACCACCAGATCGACGGGCCCACCGAGTTGTTCGGTGGTGAGCGAGCGCACATCCGTCTGCTCCCGCACGTCGACGCGCTCGTGTACCCGCATCTTTTCGTGGAGCTGGTGCGTGCCGACGTCAACGGCGAAGACCTTCGCTGCCCCTCGTTGCAGGAGGCAATCAGTGAATCCTCCCGTGCTCGAGCCAGCATCGAGCACGGTGAGGCCGCGCGGGTCGACGCCGTAGCCATCGAGGGCGGACTCGAGCTTCCGACCAGCGCGACTCACGAACTTCGGCGGCGGACCAAGAAGGCGGACGTCGTCGCCGGGCAAAACGAGACGAGCCGGCTTGGTTGCCGGGGCTCCGCCCACGACGACCTTGCCGGCTTCAATCTCACGTCGGGCTGCTTCCCGGCTGGGCAGCAGTCCCCGACGGACCAGTTCTGCATCAAGACGCCTCCGAGCCATGAGCCAGAGGGTATTGCCTCGACGACCGGGCACTCCCTCCATACCAGGGAGAGTCCCGAGAGGGAGCGTGAGCAGCAGTGCCGCCCGACCGCCAGAGTCCTGAGAATCAGGAGCCCTCGGTTCAGCTGGCCTTGCTGGCGGCAGCCTTCTTCGCCGTGGCCTTCTTGGCCGGAGCCTTGCGAGCCGTGGCCTTCTTGGCGGTGGTCTTCTTGGCGGCGGGCTTGCGAGCAGCGGCAGCCTTCTTCGGAGCCGGCTTCGAGGCGGCCTTCTCGACGTCGGCGAGCTTCTGGGCGAGGCCCTCGATGTCGCGACGGGTGGCCGGAGCGAAACCTGCGGCAAGAGCGAAGAGCTCGCGAGCGATGGTCTCGAGGCGGGCCCGAGCGTCGTTCAGGTCACCCTCGAGGTTCTTGCGAGCCTCATCGATGTTCTTGACGGCGTCGTCAAGGTTGTCGCGCAGGTCGAACACATCAAGGCTGTTCACGTCGAAGGACTTGAGTGCTTCGAGGTCGAGGTTGCGGATGTCCAGGTTCTTGACATCGAGGTTGCGAAGGTCGAGCTGCCCGAAGTCGACGTCTCGAAGGTCAAGCTTTTTGACCTCAGCGACGACGTCGATCTCACGGAGGCGATCGATCTGAGAGGTGATGGTCTGGGTCGTGATCATGTTGAGAATGATACGCCCGCTAACACGTGCTTGCAAGAGTTAGCACTGTTGCATTGGTCACGTCACGGGCACCGCGCCGCGGCGACCGCGAGCTGCCCGTTCAGCTCGACAACGTTTGCTGCACCAACTGCAGCAGATCATCAGCGACGCAGTCCGCCGGAGGATCCGTGGGGAGGTCCGCCCGCTGGGTCACCCCGCTGAAGACCAGGCCGAACTCGTAACCCAGCGTGCGAGCAAAGAGACCGTCGGTATCAGGCCGATCGCCCACCATGATCCCGCTGTCACCGAAACGGGTGCGGACGAGCTCAGCAATGGGAACCTCAGGCTTGCCAGCCACGGTGGGAGTCGTGCCGGTGGCCGTGGCGACAGCTGCCACGATCGCTCCCGCCCCGGGGAACAGCCCACGCTCGGTTGGATACGTCGAGTCGGTGTTGGTCGCGATGAACCGGGCGCCGCCAAGGATCGCTTGCACCGCGACGCGGAGTCGGTCGTAGCTGAGATCCCAGTCCAGGCCAACGAGCACGGCATCGGGTTGCCCCGCGTCTGCATCGCCAAGAACCTCGACGCCTCTTCGACCAGCCGCCTCGTGAACGCCAGGGCCACCAAGAATGCGGATCCGCTCCCCAGGTTGAACCAGCGAGGCACCGGCCATGGCCGAGGTAATGACGCGGCCCTCGGCGTCGATCCCGAACGAGGCGAGCTTTTCTTCTTGCTGAGCTTCGGTCGAAAACGAGTTGTTCGTGACGAAGACGACGTCCTGACCTGCATCAAGCAACAGGCCGACTGCTTCGGCTGCCCCCGGGATGGCATCGGTCCCTGTCCAGATCACGCCGTCCAAATCGAGGGCCCAGGTTCGACGTGATTGTCCCGCCAACGAGCCTGGGTCGGAGGAACCGGAGTCCGAGGAGTTGTGACTCATTGCCCGAGACTATGACCCACGCATTACGATTCGCCGCATGGCTGATTTGCGCAACGATTTTCCTGCTGGCGTCTTGACCGGAGACGCGGTCTCCGAAGTCTTTGCATTGGCGAAGGCGAACAACTTCGCCTTGCCGGCAGCGAACTGCATCGGCAGCAACAGCATGAACGGCGTCATGGAAACAGCGGCCAAGCTCAATGCCCCCGTCGTGCTCCAATTCTCGAACGGGGGCGCCGCCTTCAACGCCGGCAAGGGTCTGGGGAGCGACATCCGGGCATCCATCCTCGGAGCGGTGGCTGGAGCCCATCACGTGCGGAACCTGGCCGAGCACTACGGCGCCCGCGTCATTCTCCACTCCGACCATGCGGCAAAGAAGCTGCTCCCCTGGGTCGACGGCATGCTCGAGGCGAGCGAGGCCTACTTCGAGATCCACGGCGAGCCGCTCTTCAGCTCCCACATGCTCGACCTCTCCGAGGAGCCGATGGAGGAGAACATCGACATTTGCGTGGACTACCTCAAGCGCATGTCGAAGATGGGCATGACGCTCGAGATCGAACTCGGCATCACCGGCGGTGAAGAAGATGGTGTCGACAACTCCGACGTGAAGCCCGAAGACCTCTACTCCAAGCCCGAAGAAGTGAGCTACGCCTACGAACGGCTCTCCGAGGTCAGCGACAAGTTCACGATCGCCGCCGCCTTCGGCAATGTCCACGGTGTGTACAAGCCGGGCAACGTGGTCCTCACCCCCAAGATTCTCGACAACTCCCAGAAGTTCATCCAGGAGAAGCACAACACCGAGGCCAAGCCCGTCGACTTCGTCTTCCACGGAGGCTCTGGCTCCTCGGCCGCAGAGATCGAAGAAGCCATCAGCTACGGCGTCATCAAGATGAACATCGACACCGATCTCCAGTGGGCGTTCTGGGACGGCATTCGTGGCTACGAAGCAGAGAACCACGACTACCTGCAGGGCCAGATCGGCAACCCCACGGGACCCGACGCTCCCAACAAGAAGAAGTACGACCCCCGCGGCTGGCTTCGCGTCGGCGAAGAGAGCTTTGTGACCCGTCTCGAACAAGCGTTCACCGAGCTGGGCAACGTGAACACCCTCGCCTAGTCCTCTTCGGAGCTCGGCTTCGACCCACCGGACCAGCAAGACACAAACGACGAAGGGGCCGAACCAGAGATGGTTCGGCCCCTTCGCGTGTTGGGTCGTGTGTTCTTCGGCGTTCCGATGCCTCAGGCAGCGTCCAGGGCTGCGGTCAGCACGCGCTTCACAGCGTTTCGCCGCCGGACCTTGCCACCACCAACGACCTCGTCGGCTCGGACATCGACAAGGAATCCGGATGCCCCAATGAAGCGACGCCCCATGACCCCGGAAACCACAACGTCGTCTCCAATGTCAAGATCCAACAACTCCGGCGGCATGTCCCCTTGCAGCCCTCGCCAGCTCACCGGCACGGTGCTCTTACGGCCAGACTCGTCGAAGACGTCAACGTCGAACACGACGAGGACCTCCTCGCCGGGCGACCGGCTTCATTTCCGGTATGACCCGGAGCGTTCCCACGACAACGGCGATGTTCATCGCCCCACCTCCTCGGGTGGTTGATTTCAGCTGTTGGGGGAAGATCGTTGTGGGGGAAGATCGATCAGCGAAGCAGCTTGGCCCGCTGGCCAGCGTCTCCGAAGGTGGGATCGAGCGTATTGATCTCGGCGAAGAGACGACGAGCCTTGGGAATCTCTCCCGCCCGTTCGTAGAGATCGGCCAGGGCGTACCAGCGCCGCAGGTGTTGGACCTTTGGCTTACGGGGAGCTCGAGGCGCTTGTTCGAGGAGCCGAATACCGTCGGCGAACTTGCGTTGATCGGCAAGCGAGCCAGCCATGACGATGCGACCCTCTTCCACCAGCTCAGGTGAAGGGGATGCCTCGCCAAGCTCGCGCCACAGTTCGTCAACCCGGCCCCAGTGAGACTGCGCTCGGGCGCAATCGGCAAGCACCGGGTGCTGTTCCACTGTGCCGGAGACCTCTGCGAAGGCCTCGAGATCCTTCTCAGCTTGTCGCCACTTGCCCATGCGGTAGCTGGCCAAGCCTCGCAACTCAAGAACCTCAGCGACTCCGGGTGCCAGGGAGTCAATCGAGTTCAGCAAGCGATGCGCGTCGGCGAACCGCTCGGCTTCAAAGGCCCCGGCCGCTTCAATGAGACGCCGTTGGAGTTTGCGTTCAGTCTCCGGGCTCGGAACCTTGAACTGGACGTCGCTGACATCGACGGAAGCCCCTCCGCGACGACGCTTCTTCCCGCCGCCCTTGGCCGCGGGAGGACCACTGGCGGGGGCCAGTTCGTCTTCGACGCGCTCGATGCGGACCTGGTCTCGCATGACGGGGGGCGGGGGAACCCGCTTCTTCTGAGGCACCAGATAAGGCTAGGGCCAAAACGAAGAATGCCCGCCGACTCGATCGAGGTGGACTCGAGAATCAACGGGCATTCAGTGAGAAATCCGGCGGCGACCTACTCTCCCAGGACGTCTCCATCCAAGTACCATCGGCGCAGGAGGGCTTAACTTCCGTGTTCGGGATGGGAACGGGTGTGACCCCTCCGCAATCGCCACCGAAACCTTACGCCGGCCACACACGACACCTAGGTGTCCGGGGCCGATCGGTTTGCAGTGTTATGCAAAGATCTCTCTATTCAATTGGTGAGGTTTTCATCGACGACCTAGCGGTCGACTCAAGAATTCCACAGCGAGCACGAGCTGTAATAAACACAAGCCCTCGGCCTATTAGTACCGGTCGGCTGAATGCATTGCTGCACTTACACGTCCGGCCTATCAACGTGGTGACCTACCACGGACCTTACCCGGTTGACCCGGTGGGTGATCTCATCTTAGAACGGGTTTCCCACTTAGATGCTTTCAGCGGTTATCCCTTCCGCAGGTCGCTAACCAGCCATGCTCCTGGCGGAACAACTGGCACACGAGAGCTGCGTCCATCCCGGTCCTCTCGTACTAGGGACAG
>CALKTH010000003.1 GCA_937997485.1 uncultured Acidimicrobiales bacterium | reverse complement strand
CGGGTGCTGAAGGAGCGTTGGCGTTGATGGTGGCGATCAAGTGCTTCTGGATCGGTGTTGTCCCGCATCCACACCGCAAGCGCACACGCCAGCTGATTGGCCGGCCACTCAAACGCGATCGGCAACAAGTCGGCTTCGTTCTCGGCGGTGGCGACTCGGGTGAGGGCCCGGACTTTCGCGTAGGACAAGTCGTTGTTCTCGTAGGCGGCCTTGGTGTGGGGGAGTCGGCGGAGAGCGTGAGAGATACGCAGCCACTCACGAGCCGTGCACGTCTCGACATCCGCAGCCACCGCAATCCAGACAGCGGGGGTGGTGTGGCCTTCGGCAAGCCAGCAACCCGAGTCATCGATATCAGCCGCCAACAACACCAGGGCTTGCTGGGACCGGGCCCAGGTCCGGGCGGTGGAGCGGAACTGATCAGCCGGGCCGTCGCCGTGAAACGCGTCCGCGGACGCGTTGTTTGTTGCTGCAGAAGTGGTGCGGGGTTGGTGTTGGGTGGCGGTGGTGCGTGCGGTCATGTTCTTCCTCCGGGGCCGTGACGAGCCGTGCTCGTGCGGGGGCTTTGCTTGTTTGGGGAAGAAGTGTTTGAGACCTGGTCGATACGACGCCGCTCAACTGATCAACGCCTGCGGCGTCGTATCGACCAGCCTAGTAACGCCCTGTGACACTCAAGAGTGAGCGGCGGTACGCAAGGCGGTTGCGTCTCGATGGCGGCATGTTTCCTGAGTCGTTGCCGCGTCTGCGGACGCGTTCTTGTCGCGCTCGGTGGCCAAGCGAGCCATCATCGGCGCGCTGCGTGAATCTTGTTGCCGAAGGCGGGCGCCGGCCCAGGGCCGAACGTTGAACATCGCTGATCGCGATTCTCAGTCAGTCGCTGGGGAGGAGATTGCCCTGCTCGTCCTCGGCGTAGGCAACGCGGAACCGTTCGAACACGGTCGACATATCGTCGTTGTACGCCACACCGATCGTGGGGAGGTATCGCTGGAAGAACCCCTGGTGAGCCCGAACCCAGTAGTCGAGTGAGCGGTCGCCTTCGCCTTCGTCCCACGCGAACGCGGCATCGACGGACGAGAGAGGCCCAACCCGGACCTCTGTGGTCTCGATGACGGCCCGGGGGCGACTCAGCCCGTCGTAGGCGATCCATCGTTCACCGATCGAGGGAAGTGGCTCGCCTTCTCGTTCGTATTCGACCGCGGCTGACGCCGTCGCCCGCTTGGGTCCGTTGAGAATCAAGTTGAGCAACTCGTCTGCCATCTGGGCCGTGTCGCCGAAGCACTCCACCGCTGTGAAACGGTCGGTCGACATCGAGAGGTTCTCGGCGGCGAGGAAGCGTTGCCAGAACTCGGCGATTGCCTCACTCGAGGGCTCAGACGGCACCGATTCCAGTGTCATCTACTCGCCAGGCGTCAGGATGATGCCAACGTCAGGTCGAGCGTTGCCGGCCAACGTTTCGAGGTACACGTCGTTCACAGCATCCGGCCCCGAGCGCAGCTCGATCGAGATCCACTGATTCGTCTTCTCGATGAAGGGCAGCCAGGACGCCGCAATCCGCTGCTGCAACTCTTCGCGCCCCCACTCCTTGGAGCGCTTCTCGATCTGGGTGGGGGCGAAGAAGAACTCCTGTGCCGGGCCGGGGAGATCGCCGCCCGCTGGCGGCTCCGCATCCCAATGGGTGCCGCCGATGATGGCCGAGTGCTTGAGATCGTCGGTGAGGTGTTCGTGCACCGCCCGGATGACACCGGCGTTTCCCGCGAAGTCGATCAGCGCCGAGCCGTGGCCCGAAGGAATCTGATCGATCTGGTCATAGGTCAGGACCTGGTCGTAGCAGCCAAGCCCCTCCACAAAATCCACGTTGCCGGTCGAGGTGAGACCGATGACAGTGAGATCGTCTCGTTCGTTCATGAGGTGGGCGGTGCCGAACGCCGTCTTGCTCGATGCGCTCGTGAGCACCACGACGGAGGCGCCGAAGCGCCCGTTGTCGTCAAAGAAGTCGTCGATGAGGAACGAGGTGAAGAAGAGTGGGCGGAGCAGCATCTGCTCGTGTTCGAAGTGCTCGTCGTAGCCGGGGTCTCCCGCGTTCCGCGCGTAGTTGTTGTAGGTGACCGGCAGAGCTGACCGGTGAGCACTCAGGTCGTTGAAGCTCTCCGGCCGGACCTTGCCTGGCTCGACGACAAGCTCGGTCGACATCGGGAGGTATCCGTAGACCCGCTCGCCGACAGGCAGCTCATCGCTGAGCGATTCGACGACCTCGGCGAAGCCCCACACGGGCACACGGCCCCACCCCTCGGCGGCATCTGATTCGCTGACGGGGAAGAAGTTCCAGTAGCCGATCATGTCGCCGAATGCGGCGTAGGTGATGTTGTTGGCGCTGAAGCCGAAGGCGTCGACGCTGAGCCGGGCCTGACCTTCAGAGAGCGCGACCGGGGCGGTTTCCACCACCTTGGTCTCTTCGAGCTTCGAGCGATTGACGAGGAAGTCCCAACTGGTCATGTCCGGACCGTAGCGGACGGTCCGGCGCCAGACTCGTGGGCTCAGGTCCGGCTGAAGAGGCGGCGGACGAAGCTGTTCGGCTTCTCAGCGGCGACAGGCTCGGGAGCGGGGGGAGGTGGCGGCGGGGTTTCTGCCGCTGGCTTGATCGGCGCTGTCATCGGTGCCTCGATGACTGCCTGCACGCGCTCGGCCATCTCGACGATCGAAGGATTGCGTTGAGTCGGCGGCTCGGCAATCGCGGTGACTGCGGGGGCAGGGGGAGTTTCGTCGAGCGTTGCCGGCGTGAACGCCGGATCGATCTTCGGCGTGAGCATTGCCGGCACCGCGATCTTGCGAACCGGCGGGGCGACGACCGGCTCGACGGGCTCGACGATCGTGGCAGGCTCTGGCTGTTCCGTGATCGCCGGGGTGGCGGGGGTAGCGGAGCCATCGGAAGATCGGCGACGGAGGCCACTCGACGCATCGACCGGGGCAGCCGAGGATTCGACGCTGCGAAGGAGATCCAACAACTCAGTCTGATCGACGGGTGCGGTGTCGATCTCGTTCTCACGCTCACCAAGACGGCGCACACCGTGGCGCATGGCGAGGACAAAGGCCACCCGGACACCCTCCGACTCACTGGCGATTGTCTCCACCAATGGATCGGACTCGCTCAGGTCGAGGCGTGAACGGATGGTTTCGATCGGTAGCGCGGTGGCGTCGTCCCGCTTGTTCGCCTGGACGATCACGGCGGGATGGGCGTCGATCTCTTCCAGCTCTTCGATCATCTCAGCAAAGAGCTCGACGGTTTCTTCGATGCCGGCCTGGGTTGTGTCCGCCACGAAGAGAATGACGTCGGCGATGGTCAGCATCGGCACGCGCCGAGCCTTGTCGTGCCCGGGCACGGTGATCAGCTGCGTCCGAATCGGCTGACCCTGATAGCTCCCGCCTTCGTACTCCATGAAGTCGAAGTAGACCGTCGTGCCGTCACCCTCTTCTTCGGGTGTTTCGACGGGGCGGCCAAGGTTCTCGCCGAGGGCGCGAGCCGTCGTTGTCTTTCCTGCGGCCGCTGGCCCATAGACAATGATGCGGACGATCGCTCGTCGGTCGTGCTGGTCGACGGCTTGCTGGTCTTCGACGGTGTTGTCGTCGCGCTGAGGTGCGTCGGTCAGTTGGAGAGGCGCGGATGTCATGGGAGGGTCCTCTCGCTCATGAAACGAGGTTTCGAATCAGGCTGCGGAGCGCTGTTCGTCGAGTGGGTGCTTCCTCGGCGGGAGTCTCTGCTGCTTCGGTGTGGGACGGCGTGGCCACAGCGGAAGGAGCGTAGAGGGGAGCGGTGGACGTCGAACTGGACGCCGGAGGTGGAGGGGCGGGCGCGAACGCAGCAGCGAGCGCGGCAGCTTCTGCTGGCGGCAGACTCGGAACGGGTGCCGGTGCAGCAGCCTGGCGGCTCGAACGCCGCTCTTGTCCCTCGTACGGTCCGCTCACTGTTTGTGCTCGCTGTGTGCTGAGACGAGGGTCCGCCTCGGGAGCGGCGGCGGCGGGGATTCTTGGTTCGGGTCGGGCGTGTGGTTCTGATGGGGGCACCGGGGCCTGGAGCGATGCGTCGGGCAACGGTCGGGTTCCACCGGAGCCGGGATGGGCGGGCGGGATGCCGACTGCTCCCGTTTGGTTCCAGGTGATGCGACGGTTGCGACGCTGGAAGAACTCTGTACGGAGGCGTTCAGCTTCTGCTTTGCGCCGATCTTGCTCGGTGTCTTGTTGCGCTGCGATGAGCGGAGATGTCGTTGGACCCTCCCACACAGCGAAGCGCTGACCGCCGGCCGCTGCGGCGTCGGCCGCCATGATCCGCACGGCGTTGTAGAGGGTGTCTCGAACCGTGGCACTCGGCGCCATGTGTGCGCTTGGCACGTTCACCAGGAGGCCGAATTCGCAGCTCCCACTCGTATTCGTGAGAAGGCGAGCGAGGAGAACGTCGGGTTGCTCATCCTGATCAGGGCCGTGAATCAATCGTCCATCGACAAAGTGGAGAGCGCCGGATTCCTTGTCGCCGTGAATGAAGAGCGTGCCGTAGGTGTGCTCCTCGACGGCGTTGCGGAGCAGCGTCTTGAGCCTGATTGGGGAGGCGTCGGGGACGATGTCGGTCACGGCGCGAAGCTCCTCCGGGAATCGGTTGCTCCCTTGAGCAACGAGGCAACGTCACGAGCTCGAAGATGAAGAAGGCCAAGGTTCACCGAGGGACGGGTGAGCACGACGAGCGCTCCCTCGTTACCGGCGGCGTAGACGATGACGAGTCCGCTCTCGGATCGGACCACGATCTCATCGACGCGGCTTGGTCCGAGAAGTTCAACCATCCGCTGGCCAAGCCCGAAGGAACTCGCCACGATGGCGGCAACTTGATTCTCGCCTTGGTGCTGTGCCAGGTCGGAGACGATCGGGCGGCCGTCAAGAGAGGCGAGGAGCGCGCCGGTCACGTCGTTCATCGAATAGACGAACTCGGCCAGCGTTTCTTGGGCTCGTTCGATCGCCATTCGTTGGAGAGGTGAGAGAGATGTGGTGTTCATTCGGGCCCTCCAACGGCGGCAGCGTCAGCGACGAGGTGATGTTCCAAGGCTTCATCGGGGAGGGAGTCGAGGACGAGCCCGAGAAGCTCGACCAAGGCGCCACGAACCCCATCGCGGTCCACCACATCGAAGCCCAGGTAGTGGGCGCCTTCGAGGGGGACGGCAGTGCGGATCTCGTCGACGAGATCGGGTCTGCCGGCAGCTCGGTTCACACCGACCACAATCGGTGTGGACCGAGTCTGCCGGAAGTAGTTTCCGACGGCGAGGGAGTCGCTCCAGGTCTCGGGACGACTGGCGTCGACGAGGAGGAAGAAACCGTCCATCCCCGTGCCGACGATGTCCCACATGAACTTGAAGCGTTCCTGGCCGGGAACGCCGTAGATGCTGAGTTCTGCGGAGAACCCTTCACCTGCGGCGCGCAAGGTGCCGTATTCCATTCCGACGGTGGTGGTCGCCTTCACTGCCGCCTCTGCGCCGGATGTCGGGGCTTCGGTGCCCACGACGTCGTCGTCGGAGATGGCGTTGATCATCGTGGTCTTGCCAGCCGCAAAGGGGCCGGCAACCACGATCTTGAAGTCGAAGTGGAATGTCATGAGGCAGGGAATGCAGGCCGATTCGTCAGATGACGAGGCCGCGCTCGATTTCGCTCAGCTGACGGCGAGCCATGGCGAGGTTCGACTGGTCCTTCATCAGGGCGAGGTAGATGAAGAGGCCTTCGCCACCGGAGCCGTTGACGAGCCGGATGAGGTGGTACTGCGAGCCGAGGGTGATGAGGATGTCCTCGATGCTCTCCTGAAGGCCGAGGGCCTGCATGGTGGCCATCTTTGCCCGCACGACTTCGGTGTTGCCTGCAGCAGCGACCTCGAGGTCGAGGTTTCCACCACCGGCAGTGCCGAGGGTCATGCCGGAGCTGTAGTCGACCAGGGCGACGCCGACGGCGCCGTTGATGGTCATTGCAGCCTTGAGGCTTTCGTCCAGTTGTGACATGTGTTTCTCTTCTCTGAAGGATCCCGGCGACCGGGTGGGGTCGCCTTTGCGACCTCGTAGTTCCATCGGCGCGTGGCTGATCAAATTTGATATGTCGATTGACCTACTTCGGCCGAAAAAGCGCGCCAGGAAGGCGTCAGACGAGCGCTACTTGCTCGCCGCCACTGCGTTTGCTTGCCGACATCGCCTGATCAACGCAGCTGACCGCTTCTGCGGGAGACTCACCCGGTTGAATGACGACGGTGCGGCGAGAGGTTCGAGCAATCCAGCGACGTCCGGATTCACTGGTCGCGGTCCATGACGGTCGGTGACCACATGCGACGGGATCGGTGGCGTCTTCTGCATAGTCTCAAGCCATGTCGGGGGTGTTGGAGTCTGTCGCCCCTGATCGAATGGGCCGGGCGTTTCGCCTTCTTCTCGGATCGTCGTGGCTGACGAATCTGGGTGATGGCATCGCGATTGCCGCTGGCGCCAAGCTCGTCGAGTCTGAAACCTCCAGCCTGTCCCTCGTGGCGATGTCGTGGGTGCTGCTGCGATCGCCGTGGCTGCTCTTTGGTTTGTACGCCGGCGTGATTGCCGACCGGTTCGACCGGCGGATTCTTCTCGTCGTCGCCAATGCGTGCCGGGCGGTCGTGCTGTTGTTGCTCTCGGTCCTGATCATGGGCGGCAGCGTCGACATCGTCGTCGTACTCGGCGCCATGCTCGTGTTGGGAACGGCCGAGACATTCGCTGACACGACAAACGAGACGCTCCTTCCCATGATCGTTTCCAAGGCCGACATCAGCCTCGGGAACACCCGTCTTGTCTTTGGCTCCGTCGCACTCAACCAACTGGCGGGACCTGCCCTTGGCGGCGCACTGTTCGCCGCCGGACGGTGGATTCCCTTCGTCGTGCAGGCCGGGCTCATCCTGCTAGCGATCGCCTTCATCTGGCAGATCACCGAGGTTGGACGTGTCAGCCAGGCCGGCTCGAGCGGTGGCGCGTCGACAGCGCAGGAGATGCGCGAAGGCTTGCGTTGGCTTCGGCATCACCCAGCCATGCGCACGCTCGCGCTCACGATCTTCGCCTTCAATGTCACGTTTGGAGCCGCGTGGTCAGTCTTGGTTGTTCTCGCCTCACAGCGCCTAGGCCTGGATGCCCTGGGCTTCGGCGTGCTCTTGAGCATGGCCGCTGTCGGAGGCCTCTTTGGCGCCTCGTTGTACCGGTGGCTTGAACAGCGCGTCTCCCTGGCCAATCTGATGCGGGCGGGGTTGTTGATCGAGACGTTCACTCATCTCGGATTGGCGCTGACCACGGTCGCGTGGCATGCGATGGCCATCATGTTCGCCTTTGGAGTGCACACGTCCGTGTGGGGGACGACGCGGCGGAGCATCCGCCAGCGTGTCGTTCCCAATGAGCTGCAGGGTCGGGTCGGTGCCGTGTACGCGGTTGGCATGCAGGGCGGGTTGGTTCTGGGTGCGCTGCTGGTCGTGGTGATCGGATCAGCCTGGAATGTCACCGGCCCGTTCTGGTTCGCTTTCATTGGCTCGGCGCTGATCTTGAGCGCGATCTGGCGCGAGCTCGGCCATATCTCCGTCGCTGGCGCTGAGCTGACCTGACGACGGGAACTCCTGACAGCCTCGAAGCGTTCAGAGTCCGTCTGCCGCTCGCCCGCGGCGTTCCGTGCCACGATGTGGACGGATCTCTCAACCGAACGGATTCTTCATGGGTTTCATCGTCGATCGCCCCGGCCTCTCGCTCCTCGTTGTCGGCATCCTCATGTTCTTCGTGCGCCCACTCTTCGAGTGGCTTCCGCTCATCGGTGGTGCGATGAACACGATCCTGCTCCTGGCCTCGATCTTCTTCGTCGTCGGTGGCGTCTGGATGTTCTTCATGAATCGGAGCGGTGATCCCGCATGATTGGCTGGTTGCGACGCCTGACGGAGCGCAGGGCTCGGCGCGCTCAACAGCGAGCGATGCGCATCGCTTCCAAGACCAACGCAGAGGTCGATCCGCAGACGGCGTTGGACCGAAAAACGCCGACCCACAGCTCGATGCGCAGCACCGGTGGCTGACCAAGCCCACAACATCGTCGTGCCCAAGGCCGCCTTCGAATCAGGTGATCTGCCCGCGATCTGCTGCATGACCGGCGAGCCCGCTGTCTCGCTCGAAGTTGCCCAGCCAGCGAACACGTTCTCGCGAACGCGAGGCTTCGTTCCCGTGAGCGCGGCGCACGCGGAGGAACTGACGCACTGGACCCGTTGGTGGCGTCAGACCCAAGCGCTCCAGGCAGTCCTCATCTTCGTCGCCTTCTTCGGCCCCGCCATCGCTGAGGGGTTGTCGCCAGGGGCGAGCGATGCCGATTGGGTGCAGATGGTCCGCGGCGCTTCCTTCTTCGGCCTTGCGCTCGTCATCAGCGCGGGGCTCTGGGCGTTTCTCGGCCTACGGCGCCGGCTGCCACGGGTGGCAGCAAGCCGGGATCAGGTGGTTCTGAAGGGCGTGCACCCTGCGTTTGCTGATGCGGTCGAGCGCAAGGACCCTGCTCGAGTCGTAGCAGCCGAATGAGCGATGCTCGCTAGCGACTGAAGAAGACGACGTCGGTGTCGGCGGCAGCCGTTTCCTCGGTCAGGCTCAATCGATAGAGATCGTCCCCTGCCACGTGGGCCCGGAAGAAGGCAACCACGTACTGGTTGGTGAGTTCTTGAGCTCGGGCCGCAGACATCTGCGTGGGTTGGCAACCGTCCTGAGCGAATTCGTCGACGAAGTCGATGAGTTGCTGTGGGATGCCCTCGATCGACGGAATGGCGACCTGGTAGTCGCACACATCGGTGAAGGATTGATGGCCAGCGCCTTCAAGGTCGACGCGATAGGCGTAGCCGCTGCGCACGACTTGGAAGGCGTTGGTCGATTGCGGGTCGAGCGGCGTTGTGGCGTCCTCGGTCCCGGTGATGACCATGCTGGGGATCGTGATCGAGCCGAGGGAGCTATCGGGCAGGAAGCTGGAAACCGGAGCCATGGCGACAATGGCGTCAACTCGCTCGTCGGCCCGCACGTCGTTCTCTCGAACGGGCGGGTCCTCGAGCCCTTCGGGCGGGAGGCCGGCAGCAACGGCGTACGCCGTGTACCCACCGAAGGAGTGTCCCGTCACTCCGATGCGGCCCGCATCAACCAGCCCGGCAAGGTCTCCGCCCGCTTCGTCGGTTGCCGCGAGGAGTTGATCGATCGTGAAGGAAACGTCGAGGGGCCGATCAACGGCGATGAGAGAGGGCCGCGAGGTGGAGCCGAGCACAGTGTCGAGGGCGGTGTTTCCTGCGTGTTCGGGGGCGGCAACAACAAACCCGTGGCTGGCGAGATGCTCGGTGAAGAAGGAAGCGATGTAGCTCTGGCCGCCACTGCCGTGCGAATAGACCACCAAGGGGAACGGTCCGTCGGCGGATGCTGGCACTGCGTCGAGTGCCATGTCCGACGGCAAC
Source organism: uncultured Acidimicrobiales bacterium (assembly GCA_937997485.1). Taxonomy (GTDB): domain Bacteria; phylum Actinomycetota; class Acidimicrobiia; order Acidimicrobiales; family SZUA-35; genus SZUA-35. The sequence continues at coordinate 72,490 of CALKTH010000003.1, read as the reverse complement.
GCGACGCCAGGAATGAAGGTGTACGTGGTGAACTCGCCCGACGTTTCCGGATCCACCGGGTACCAAACATCGATGACGAGATCGCGTTCGCGAGCCGGATCGTTCACTTGGATCGACCGACGGCCAACGGCGTAGGGGCCGATCTCTGCGGTGGAGGCTGGTGCGTCGCCCTCGGGAAGCGGGAGCGTCTCCGGAATCGGAGGGAGCTCGACGCCGGTGTCAGCCGTCGTGGTCTCCGACGCCTCCGCCTCGGTGGTCGGCGCCTGCGTCGTCGGCGCTTCGGTAGTGGGCGCGCTCGTTGTGACAGGCGCATCCGCGGCCTGGTCCGACGACGTGCACGCTGCGGCGATCAGGGTCAGGCCGAGGAGCAGTGCCACGACTCGCGGCCTCATGCTCTTGGCGGGTGAGTCGACGGTGGCGAGGCGACGGATCATTCCGAGTGTGTACCAGCAGACCGGCGTTCCCCGGCGACCTGAACCGCACCGAAAGCGATGGCCATCAGGCTGACGAGCAGAATCGGCCAGATGCCGACAGAGCTCGCCAGCGTGCGTCCGGTCCGCAGTTCGGCGGTGTCAATCAAGATCTTGCGCTCGCCGATCCCCGTGCGCTGCAACAGATTGCCATCCGCATCGATCACGGCAGAGAGCCCAGTCGGGCCAGCCATGAGAAGCCAGCGGTCATTCTCGATCGCTCGGAGCTGGTTCGATGCCACCTGCTGCGTGTGCACCTGGGTGAGCCAGAACGAAGAACCGTTGGTCGGGTTCGTGAGGATCTGGGCGCCGTTGCGCACGGCATCGCGCGACCGGCGTTCGAAGAACGCCTCCCACGAGATGGCCACACCAACCGTGCCGACAGGAGTGTCGAGCACTGCAGGGCCCGTGCCCGGAATGACGTCTCGAGCGGGAAGCTCGCCACTGAAACGTTCAATGAGCCCCCGCAGCGGCACGTACTCGCCGAACGGCACAATCCGCACCTTGTCGTACCGACTCACAGTCGCGCCTTCAGGTGTGACCGCCGTGTGGAAGTTCACCGTGGCGGTGTCGTCGTTGACGGCGAAGAACCAACCTGGGAGGAGCGTCGCGTTGTTCTCGATTGCCACCTCGGCAACGCGCGCTTCCGCCTCCTCCAAGCTGAGGAAGCGTCCCGGGTTCACGACGTTCTCCGGCCACAGAATGAGCTCGACCTGCTGATCCAGGGCTCGGGTGGCCTCGATGTGGCGGGCGAGCACGACCGGATTCTGATCGGCCGACGCTCGTGTCTGGGTCGGTCCACCGCCCTGCACGACGGCCACGTCGAGGTCATCCACCACAGATGCCCGAGGATGGAGGTAGGCAGCGGCAGTGAAGGCAACAACCACAGCAAGTCCGGTGCCCGCCGCTCGACGATCGCCTTCCAGCAGAGCGGCCACAGCTTGGCCAGCGACGACCACCAGCACGATGATCAACAACGGCCCGAGTAGGCGAGCGGTTTGCCCAAGCGGTGTGTTCACCTGACTGAGCGCGAGGTTGGCCAGCGGAACACCGCCGAACGGGACGTACCACTTGACCAACTCGGCGAGGGCGAAGGCGCCCGGCATGACCATGCGACGAGCTGGGCCCGCCGTGGGGGTGAGGGCGGCGGCCACGCCGTAGTAGGCAGGGAAGAGGCCCCCAGCGATCAGGTAGCCCGGCAGCGTGAGATCGGCCATCCACAACATGGCGGGATAGAGCCAGAACGCCGTAACGAGCCACATGCGTCGAAAGCGACGCCCCGGCGTCGGAGCCGTCGCCAACAGCCGGTCAACCAAAGCGACGCCGGCGAAGGCGAGCGGCCACCATCCCCACGGAGGCACCGAGCCAGCGATGAGCATCCCGGCCAACGCGCACTGCAGGCCGATGGGGAAGCGGGAGAGCCTGGGCTTGCTGCTCATTGCGGCGAACCTGCTCCATCAATGAGGCGTGCCGCAAGCGAGCGCCCGTCGTTGATGCAGGCAGGGATGCCGATGCCGCGATAGGCGGCCCCCACCAGGTGGAGGCCGGGAGCTTCAGCGGCGAGACCATCGACGATCCGTTGCACCTTCGCACCGTGCCCCGGCTCGTATTGGGGGAAGGCCTCGTTCCATCGGTGAACACGAGTGGCGATGGGCTCCGCGGTGATCTCAACAACGGATCGCAGATCGTTCAAGAGTCGCTGGGTGAGCGCCACATCGCTGAGCTGCGCTGGACGGTCATCGTTGAAGCGCCCGGAGGTCAGCCGCACCAGGACGGAATCCGGACGGGCATAGTGAGCCCACTTGGTGCTGAACCACGTGGCCGCCGTCATCATCTTTCCGTCCACGCGGGGAAACAGAATGCCAGACGCATCGAGCACGGGGTTGACCGACGCCAGCGGAAGCTCGACGGTGACTTGGGCGACTGAGGCGTAGCCGATCGTCTGCATTTCTGCTGCGACGGCCGGAGCCTGATTGCGAAGGAGCCGGGCGGCCACGGGTGCGGGCGTGGCCAGGATGATGTGATCGGTGTCGAGATCCTCGAGATCGGTCACGGCGTGTCCGAGATACAGATCGGCCTCGTCGAGCTCTTCGACAAGGCGACTGATCAGCCGGCTGATGCCGCCCTCGGGCAGGCTCAGAAAGACCGGCTCGTTGGTCCCAGCTGAGCCAAGCGTGGCGCCGACCCTTGGCCGCATCGCAGCCAGGCCGGTGATGATCGAGTCGTGCGTCGAGGCGGCCGCCCAGAGTTGGGGCGCGCCATCGCGCAGCGAGAGCCGGTCGATGTGGGAGGCGTTGATGCCGCCGATCAACGGATCGATCAGGCGCTCGGTGACTTCGTCGCCGAGTCGGGCCCGGCAGTAGGCGCCAACGCTGATCTCGACGTCGTTGTTGTCCGGAAAGAGTGGTGTCGGCGGGAGGTGCGGTTCCTGAGAGGCGCGCTCCACACCGGCAGGAGAGACCGTCCCGGATTCGGCCAGTGCACCCAGATCGGTGGGAACGCCCAGCACCGTGCCCGTTGGCAGCGGCCGCAACGCTCCGTCTCGATGCAGGTAGGCGGGCACAGGAGAAACTGGCGCAACGAGTTCGGCGGCAAGTCCGAGATCCCCGGCCAGTTGCTTGCCCCACGGCACTCGGGCCAGGAAGGTGTCGGGCCCGGCATCGACCATGCGGTCTCCGACGGGAGACGACCAGATCTTTCCGCCCCACCGATCCGCCGCTTCGTACACCGAGACCCGCCACCCGGCTCGGTGGAGGTCGAACGCCGCACTGAGGCCGGCGATGCCTCCCCCGACGACAGCGACCGACGGGCGAGGGCTCAAGCGGATGCGCCCTGGCTCACCGGACCGCGTGCGGTCCCTTCAGCGTGGACAAGATCGACGACGCGAGCCAGCTGATCCGGGTCGGCTTGCGGCAGAACGCCGTGACCCAGGTTGAAGATGTGGCCGGGGTGGCCGTTGTTGTCGGCCAGGACGCGGCGCACTTCTTTCTCGAGGACCTCCCACGGAGCGAGAATGAGCGCCGGATCCAGATTGCCCTGGAGGGCAACGTGGCCGCCGGTTCGTTCGCGAGCAGCCGACAGGGGCGTGCGCCAGTCGACGCCAACGACTTCCGCGCCAGCTTCCGCGATCTGAGGAAGGAGTTCGCCGGTGTTGATGCCGAAGTGGATGCGAGGCACACCGAGGTCCTTCATGGCAGCCAAAATCTTGGTGCTGTGAGGCTGCACGTACTCCCGGTAGTGCTCGGGGCGGAGCGCTCCAGCCCAAGAATCGAACAGCTGCACGGCGGAGGCGCCAGCGGCGACCTGGTTCTGCAGGGTGCCGATGGCGAGATCTGCCAGACGGTCGCACAAGCGGTGCCAGAGATCGGGGTCGCTCATCATGAGCGCCTTGACTTTGGCGTAGTCACGCGACGGCTTGCCTTCGACCAGATACGAGGCGAGCGTGAAGGGTCCGCCAGCGAAGCCGATCAGTGGAATGGTCAGCTCTGAGACGAGCTTCTCGACGGCCTCGGTCTGAAACGAAAGGTCGTTGTCCGGATCCATGGGCCGAAGGCGGCCGAGGTCGTCCGCTGACTGGAATGGCTGTTCGCAGGTGGGACCCACGCCAGGCGTGATGTCGATGCCGAAACCCACGGCGAAGACTGGGGTGACGATGTCCGAGAACAGAATCGCCGCATCGACGTCGTAGCGCCGGGTGGGTTGCAGCGTGATCTCTGCCGCTCGCTCGGCGTCTTGAATGGCGTTGAGGATTGTGCCCGGCCCTCGCACCTCTTTGTATTCGGGAAGGGATCGGCCGGCTTGGCGCATGAACCACACCGGGACCCGGTCGCCCGGCTCCTGGCGAGTGGCTCGAAGGAAGGCCGAATGCTCAAGGGTTGCGTTCTGTGACACGCCCGCACGCTACCTGTGGAGCCTCCGGAGGGGTACGTCGGAGGCGTTGGTCGAACGAGAACCCATTTAGGACTAAAATACCCAAATGGGCGACACGGCCCTCGGCAAGTCGCTCCAGACTGGTGGTATGCGTGTCGCCGGTCCTGTCAACGTGCTTGTCATCAACGATGTGCAACTCGTGGTGGAAGGGCTGGTGGCCATGCTTCAGCCGTACGAAAAGCGCATCAACATCGTGGGCACATCCATCGGAGAGATGAGTGCCATCGAGGCTGAAGTCGCACTCGTTGACGCCTTCGGGCATCCCAGCGCCGGAGTCGATCGCGTCAAAGAGGCGGTCGCTCTCGGCACGATCAAGCACGTCGTGCTCTACACGTGGAAGATCTCCCCGGCGATGGCGGTGGAAGCCGCCGACAACGGCGCGGCAGGCATTCTCGCCAAGTCCTCGACCGCCCTCGAGGTTGTCGATGGCATTGAGCGTGTGGCCAACGGTGAGCGTGTCGTCCACGAGTTCCCAGTGCACGTGTGGTCGCCCACATGGCTCGAGACCAGCGATGCCAGCTTGACCGCACGCGAAGTTGAACTGCTCTCCTTCGTTGCCAGCGGGCTTTCGAACTCGGAGATCTCTCGAGCGATGTATCTGGCTGAGTCCAGCGTGAAGACGTATCTCAAGCGCGTGTATCGCAAGCTCGGTATCAATTCCCGGGCCCAGGCCGTGATGCGGGCCGTCGAGCTCGGTCTCGCGGGACCCGAGTCCGGGATGATGCGCAGTATGCCGGACACCGGCAAGTCCACTGCTTGAGTCTCGATCCTTCGCAAGAAGGGTGAGCAAGAACTGATCGGCGATCGGACGTCCGTGGGGAGCGGCCGTTCCGATCGGCGGTCGCCATCGGCTGATCGTCAGCCTCCACGGTTCGCCGGCCAGCGGTGTCTAGGACGCCTGGCCTTGTCGCCCCAGCGAGTGCTCGGTGGCCCACGCCGACGCCTGGGCACGATTGCGCACACCAAGCTTGGCGTACGCCCGCGCTGCATAGGTCTTGACCGTGTCAGTAGACACGAACAACACCTTGGCGATCTCTTTGTTGGTCTGCCCCTCGGCCATGAGCGCAACCACTTCAGCCTCGCGATCCGACAGCGGCTCGAATGTGCTGACCCGTGTGCTGGCAACCTCGGTGTCGGCATCGATCCCGACCATCACGGTCTGCCCGGCCGCGGCCCGCTCAATAGCATCGACCAGTTCCTCGGCCGACACTGCTTTCGAGACCACGCTGGCTGGCGTGAGTAGACGGGCGGCCGAGATTCGATCCGAGGCGACATCCCAGGTGTACACGACCACGGCCTTGGTCTGTCCGGAGCGGACCATGCCATCGACCTTGCCAATGGTGGAGGCGTGACCCATGAAGGTGTCGACCAAGATGACATCGACGTCGTCCACCGGGGCCGACCTGAAGGAGAGCTCGGTCACACGGACGCGGTCGGGGTAGGCGGACAGCATGGTTTCCACGCCCTGTACGACCAATTCGTAGTCGTTGGCGATGGCGACCGTGATGGGCGTAACGATCTCGCTGGGCAGTGAAGAAGGTGCAGGATGAGTCATGGTGGACGTTCGGCGTGCCACTGGGTGCAAACAACCGATCGAAGATTCTCGCGGCCGCCGACGAATGATGTCGGATCGGGCGAATCCGATTTCGCGCTGGGCACCCGTGGATTTCTCTTTCGAGCGGGGAAAGGATTTCGCTGGCCAATAGCATCGATACCCCTCAGAAATGAGGGGGAGAGGGGAACTGGTGGCTGAACCGCATCCAGAGCTTGAGCAGGAACAACGGCACCTCGATCGGGCGTTTTCGCGCCTCGAAGCCGCCCGCGATGAGGCGGTGCGCCTCCAGTCCATGGTCGAAGTCGGCCAAGGCGGGACGAACCAGGCTCGCTGGGAACGCGAAGTCATCAACGAACAGATCGCTGGGCGCCTTGGAGATCTCGATATCGGCGATCGCTCGCTGTGTTTCGGGCGCATCGACCAGACCGAGGAGGCGGGAGCCGGGAGCTATCACATCGGCCGAGTCGCCGTGGCCGATACTGATCGCGAGCCGCTGATCGTTGATTGGCGGGCGCCGGTGGCCGAAGCGTTCTTTCGGGCGACCGGGCGAGATCCACAGGGTTTGGTCCGACGTCGCCACTTCATCTCTCGTGGCCGTGAACTGCTCGGGCTTGAAGACGAGTTCTTTGGCGACGCTGCGGGTTCCCAGCGAGTCATGGTGAACGGTCGTGAGCTTCGGGGCGAGGGTGCGCTCGTCGCCGCACTCGAAACCAACCGAACCGGCCGGCTCTCCGACATCGTTGGCACGATCCAGGCCGAACAAGACGAGATCATCCGGGCCCCGCTCCCCGGTGTCCTGGTGGTCCAGGGGGGTCCCGGAACCGGCAAAACCGTGGTGGCGCTTCATCGCGCCGCGTACCTGCTCTACACGCACCGCTTCCCACTCGAGGGACAGGGCGTACTGGTTGTGGGGCCGAACCGGCTCTTCCTCGGCTACATCGAGCAAGTACTGCCTTCGCTTGGCGAGGCAGGCGTTGAACTCAGCGTGCTTCCAGACCTCGTTCCCGGCGTTCGGGTGCAGGGACGCGACACCGCCGGTCCAGCCAGGATCAAGGGCGACCTCAAGATGGTGAACGTGGTTCGCCGAGCCGTGGCGGACCGGCAGCGCCCGCTGAAGAAGGATCTCGTCGTTGGCTTCGGCGCCCGCTACCTGCGGCTCCGAGCCGAGGAGTCCGAGCGGATCATCAAGGACGCCCGCCGTCGGTATCGGGGTCACAACGCGGCCCGCAAGTACGTCACCACCGAGGTGTTCCACGCGCTGGCCAACTCGCACCCCGAGGGTGCAGATCCTGCTGCCGTCCGAGACGATCTTCGGGATCACAGCGAGATTCGGGAAGCCCTCAACTGGATGTGGCCCGTTCTGTCGCCGGCCATGCTGATCCACGACCTCTACGGATCGAGGGCGTTGCTCGCATCCGCTGGGCCGTCGCTGACCGATGACGAGCGCGCTGCGCTCTTCCGGCCGTGGCACGAAGACCACGAGGCGTCGAAAGTGCTGTGGACTGTGGACGACGTTCCCGTGCTCGATGAGGCCTTCGAACGGCTCGGTCCCCGGCCACGGCGCAAGGAGCTCGATGAGGTCCGGACGTACGGCCACATCGTCGTCGACGAAGCGCAAGATTTGTCGCCGATGCAGTTGCGGATGCTTACCCGCCGTTCGCTCAACGGTTCGATGACCGTCGTTGGCGACATCGCACAGAGCACCGGAGCCTGGGCCCACAACAGCTGGGATGAGGTGCTGGATCACCTTCCCGATCGCAAGCCGGCTCGCCGAGCCCAACTCACCGTCGGTTACCGCATTCCTGGCCCGACCATGGAGCTCGCCGCTCGCGTGCTGCGAGTGGCTGCGCCGGATCTCGACCCGCCTAGCGCCGTTCGCGGCGACGGTGATGAGCCAGAGATCATTGCGGTTGCATCTCGTGAGGCGCTCCTGGCCGGAACGATCGACCGGGCTCGTTCCGAGCTGGAGGACTTGGGAGCAGGCAACCTCGCCGTGGTCTGCGCCACCAGCGAGTACGACGCGGTGGTCGAGGCGTTCGAAGCAGCTGGCGTTGCTGTTGGGCGAGCTCGACGCGATGGGTTCCATGCCGCCATCACCGTGGTGCCGGTGAGCCTTGTGAAAGGCCTTGAAGTCGATACCACGATCGTGATGGAACCGGGGCAGATCGTGCGGGAGGAGCCCCAGGGCGCTCGTTCCCTCTATGTCGCCGTCACTCGTTCAACCAAGCGCCTGTCCCTGCTTCATGCCGAGCCACTGCCAGACTTCCTGGAGGCTCCGGTCATGGCGCCACCAACCGCAGCGCCAACAGCACCCGAGCCCCACGACCCACCCGAGGGTCGCCTCTTCTAGGCCTGTGGGTGCCTGACCCCCACCATCACGCTCCTGTGGGTGCCTGACCCTCACCATCAGCGGATCGTTGTGCGAGTCAGCCTCGGCCGAAGTTCCACCAGAGGGAGACGGCCACGGCCGCGCCGGTGATGAGGAACATCGTGACCAGCGTTGAACGTGGAATCTTGCCGTCTTCGGGTACGCCAGGTACTCGCTTGCGGATGTAGCGGAGCAAGCGATCAGCCCAAGCCACGTCTTTGGAAAGGATCGTCAAACCTGCCGCAATGATGAGCCAACCCGGTCCCGGAAGTGGCAGCGCGATGATGCCGATGATCACGACGAGGAAACCAAACGTCATGCGGGCGACTCGCACCAGGGCGTTGGCTCGAGCCTCTTCGATCGTGTCTTCGCGCTCACCTGTGTCGAACTCCGCTTGAATCGCTGCATCGGCGATGCGGTCGGTGAAGTCGGAGAAGTCGGAGTCGTCGCGCTTGTTCATGATGAGGCTCCAGCGTGCCAGGAAGAGCAAGAGTTCCCGCCTCGCATCGAGCGAGGCGTCATGTGCCAGCAAGTTCGGCAACGACGGGCGCGAACTGCTCCATCTCGTCGGGGCCAACACCGATGTAGCTGAAGCCGTAGGTTTCCCGTCGCTCCAGCAGGTCGGCTTTCATGGACTCGGTGTCGCCGACCAGAGCGAGTGGCGATTGCAGGGCGTCAGCTCCTGACATGCCCATGCCGGGAGCCAGCATCTCGGCGGTTCCGGTGCGGTCATCGGTGAACATCATGACGAAGACCCGAACGTTGAGTTCGATCTGATCGAAGCGCTCGCCTGCGCCTTCACGCACCCACTCGAGCTTCTCCGCGTATTTGGCTGCGGTGGCGTCGCTTGCCGTGTCGGCACTGATGACGCCCGCATGGAGGTTGGGGTTCACGCCGACGATGTCGGCGTGTTGGCCGGCAAGGCGGAGGAAACGGGGACCGCCGCCACCCATCAGGAACGGTGGGGTCGGCTTCTGCAGCGGCTTGGGCTGCAGGTCCAGGTCGGTGATGGTGTAGTGCTCGCCTTCGAACGAGAACGGTCCCTCGCCGAAGAGCCCCTTCAGGATCTTGATCGACTCGATCATCCGATCGATACGGACGCCGGGCCGGTCGTAGGTCATGCCGGCTGCGTCGTAGTCGCTCTTCATCCAGCCAGCGCCGATGCCGAGCTCGAGTCGCCCATCTGAGAGCAGGTCGAGGGTGGCCATTTCATTGGCGAACACCACCGGGTGCCGGTAGTCGTTGCACCACACGAGCGCGCCAACACGAAGTGCGGTGGTGGCGTCGGCGGCGGCCTGAAGGGCGAGGGCGGGAGCGAGCTGTCCGTCGAAGTGATCGGGAAGGGTGAGCGTGGCATACCCCAGGTCTTCGGCTTTCTTTGCCAGCTCGATCCACTCAGCGCGAGAGGTGGCGGTCTTGGCTTGGACTCCGAAACGGAAGGGCGTAGTCATCGACGGATCTTAGATCGGCTGGCTGCACGGCTGTGTGTGGGCGCCAGGTGTTTCGTTCTGCCACCTCAGAGTTCGGTTCTAGCCGGAGTTCGAGGTGGCAGAAAGGGAGAGAACGTGTCACGTTGCGTTCGGGAGGCTGGGCTGGGACGCTTTGCGGATGACTCGTACGGTTCTCGCAAACGGCATGGTCTTCGATGGCACGGGGGCTGCTCCGGCGCTGGCCGACGTGGCGTTCGCTGATGGCCTTGTGGCCGAAATCGGCAGCGGGCTTGATGGCGACGACGTCGTCGATTGCTCGGGCCAGCTCGTGCTCCCCGGACTCTTCGATTGCCACGTGCACTTCATGGCCGATGGTGACTTCGGACCGAACACGCACGCGGGCACTCCGTTCTCGATGAACTTCTTCCAGGCCGCGGAACGGATGCGGCGCACGCTCGACTGCGGCATCACCACTGTGCGAGACGCAGGCGGCGCCGACCTCGGCGTGAAGGAGGCGCAGGAGCACGGCCTGATCGCCGGGCCCCGCATGCACATCTCGATTTCGATCCTGTCGCAGACGGGCGGCCACGGCGACACGTGGGAGGTCTGCGGTGCCCACATGCCCAACATGCTCGATCCTCACCCTGGCCGGCCGGACGGCATCGTGGACGGGCCCGATGAGATGCGGCGCAAGGTGCGTGAGCTGATTCGGGCCGGCGCCGACGTCATCAAGGTCTGCACCTCGGGTGGCGTGCTCTCGCCCCGAGACGACCCCCAGCACGCCCACTTCATGGCTGATGAATTGGATGTGCTGGTTGCTGAGGCATCGGCAGCGCACCTCTTCGTGATGGCCCACGCACAGGCCACCGACGGCATCAAGAACGCGATCCGGGCCGGTATTCGCTCAATTGAACACGGCATCTACCTCGACGACGAGGCCATCCAAATGATGCTCGATGCGGGCACCTATCTCGTGCCGACACTGATCGCTCCGGTCGGGGTTTTGGAGGCGGCCGATCGAGGTGTGGATCTGCCCCCGGCCATTCTCGAGAAGGCTCGCAATGTTGTCGACGTGCATCGAGATTCCGTGAGCAAGGCAATCGCGGCCGGAGTCAAGGTCGCGATGGGAACAGATTCGGGCGTGACGCCGCACGGCCAGAACCTTCGAGAGCTGGCGCTGATGGCCGAGCTCGGCATGTCGCCAAGCGAGGTGCTCGAGGCCTCAACCCGAGTCGCCTCCGAGCTCATGGGCATCGAAGACACCGTCGGCACGCTCGAGGTTGGCAAGGTCGCTGACGCTGTGGTGTTCGACGGAACCGATCTCGATGTGACCGATATGCGCTCGCGCGTCGCCCGCGTGTTTCAGGCGGGCGAGCTCGTCAGTTGAGAGCGAATTCGACGGCTGCCAGTGCGTGCAGACGGGTGGTGGGGAAGTACGGCACGGCGACGTCGCTTGGTTGCAGGAGCAGTTCAATCTCGGTGCAGCCTGCGATGACGCCTTCGGCTCCCCGGTCGACCATGCGGGCGGCAATCTCTCGATAGCGACTCGCAGAGTTCGGCTCGATGATGCCTCGGACGAGCTCGTCGTAGATGACATCGTGCACCGTGGTGCGATCCGGCTCGTCTGGGATCAACACGGTCAGCCCCTTGGCTTCAAGCCGCTCGCGGTAGAAGGCCTGTTCCATCGTGTAGCGAGTACCGAGGAGCGCGACCGTTTCGACGCCGGCGGTGATCACCGCATCGGCGGTCGCATCGGCCAAGTGGAGGAATGGGACCGTGATGGCGTCGGTGATCTCGTTCGCGAGCCGGTGCATGGTGTTGGTGCACAGCACAATCACCTCGGCCCCGGCGGCCTCGAGCCTGCGAGCGCCATCGGCCATGACGCGGCCCGCCGTTTCCCAGTCGCCTTGTTCTTGCATCGCCTCGATCTCCGCGAAGTCCACGGCGAGGTGAACCAGTCGAGGCGACGAGGTGCCTCCACGACGTTGCCTGATCTCGTCGGTGATGATGCGTTCGTATCCGATCGATGACTCGATGCTCATTCCGCCCAAGAGGCCGATCCAACGCATGTTCTGATGGTCCGCTGTCACCCCTGCATCGTGCCTGATTCCGCCGCCGGGTCGGGCGCGGGTGCTCGTCAAGGCCCACATGACTTCGAGTGCATCGTGATCTCGGTTACAGACGGGGAATCGCATCAGCCTTCACGATGGCGGTCCACTGGATGCACGGGCGACGGCAGCGATCCGCCGCTTGGCCTTGTCTGTCCTTCCCCTACGAAGACATCGGAGAGACCATGAAGAAGATCGCGACGATCGTTGCTGCTGGAAGTCTGCTTTTCGCAGCATGTGGTGGAGGTGGTGACGAGGACGTGCTTGAGGCGCCGGACGCGGTGGAGACCGTCATCACGGAAGCGCCGGCAGACGAAGCCCCAGTCGAGGACGCTCCCGCCACGCCGGCGGCGCCTGGCGATCTTCCTCAATGCGCCGGGTTCTTGGAGCTGCCCGTCGAGTTCGTCGTGGCCAAGGCCGTTGAGTTTGGCGAATCCTGCACAATCAGCGGACACGTCGAGGGCGACCGAGTCGACGAGATGGCCGACGCCCTCGAGCCTCGACTTGCGGTGAAAGCGCCAGCGCTCGAACGCTCAGAGGCAACCATCAATGACGCCCGCACGATCACCTTCTTCGGTGAGACGGAAGACGGCGGGTTCCTCAGCGCATCCGTCAGTCTCCAGCCCTCCTTTGAGGGCGGCGATGGGGTGGTCGAGAACGTCACGGTGATCAACCTCGGCTGAGGTTGATGCCACGGGCTTCCTTGAGGCTGTCCTTGGCTGGGCTCGGGCGGTGTCACAGCACCTGAGTACGGTGGTGCGATGGTCTCATCCGCGGAGTTGCCGGCAGCGCTGCATGGGTTCAGCGCGCCGGCAGCTGAGTGGTTCCGGACAACGTTCGCATCGCCCACGCCTCCGCAGGAGCAGGGCTGGCCTCGCATTGCCGCCGGTGACCACACGCTCATTCTGGCTCCGACCGGGTCAGGTAAGACCCTCTCGGCGTTCTTCTGGGGCCTGAATGAGCTGACCAGCTCGCCGCCACCTGAAGACAAGAACAAGCGAACCCGAATCCTCTACATCTCGCCGCTTCGCGCCTTGGCCGTGGATGTCGAGAAGAACCTGCGCGGCCCTCTCCAGGGCATTCGCTTGGCAGCGGAACGGCTCGGCGAGCCATTCAACGAGCCGCAGGTCGCCCTCCGTACGGGCGACACCTCCACCGAAGAGCGTCGGCAACTGGCTCGGCACCCGCCAGACCTCCTGATCACCACACCTGAGTCGCTGTACCTCATGCTCACCTCGAAGGTGCGGGAAACGCTGGCTGGAGTGGAAACCGTCATCATCGACGAGATCCACGCGCTGGCGGCGACCAAACGTGGGGCACACATGGCGGTCACGCTGGAGCGGCTGGAGCAGGTGACCGAGAAGCCTCCTCAGCGCATCGGGCTTTCGGCGACCCAGCGCCCGTTGGAAGAGATCGCCCGCTTCCTTGGTGGGTACGACGCCGAGCGCCGACCGCGCCCGGTCACCATTGTCGACGCTGGCGTGCGAAAGCAGCTCGACGTCGAAGTCATCGTTCCCGTTGAAGACATGGGGCGCCTTGGCGAGGTCGTCGCCGACGAACCGATGTCGGGCCCTGCCGCCGCCGGACCGGTTCGGCGCAGCATCTGGCCGTCGATGCACCCGCGGCTGCTCGATCTCATCCAAGAGCACAAGAGCACGATCGTGTTCGTCAACGCCCGCCGCCTGGCGGAGCGATTGGCGACTCGACTGAACGAGCTTGCGATTGACGACGAGAACCGATCCGCTGAAGCAGAAGGTAAGCCGCCGCCCCCAGGAACCGAACTCGTCAAAGCTCACCACGGCTCCCTTTCTCGAGAGCAACGGCTGCTCATCGAAGACGAGTTGAAGCGGGGCACGCTCAAAGGTCTTGTCGCAACTTCATCCCTCGAGCTCGGCATCGACATGGGGGCAGTCGATCTTGTCGTCCAAGTCGAGTCGCCGGGAGCTGTGAGCCGCGGGCTGCAGCGCATCGGTCGAGCCGGTCACCAGGTTGGTGCGCCCAGCGTGGGCAAGTTCTTCCCCAAGCATCGTTCTGATCTGGTCGAAGCTGCCGTCGTCGTCGAGCGAATGCAGGAAGGGCTCATCGAGGAAACGCGGTATCCCCGCAATCCGCTCGATGTCTTGGCCCAACAGATCGTGGCGGCGTGCGCCCTCGATGACTGGCCGGTCGACGAGCTGATCACGATGATGCGGGGTGCCGCCAACTTCGCCGAGCTCAGCGACGAGGCCGTCAACAACGTGCTCGATCTGCTCTCCGGCCGTTACCCGTCCGACGAATTCGCCGAACTTCGCCCCCGCCTGAATTGGGACCGAGTCGAGGGCGTTCTTCGGGGTCGACCCGGGGCACAGCGGCTGGCCGTTACCAGCGGCGGAACCATCCCCGATCGCGGGCTGTATGGGGTTTTTCTGCCGGATGGCACTCGGGTGGGCGAGCTCGACGAGGAGATGGTCTACGAGAGCCGGCCAGGCGAAACGTTTCTGCTCGGCGCGAGCACCTGGCGCATCGAGGACATCACCCACGAACGTGTGGTTGTCACGCCCGCTCCAGGGCAGCCAGGCAAGATGCCGTTCTGGCATGGCGACGGTCCGGGGCGCCCGCTCGAGCTGGGCCGAGCAATGGGAGCGTTCATCCGCGAGATCTCATCGATGGAGCGAGACGCGGCCCGGGAACGGCTGCAAACCCGCAACGGGCTCGACGACCTGGCGGCAGAGAACCTGCTCCTCTACTTCGAGGAACAGCAGGAAGCCTGCGCCGGCAAGCTGCCAACCGACCGCACGATCATCGTCGAACGCTTCCGAGACGAGATCGGCGATTGGCGAGTCTGCATCCTCAGCCCGTTCGGCGCCCAGGTGCATGCCCCCTGGGGGATGGCGCTCCAGCACCGTCTGGCCGAGCAGCTCGGATGGGACGTCGAACTCATGTGGAGCGATGACGGCATTGTGGTCCGGCTCCCGGAAGCAGTCGACCACCTTCCGGTCGACGAACTGCTGATCGACCCCGATGAGCTCGACGAACTGCTGGTGACTCAGCTTCCGAACTCTGCCATGTTTGCCTCTCGATTCCGGGAGTGTGCTGCTCGGGCGCTCCTGCTGCCCCGTTTGCGTCCTGATCGGCGCACACCGCTGTGGCAGCAACGGCAGAAAGCGGCCGATCTGTTGGCCGTCGCCGCCAAGTACCCGAGCTTTCCGATCCTGCTGGAGACGACTCGTGAGTGTGTGAACGATGTGTTCGACTTGCCGGCGCTTCGTGAGGTGCTGGGAGATCTTCGCTCTCGGAAGGTGAAGGTCGTTTCGATCGATACTGACACTGCCTCTCCGATGGCCTCGTCGTTGCTCTTCGGTTGGATCGCTCAATACATGTACGCCGGCGATGCGCCGCTCGCCGAGAGGCGAGCGGCCGCCCTCTCCCTCGATCGCGAGCTTCTCCGAGACCTGCTGGGGGCCGAGGAGCTTCGTGAGCTCCTCGATCCCGACGTCTTGCAGCTGCTCGAACACGAGTTGCAGCGAACGCTCGACAACTGGAAGGCAAAGACCGTCGACCACGTCGAGGATCTTCTCCGATGGTTGGGACCGCTTACGTTGGCGGAAGTGGCGGATCGTGTCGATGCGCTGAACGCCGAGGTCACGGTCAGCGAATTGCTCGTCGATCGCCGAGCAATTGAGGTCGCCGTTGGCGGCGAGACCCGGATTGCAGCGGCCGAAGACGCGTCGCGCCTACGCGACGCGCTCGGTGTTGCCCTGCCGCAAGGGCTTCCGCAAGCTTTCACTGATTCCGTCGACGACCCGCTCGGCGATCTTCTCACTCGCTACGCCCGTACTCACGGCCCGTTCCTCACCCGAGAGGTGGCTGCCCGCTACGGCATCGAGCCCGAGCGGGCCGAGACCGGCTTGCGCGAGCTCGAACGACAGGGCCGGATCGTGCGGGGTGAGTTCCGCCCAGACGGCATCGAGCGGGAGTGGTGCCACAACGAAGTGCTTCGGGTGTTGCGCAGGCGTTCGCTCGCCGCGCTTCGCAAGGAGGTCGAGCCCGTCGAACAGGACGTGCTCGCCCGCTTCCTCCCCGAGTGGCAGCACGTCAACTCGTCGAACCGAGGGGTTGATGGATTGGCCGAGGTGATCACCACCATCCAGGGCGCTGCCCTCCCAGCCTCTGCACTGGAAGTCGACATCATTCCGTCGCGAGTCCGTTCGTATTCGGCATCGGATCTGGACACGCTGCTCACCGCGGGTGAGGTTGTTTGGGTTGGTGCAGGGTCATCCGGTGCGGCGGACGGTCGCGTTCGTCTGGTGTGGCGAGACCAGGCCCCGGCACTGATCCCCGAACCAAGCGATCCGGTGGAGGGCGAGCTCCACGATGCGCTTCGAGCCTGCCTTACTGCCCGTGGCGCCGTCTTCTGGAGCGATCTGGTCGCGGCAGCCCAGGAGGGCGGCTTCGACTACAGCGACTCCTCTGTTCTGACCGCGCTGTGGGATCTGGTCTGGGGTGGCGAGGTCACGAACGACTCACTCACCCCGCTCCGGGCGTTGGTCAGCGGAGCCTCTCCCAAGAAGGCATCGAGCCGCGGGAGCCGATCCGCCGCTCGTCGGCCAAACCTTCGACAACTCTCGCGTCTGGGCCCGCCAGCCGGCACGGGCCGCTGGTCGCTTGTGGCGCCGCTGCGCCTCCCGGCCATCACGCCCACTGAGCAGAAGCACACCACGGCCATGCAGCTCCTCGAGCGTTACGGGGTGCTGACCAGAGAAATGGCGTTGGCTGAGGGGCAGCAGGGGGGATTCGCTGGCGTGTATCCCGTGCTCAAGGAGCTGGAAGAACGAGGACAGGTCCGTCGCGGCTACTTCGTGACGGGGCTCGGCGCCGCCCAGTTCGCATTGCCGGGAGCTGTCGATCGTTTGCGAGACGGACGACGAACGGCGGGCGATGAAACGCCAGAGCAGGTCGTGCTCTTGGCCGCCGCCGATCCGGCGCAACCCTACGGGGCCGCGATCCCGTGGCCGGAGACCTCTGGCCGTCCTTCTCGAGCGCTCGGTTCCTACGTCGTGCTCAAGGGCGGTCGACCACTCGTGTTTCTGGAGCGCGGCGCTCGGAGCATCACGCTGTTCGATGGAGCGGAGGAAGATCCGGAGTGGGTTGATGCGCTGGCTCAGCTGGTGCGCCAGCGTCGGCTGAAGCGGATCGAGATCCAGAAGATCAACGGCGACCCACCTGCCGAACACCCGGGCGTGCGAGATCTCATGATCGCTCACGGCTTCGCTCAGGGATACAAGGGTCCCATCCTTCGCTGAGCTGGAGCGAGCCCCGCTGATGTCCCCTCCTCATGACTTCGCCGCCCGGAAGGAAAAGGTGATCGGAGCCGGCGCGCCGCCTTCTCGGAATGCCTCGAGCTCGAAGCCGGCTTCGGTCGTCATGGCAAGCAGGTCAGCAATTGGCCAGTGAGTCGCGCCGACCTTGTCTCGCAGGCCCTGATTCGTCCAGGAGTCGGTGGTCCATCGCCCGTCCAGATAGCCAGGCTCGATGACCACCGCCGCCGGGTTCGAACGATTGGCGAACCCGCCGCAGAAGCAGGGATGCACGCCGATGTGCACGAAGATGCCGCCCGGGCGCAGCACTCGATACGTTTCTCGCAGGACCGCTGGGTAGTCGGGCATGTCGGTGTGCACCATCACGGCGGTGGCGGCGGGAACGGCACCATCCGGGAGCGGAAGGTGGCGGGCGTCGCCGAGCGCCGCAGGCTCCCGCCCGACGCCGTAGCGAAGCATGCCCATCGAGAGATCGACACCGACCGGGCTCCATCCGAGCTGGCGAACGCGTTCAGCGTAGATCCCGGTGCCACAACCGACCTCGAGGCACGGCCCGGAACCCTCGCCCAGCAACTCGACGAGACCCTGATCGATGCCCAGCGAATCGGCGAACCCGTCCCGCCCCATCGAGCGCTGGGCGACAAGAAACGCTGTCTCGTACCAGTCGGCTACGGCATCGTAGGGAGCGCTGTTGTCGGGAACGCCGTCGTGAGAAGCGCGGTCGCTCATGTCAGTTCGTGAAGCCGGCTGGCTCGGGCTCAGGCTGCGGTTCTCGGATGGGTTGAAGCTTGTGGATCACTTCATCCACGAGCCCGTACGCCACGGCGTCTTTGCCTCGCAGGATGTAGTCCCGTTCGATGTCGGCGCTGATTCGCTCCTCGGGTTGGCCGGTGTGGAAGGCGAGGATCTCTTCGATGCGTTTGCGGGCGTGCTGGATCTCGGAGACCTGGATCGACAAGTCGGTGGTCTGGCCCTCGGCGCCGCCGTGTGGCTGATGTATGAGCACCCGCGCGTTGGGCAGCGTGAGCCGCTTGCCAGGCGCTCCCGCGGCGAGAAGGACGGCAGACCAGCTGGCTGCCTGGCCGACGCAGATCGTGGAGACGTCTGGTTGGATGTACTGCATGGTGTCGTAGATCCCGAAGCCAGCGGTCACAGAGCCTCCGGGCGAATTGATGAAGAGCTGGATGTCCTTCTCGGGATCCTCGGCTGCGAGGTGAAGGAGCTGGCCGATCACGAGGTTGGCGCTCGCGTCGTCCACCTGTGTGCCGAGGAACACGACCCGATCCGAGAGCAAGCGTGAGTAGAGATCAAAGGACCGCTCACCCCGAGAGGTCTGCTCCAACACCGTTGGTACCAAGTAGCCGCTCATGTCTGGCCTCGCTTTCATGCAATTGGGGAGTTGCATGACAACGTACGCCCACTCGAGCTGATATGCAATTCACAAGTTGCATATTGCCTATGCTGTGGCGATCGCCTCGAGCACGTTCATGTTGGCTGCTCGTCGGGCGGGAAGCGCGGCAGCGGCGACGCCGAGGAGTGCTCCAGCCGCCAAGTAGATCGCCAGGCTGAACCAGGGGATTGCGGTCGAGGTGATGAAGTCTTCGGGGATGGCGGCAATGCCGGCGTAGGCCAGGACAACACCCATGCCGATGCCAAGCAACGTGCCGAAGATGCTCACAATCACGGCTTCCCAGCGGATCGACGAACGGAGCTGCCGTCGAGTCATGCCGACGGCGCGGAGCAAGCCGATCTCCCTCGTCCGTTCGAGGACCGAGAGTGCCATCGTGTTGACGATGCCGAAGAAGGCGACCACCAAACACAGCGCGAGCAGCCCGTTGATCAGGAGCAGGAATGAGTTGATCTGACCGGCAATCGAATCCTGGAACTCGGTGTTGTCCTGCACGCTGAGCTGAGGGAAGGCGCCGGTCACGTTCTCAACTGCGGCCCGAGCCTCTTCGTTCGAGAAACCCTCGGTGTAGGTGAGGCCAACGAAGTCGATGCTGTCTTCGTTCGTGTGCTCCCGTGTGAGCCCACGATCCAGCACCCAGTCGCCCTCGATGAGCGAACTCGACTCGAAGATGCCCTCGATAGTGAGATCAGCGACGAAGCCGTCTTCGAATTCAACGGCGATCGAGTCACCCAGGCTGAGATCGAGTGAACTCGACTCGACCGTGTCGTCACTGACCGCAATGCCGTCGGGACCAACCTCGATCGTTCCCTCGAGAATCTCCAGGTTCACGATGGTTGAGCCAGCCGCGGTGTCGAACGATGTGGCGTTGACGATGTCTTCACCCACCCGGACCTGCATCTCGAGATAGCCGGCGGCCTGGGCAACCTCGGGAAGGTCCTGGAGATCATCAGCCAGCACACCGCTGAAGCGGAGGCCCTGGTTCTCCTCGTAGATGAAGAGATCAGCGCTGATGGCGTCGCCCAGCAGATCGTTGAACGTGGCCTTGATTGAGGAGGCCAGCACCGTGACGCCGGTGATGAGCGCCAGGCCGATCATGAGCGACGTCGAAGTTGCTGCCGTGCGCTTGGGATTACGGCTCGCGTTGTCTCGTGCCACCCGCCCGACGACGTTCCGCAGTGCTTCAGCGGGTTGCCCGATGAACGACGCAGCTGCCCCGGCGAAGAGCGCGCTGAGCATCGATACACCGACGAACGTGAGCACTGAACCGAACCCCAGGAAGGTCAAGACCGTGGTGGTGCTGCCACCGGATCCGGTGAAGCCGAGGATCAGCAAGATGAGTCCGGGGACCAACACGACGGCTCCGGCGATGAGGCGGAATCGCATGCTGCGTTCGACCTCGGCACCGTCTCGCAGCGCTTCCAGTGGCGCAATTCGGGAGGCCCTCACGGCAGGGATCAGCGCCGAGACCATCGTGACAACGATGCCCACCACGAAGACCCAGAAGATCGTACGGGGCTGCAGTTCGAGCGGCCCGTCCGGGAACTCGCCGCCACCCAGGGCCAGCAGGAACTTGAGCCCTGCAGCGACGCCGAAGCCGGCGAACAGGCCAATGAGCGAGGCGATGATGCCGATGACGAAGGCCTCGATCAGCACCATGAAACGAATCTGGGGACCGCTCGCACCGAGACACCGCAGCAACCCGAGCTGTCGAGTTCGCTGACTCACGAGGATGGCGAACGTGTTGTAGATGATGAAGATGCTGACGAACAGGGTGACCAGAGCGAAGCCCAGCAGGATGTAACCGAAGATGTCGATGAACTCGCCGAACTCGGCCTGCGTCTCGTTGACAACGACCTCTGACCCGACAACCTCGACGCCCTCGGGGAGGACCGCCTGCACGTTGGAGATCATGGCCTCTTTGTCGACGCCGGGTCCGGCTGACAGCACGATCGAGTCGAGCTTGCCTTCGGCGCCGAGGACACGTTGTGCCGTTGGCAGATCGAACAGGATGAAGTACGCGCCGGGTGTCGGGAACTCGATCAAGCCACTGACCGTGAAGCTCTCCAGTTCGCCGCCCGTTGCCGTTGCCACCTCAACTTCGTCGCCCACGGCAAATCCACCGCGTTCCGCCTGCGCCGTATCGATGGCGATCTCCTCGCCGGTGGGCGCAGCGCCCTCGATGATCTCGAACGGCGAGAGCGGACTCTCACCAGCCCACGAGAAGGTGAGCACGGGCGGGCCCGTCGGCCGCACGACCTCGCCGTCTGCATCAGTGGTGTAGACCTGCTCGAACGCTCCGATACCGCCTTCGAAGAGGCCGACACCGTCGACATTCTTGACGAGATCGAGGACCGACTCGTCGAAACGTGTCTCGGATTCACCGGTCTGGAACTCGGGCTCCACGCCACGAACGCTGGCATCGCTCTGAGCGACGATGTCCTGGCTCAGCTTGTCGAACACGGTTCGCAAGCTGTCGGCCAGCACGAACGAGCCGGAAACGAATGCCACCCCGAACACGATGGAGATCACCGTGAGAGCGAGTCGACCTTTGTTTGCGGCGATGCCTCGAAGGATGAGCTTCTGCATGATGGCTACGTCTCTTGTCTCAGCTGTTGGTGGCGATGGCTTCGAGCACGTTCATCCGGGCGGCTCGACGAGCGGGCAACGAGGCGGCGACAACACCGGCGAGGGCGGCGACGAGGATGGCGAAGGCCACGGTCTCGTACGGCAGCGCCAGGGTGCTGATGATGTCGTCCGGAATCGCAGTGACGGCGGCCCAGGCGAAGAGGACGCCAAGGATGATGCCCAGCAGGGCTCCGAACAGACAAACGATCACGGCTTCCCACCGAATCATCGACTTCATCTGCTGACGGGTTGTACCGACAGCACGGAGCAAACCGATCTCCCTGGTCCGCTCGATCACGGAGAGCACGATCGTGTTGATCACTCCAAGGAAGGCAACGAAGAGAGCGAAGCTGAGCATGAAGTTGATCAGCGTGATCAGCCCATCGATCTGCCCAGTCTGCCCGTCGCGGAACTCGTCGTTGTCCAGCGCGGAGACGCCGGAGAAGTCAGCAGCGACGGCTTGGGCCTGCGCCTTGACGGATTCGAAGTCGGCGCTGTCAGCCACTGTGGCGCCAACGAAGAAGTCATCGCCGTTGGTGACGTGACGCTCGTAGATGGCGAGATCGAAGACGATGGGGCTGTTGAGCACCGAATTGTCTTCGAAGATGGCACTCACGGTGAGCTCTTCGCTCTCCCCGTCCGGGAAGTCGACGGCCAACGTGTCGCCAACGGAGAGGCCCCGCTCGTCGGCGGTCTCGGTGAAGACGAGCACACCGGAGTCGCCGGCATCGGTGATGGAACCTTCGACGACCGAGAAGTTGATGAGGGACTCGCCCGTCGAGGTCTCGAAGGCGGCGATGTCGACGATGTCGTCGTCGCCGTTTGCATCGACGCCCAAGCGCACTTCGTTGAAGCGGAACCGACTGAGGTTCTCGATGCCCTCGATCTCAGCGATCTGATCGGCTAGCTCGCCCGGGAATGCGGAGTTCGTTTCTTCGTCGAAGATGAAGAGTTCAGCTTGAACGCCCCGCTCGAGGCTCTCCGAGAAGCTCGCCTTGAGCGATTCGCCGACGGTGCCGACGGTTGCGACCAGGGCAATGCCGATGGTGAGCGCCGTGGCGGTTGCGGCCGTGCGCTGGGGGTTGCGAGCGGCGTTCTGCTTTGCCAGTTGTCCTTCCAGACCGCCAGCTGAACCGCCCAGGCCGAGGGAGCGTCCGGTGCTCTTGGAGAGCAGAATCGACAAGCCGGTGATGATGGCTACTCCGGAGACGAACATCTTGATCACGAACGAGACCGTGCTGACGATGCCGTCGGGCAAGCCGCTGCCTGCGGCGACGAGAGCGATCAATCCGAGACCGAGCACGAGGAGGGAGCTACCCAAGACCTCGGGTCGGCCCAAGAAGTTTACGATCGGTCCGGCGAAGAGAACGCTGAGGAGTGCGACGCCCACGAAAGTGAGGATGGCGCCCACGGCCAAATAGAAGAGGAGCGTCGCGGTCGCCAGTCCGCTCCCGAAGAGGCCCAAGCCAAGGAGCAGCAAACCCAGTGCCAAGACGACCGAGCCGATGAGCACACGGCGCCTCTGACTGCTCCCTCCCGCTTTCTCGTTTCGCATCGCGGCAATGGGCGAGACACGGCTGGCGGAGAAGGCCGGGCCGAGCGCCGAGAACAGTGTGGCGATCGTTCCAACGGCGAAGGAGATGATGATGGTGTTCGTTGTGACGACGGTGCCTGTTTCGGGGAAGCCCCCGGCGGCCTGGAATCCGGCCTTGATGAGTGTCGCCACGCCAACGCCGGCGAAGATGCCGACGAGCGAGCTGATCAGACCGATGACGACGGCCTCGATCACGATCGACAGGCGAATTTGTCCTGCTGTTGCACCGAGTGCTCGAAGCATGCCGATCTGCTGGATTCGCTGGCTCACCAGAATGGCGAACGTGTTGTAGATGATGAAGAGACTGACGAACAGCGCGATGCCAGCGAAGCCGAGCAGGACGTTGCGGAAGATGGCGATGAAGTCGTTGAACCCGGACTGCGCCTCTTCGATGGCCTGCTCGGAGTCGATCACCTCGGCCTCAGGAGGCAAGATGCTCTGGGCAGCAGCGATCAATTCAGTTGGTGTGGTGCCGCTGGCAGCGACGAGTTCAACCGTGTCGACCTGTCCGACCTTGTCGTAGAGCACCTGGGCGCTGTCGAAGTCGAAGATCACGAAGAACGCGCCGCCCGTGACCGGAAACTCCACCAAGCCCACGAGGGTGAAGCTCGCCGGTCCGTCCGGTCCGACGAAATTGACCGTCTGGCCAACTTCCACACCGGCTGCCTCGGCGTAGGTCGAGTCGAGCACGACCTCGTCGATGCCGTTCGGCGGTGTGCCGGCGACCAGGGAGATCTGATCCTCGATCTCGGTGCCATCCCAGGAGAAGGTGATGATCGGCGGCCCCTGAGGGATCACCTCTTCACCTTCAGCGTCGAGCACCACGAAGGGGCGGAAGCTGCTGTTGGTGTCGATCGTGACCGTGGGACGGACCTCGGCAGTCTCGTCGAGGGCCTCGAGCTCAGCGATGATCGAGTCCGACAACGTTCGGTCGTCCTCGCCGAATGCGAGTTCCGCCAACTGCACGGTGGCGTCGGTGCGAGAGCCAGCGCTTTCGAAGATGGAAGAGAACGTGTCCGACAGGCTGTCGGCGAGGATGAAGGAGCCAGCGACGAAACCGACGCCGGCGGTGATGGCGAGAGCGGTCAGCATCAATCGGCCGACGCTGGCCCGGATGTTCCGGAGCGAAAGTTTGAGGAGACTCATGTGGTTGACTCAGTCGCCCAGTGACTTCATCTTGTCGAACACGGAGTCCGGCGTTGGGTCCGCCATCTCGTCGACGATCTGCCCATCGGCGAGGAAGAGCACCCGGTCGGAGTAGGAGGCGGAAACCGGGTCGTGGGTGACCATCACGATGGTTTGACCCAGCTCACGCACAGCTCGGCGCATGAAGTCCAGAATCTCGGCGCCGGTGCGGGAGTCGAGGTTGCCCGTGGGCTCGTCGCCGAAGATGATTTCCGGCCGACTGGCCAGGGCTCGAGCGACCGCCACGCGCTGTTGCTGACCGCCGGAGAGCTCGTTCGGCCGATGCGTTGCCCGGTCGGCCAGCCCCGTGGTGGCGATGACCTCATCGATCCAAGCCTGGTCGCCCTTGGCGCCAGCAAGATCGAGGGGCAGTGTGATGTTTTCTCGGGCGGTGAGTGTCGGGATCAGGTTGAAGGCCTGGAAGATGAAGCCGATCTTCTCCCGGCGCAACAGCGTGAGGGCCTTGTCATTCAGGCTGGAGAGTGGCGTGTCGCCGATGTAGGCCTCGCCTCCAGACAGACGGTCGAGGCCGGCCATGCACTGCATCAGGGTCGACTTGCCGGATCCGGACGGGCCCATGATGGCGGTGAACTGGCCTTTGCCGAAGCCAACGGACACATGGCGGAGCGCGTGAACCTCGGTGTCGCCCGAGCCGTAGACCTTGATGGCCCCATCGGTGTGGGCGGCGAGGGCACCGGCGGGCATCGAGGCGGGGGGTGTGTCAATTGCGGTCATCACGAATCCTTGGTCAACGAGAGCGTGATCAGAAGGTACGACGACTGACACAGATTGGCGTCCACCCTGATGATGATTGGCCCCTCATCCCTGGGGACGAAGGGTGTAGACAGGTGCGGTGACCGAACGCTTCTTTCCGTACGACGTCGATCGGCGCTGGTTGGGTGTGTTGGCGCCGCTGGGCCTCCGCGCCGGCCACGGAGTGACCGTCGACGTGGAGAACGATCGGCTCGTCGCCACGTTCGGATGGGCGAAGGTCACGACCTCACTGTCCAACGTCGATCACACCGACATCACCGGTCCCCATCGCTGGTACACCGCGGTCGGACTCCGACTGAGCTTCGCCGATGATGGGCTGACGATGGGCACGAACCATCGACTCGGCCTCTGCATCGGCTTCGTCGACCCGGTGCGGCGCGTGATTGGGCTCAAGGATCATTCGGCGCTCTGGGTCAGCGTCGCCGACCCTGAAGCGCTAGCCGAACTGCTCTCCCCCTGAGGGGGAGTGATGGTGGGGGTCAGGCACCCACAGCAGGCACAGGGGAGTGATGGTGGGGGTCAGGCACCCACAGGGGTGGAGGCCGGGTTAGGGGAGGATCCAGGCGGACTGGTTGGGGGCGAGTGCACCGTTCTTGGCCACTTCCGCGTGGGAGGCGACGAGGAGTGTGGCGCCCTCCGGGAGGGGAGCGGTGCCGCCGGAAACGTTCACCCACACCTGCGCACCGGAACCACGCTGGAAGGCCAAGACACCGTCGGGGCTCTCGAGCCAGGTGAGGGCCTCATCAGCGGCGAAGTGCATCTTGCGAACGGCCAGGGCGGAGCGGTAGAGCTCGAGCGAGGAACCCTCGACCCCAGCCTGGGCCTCAGCTGACAGCGGCCCGAAGGAGGCGGGCATGGGCAGCCAAGCGGCTGCGGTGTCGCCTTCGACAAAGCCGAACGACGCACCGTCAGCGGTCCATGGAATGGGAACTCGGCAGCCGTCTCGGCCTTTGCGAGTTCCTTCCGAGAGCGTCCATACCGGGTCATCGAGCACCTCGGGCGGGAGATCCCACACCTCAGGCAGGCCGAGTTCCTCACCCTGATAGAGATACGAGGAGCCGGGTAGGCCGAGGACGAGCAATATGACGGCTCGGGCACGAGCTTTGCCAGCCTCGGCGTCCAGGATGTCGTGGGGTCCATCGAGCAGCCAGCGCCGCCAGTCCGTGCCCTGCGGCAGCCCGTAGCGGGTGGGGTGGCGGACAACGTCGTGGTTGGAGAGCACCCACGTCACCGTCGAGTTCACGAGCCGGGCTTGCGCCAGGGAGGTGTCGATCGTGTTCCGGAAGGAGTCGGCGTTCCACTCGCAGGTGAGGAAGTCGAAGTCGAAGGACTGGTGGTACTCGTCGGGTCGTACGTAGAGAGGGAGACGCTCGGGGCGAACCCACGCCTCGGCCACCATCATGCGGTCGCCCTCGTATTCGTCGAGCACGGCGCGCCATTCACGAATGATCGGGTGGACGTCGTCACGATCCCAATACGGATGGTTGTCCTTGTGCTCGGACACGAGGATGTCCCCGGTCGCCTCGCCGAGATCCGGGAACGACATGTCCTTGGCCAACCCATGGGCGACATCGACGCGGAATCCGTCCACGCCGCGGTCCAGCCAGAAGCGGAGGATCGAAACGAACTCGGCTCGCACCTCAGCGTTCGTCCAGTTCATGTCGGGCTGGGTCGGGTCGAACAGATGGAGGTACCAATCTCCCGGGGTTCCGTCGACGTTGGTCGTGCGGGTCCAGGACGGGCCACCGAACACACTCGTCCAGTCGGTCGGTGGCTCGTCGCCGTTCTCACCTCGGCCGGGTCGGAAGTGATAGCGAGCTCGCGACGCCGTGCCCGGTTCTGCCGCCAACGCTTCCTTGAACCACTCGTGTTCTGAGGAGGTGTGGTTCGGCACGAGATCGCAGATCACGCGAATGCCGAGTTCATGCGCTTCGCTGATCATGGCTTCCGCGTCGGCCAGCGAGCCGAAGCGGGCTTCGATGTTGCGGTAGTCAGCGACGTCGTAGCCCCCGTCGTTCAGGGGCGAGGTGTACCAGGGGTTGATCCACACGGCGTCGACGCCGAGCTCCGCCAGGTAGGGGAGCCGGGCCCGGAGGCCGTTCACATCACCCGTTCCATCACCGTTCGCATCGGCGAAGGAGCGGGGATACACCTGGTAGACGACGCCTCGACGCCACCACGGGGCGAGCATGTCACCGCCGTCGACGGTCGATTCGGTGGAACTGGCATTGGTCGCCGGAGTCATCCCGAGGACGCTATCGGGGGCACACTTACCGAGTGCCTGAAGGCGACACCATCTGGCGGACCGCCAGCCGTATGAAACCAGCACTCGAAGGCCAGACGCTGCGCCGGTTCGCGGCCCCGCGTCTTGCGGTTCCTGGTCCCCAGCCGGGCACGTTGATCGAGGCGGTTGAAGCCAAGGGCAAGTATCTCCTCGTGCACTTCGGCGACGGACGCACCCTCGAGACACACATGAAGATGACCGGCAGCTGGCACCTCTACCGTTCGGGGGAGCGCTGGCAGCGGTCCAAGGCCGCCGTTCGAGCGCTGATCGAGACCGAGGCCGATTGGATCGCCGTTTGCTTCGCTGCCCCGCACGTGAAACTCACGGCGAATCGAGCGGGCCCGGAGCACCTCGGCCCCGATCTGACGGGGCCCAATCCGGATCTCAACGAGGCCGCCGCCCGGTTCTCGATTGTTTCCGGGGCCACGCCTCTCGGTGTGGCGATGCTGGATCAGCGAATCTGCTGTGGTGTCGGCAACGTCTACAAGAGCGAGGTGTTGCACGCGTTGGGCCTCTCTCCCCTGCGCCCCGTGGCGAGTGTGACGGCAGATGAGCGCCAGCGCCTCGTCGCGACCTCGCATGATCTACTGCGCCGCAATCTGGGCGGAGGCGTCCGCATCACGGTGCCGGGTGTCCCCGGCGGCCTGGCGGCCTACGGCAAGGCGGGCGAGCCGTGTCATCGATGCAACGCACCGATCCAGCGCATCGTGCAGGGCGAACACGTTCGCAGCACCTACTGGTGCTCCGGCTGCCAGAGCTGAAGGCGACACGGAGGAACAGCCGCGATTGGCCTCGCTCTCAGGACCCGGGCCGCACCAGCCCAGAGTTGTATGCAGCGACGACGGCCTGCACCCGATCCCGCACGCCGAGCTTCATGAGAACCCGACCGACATGCGTCTTGACCGTGGTCTCGCTGACATACAGCGACGCACCGATTTCGGCGTTCGAGCAGCCCTTTGCCATCTCGATGAGGACCTCAGTTTCGCGATCTGTCAGCTCGGCCATCTCCGGCATTGGCGTGACCGAGCCGGCGTTGCCTGACTGAAACTCCTCGATAAGACGCCGAGTGACGGACGGAGCAAGCAGCGCGTCGCCGGACGCGACCACACGAATCGCATCGACGAGATCCTCCGCGGGTGTGTCCTTCAAGAGAAAGCCGCTGGCACCGCCCAGTAGCGCTGAGAACACGTACTCGTCCAAATCGAACGTCGTGAGAATGATGACCTTCGGGCCGTCGGCGCCGGTGACGAGAGCCGTTGTTTCTACCCCGTCTTGGCGGGGCATCCGAACGTCCATCAGCACCACATCGGGTTGCGTCTCCGCAATCACCTGCATGGCGTCGATGCCGTCCGCGGCTTCCCCCACCACTTCGAGATCTGGCTCGGTCTGCAGGATCATCCGAAACCCGGTACGGACCAGTTCTTGATCGTCGACCAAGACGATCCGGATGTGTGGGCCTCGATCGTGGTCGATCGAATCAGACATCGACAGCCTGGAGCGGGAGACGTGCGGCGACTTCGAAGCCACCGCCGGGGCGAGGACCCGTGCGCAGCGATCCTCCGAAGACTTCGACTCGCTCTTTCATGCCCTTCAGACCCTGACCGCTCGTAGCGGTCGCTGCTCCTCCACGCCCGTTGTCCATCACCCGGATGTCGACCGCGTTCGGCTCGTAGCTGACCTGCACGAAGACTTCGACGTGCGGTCCACCATGTTTGAGGCAATTGGTGAGCGCCTCCTGCACGATGCGATAGGCGCTGGTGTTGATGGTGGCGGGGAGCTCGGTTCGATGGCCGACTTGCTCGCTCGACACGACAAGGCCGCTTGCGACGTAGCTGTCGACGAGTTCTTCCAGTTCGCCGAGCCCAGGTGTCGGACGGCCTTGATCGGCGGCGTCAGTGCGGAGGATGCCGAGCATCTGGCGCATCTCGCCCAGGGACTGTCGGCCCGTCTTCTCGATCTGGTGCAGCGCCGAGGCCGCGCCGTCTGGGTCTTGCGCCAAGATCCGTCGTCCTGCACCCGCCTGCACGACGATGACCCCGAGCCCGTGGGCGACCACGTCGTGAAGTTCGCGGGCGATGCGGTTGCGTTCACCCTGCAGCAGGGCCTCATCGGAGGCCGCCTGATGGAGTTCGGCCACCTGCGCTCTCCGCTCGACCTCGAGGATGTAGGCCTGCCGAGTTTCGGTGTTCACACCCAGGACAAACGCCGTGAAGGTAGTGAGGATGACAAGCGGGAGAACATAGAAGGGCGCCTCGCCAACCAGAACGCCGGTCAGCGTCATCAGCGAGAGGGCTGCGGCGGCGAGACCGGCCGCAACGCGTCCGTGGGGTCGGGTCCCGTAGATGACTGCGGAGTAGATGAGAATGGCTCCGGAGATCACGAAGTCGGGGAGCCCGAGCAACCAGATGAGAATGATCGCGGTGGATCCGAACGCCACGGCGGTGACGGGAAGGAGGCGTCGCATCGCGATGCAGATCGACGGGGTCACGATCAGCGCCCACTCCAGCGGATGGTCGGGGCGCGGCACGACGGAGATTTCGGACCCCGAGCCAGACACTCCAAAAGCCACAGCAACCGCTACGCCGGTGAGCGCAGCGGCGAGGAGAGCGTCGGAGAACAACGGGCGCTGCTGGAAGAACCGGAGCAAGCTCGTCATGTCTCGTCGCTCGTGTGGACGGCGCGGGGCATGGCTGCGAGCGTAGGCAGTGGCTCTCACTCGGTCCATCCCTCGCAGGGAGGACCGTGCGGCCCAGTCCTCATCCTCGGGGATGACGGGCCGACGGGATCCCCGAGGGGGGATAGTCCCGGTCTCAGCCCGGAGGGGCGCTCTAGACTCGCACCAATGCTCTGTTCGTCCTGTGGTTCCGCACTCACTTCGGGGGCACGGTTCTGCTCCAACTGCGGCACGCCACAAGCATCCTCAGACGAGGAGCGCCGCATTGTCACGGTCGTGTTCGCTGACATCGTCGGTTTCACCGGCCTGGCCGAGGCTCTCGACCCCGAAGACGTCAAGCATCTGATCGACCGCTGTGTGGAGCGGCTGGCGAGCGACATCGTGTCCTTCGGTGGCGTTGTCGACAAAGTGCTCGGCGACGCCATTGTGGCTCTCTTCGGAGCCCCCATCGCTCACGAAGACGACGCCGAACGAGCGGTGCGGGCCTCTCTGCGGATGCAGCAGTCCGTGTCTGCTTTGGCCAACGAAACGGGTCAAGAACTCCGCCTTCGCATCGGGGTGAACACCGGCGAAGTGCTGGTCGGCATGTCTTCTGCCGGCGGTGACTACACGGCCATGGGTGACGTGATGAACATTGCGTCCCGCTTGGAAGCGTTGGCTGAACCCGGCCAAGTCGTGGTCGGCCATGCCACTCATCAGGCCACGCAAGAGGCGATTTCGTACCGTCCTCTGGGCCAAGTTGAAGCCCGCGGTCGGGAAGCCACCGTTGAAGCCTGGGTGGCCTTGAGCGCGGTCCGGCCACCTGGAGCCCGCACTCGCCGCACGACGGCGTTCGCCGGCAGAGAACGTGAGCTGGCGCTCATCGCATCTCAAGCTCGGCTTGCCACCGAGACGTCGCTGGCGCAGGCCACCACGATTGTGGGCGAGGCTGGCATGGGGAAGACCCGCCTGGCCGAAGAGGCGGCAGCGATGCTCGCCTCCACGTGGAATGCGCGCATCCTCGAGGGCCGTGCCGTCCCGTACGGCGAAGCGAACGTGTGGTGGCCGATCGCTGAGGTCCTGCGCCACGCGTTCGGTCTCTCCATCGAGACCAGCGCCGATGATGCTCGCTCTGCGCTCTTGGGCGGACTCTCTATTCATCTCGATCCTCGTCACAGCGCCGACATTCCCCGCTTCACGACTGGCTTGATGCATGCGCTCGGCTATGCCACCCCGCTGCGGGGAGGAGACCGGGAGCGCAACCGTTCAGAGGTCACGCTGGCGCTTGTCAGCATTCTCGAAGCCGAGGTCAAGCAGCGGCCCGTGGTGCTCGTGCTCTCCGATGTGCATTGGGCCGCCGACGCCGTGTGGGACCTCCTGAGTCACCTCTTGCACGAGCTCGCGCGTACACCGCTCATCGTCTTGATGACGGCGAAGGGGCACGACACGATGCACCCACTCGAGGGGCGCCACGGCTCGCTGGTGCTGCCACTTGGTCCGCTCGACCCCGAGGCCAGCCGGGCCATGGTCGAACAGCTCGGTCTCGATCTCCCCGACGACGTGATGCGCCAACTGGTTGAGCGCAGCGGTGGCAATCCGTTCTTTCTCGAAGAGCTTGCCGGTCTCGTGGCCTCCCGGCAGGAGAGCGGGAATGAGTCTGAGGTGGTTGCCGCCCTCTCCAGCGGACGCATCGAGTCTCTGCCCGACAACCTTCGCGGCATCATCGCCGCCCGCCTCGATGCCATCGATCCTGCGCACCGGACGGTGCTCGAGTCGGCCGCGATTCTCGGCAACACCGGACCCATCGATGGCCTTGCCACGATGCTTGCTGCGACCGAGGACATGCACGACATCACCCCGGCACTCGCCGACCTGGTTGATCGCGATCTCATCACCATCAACGGTCCTCGGTACTCGTTCCGCAGCGACATGGTTCGCGACGTGGCCTATGGAACGCTGACAAAGACCAACCGGGCGCTTGGCCATCACGGGATTGCCACCTACCTCGACAACATGGCCGATGAAGATGTGCGCAACTCGCGTGTGGTCGCCATTGCCGATCACTACCGATCAGCGGCCGAACTCGTCATCGAGCTGAACAGTGTTCCCGGCGTGGACCGGGCCACCGTGGTGGCGAAGGCGCTGCACTGGCTCGCCGAAGCCGGTGAGCGGGCGCTCGAGGCGGGCGTGCCGACCGAAGCGGGCATCTGGTTCTCTCACGGCCTCGATCTCGCCAGCGACGATGCCACCCGTACGCGATTCCTCTTCGGTCGGGCCCGGGCTCGTTCGGAGATCCACGATCTCGCTGGTGCCCGCAGCGATCTCGATCGCCTCGATCAGATCGTGATCGGCGATCCTGTGCTGGCTGCGAACGCGCTTCTCATTCGAGGCGAGATCGATCGCAAGTCCGGTAACCATCACGCTGCGGCGTCCAGGCTTCGAGAAGCGGCTGACCGCTTGGAAGCGCTCGGACAACCGGGGCGCCAAGCCCTGGCCCTGCGCCTGTTGGGCATCACGGAGATGACTCGCGGCGACCATCAGCTCGCTCGGCAGGCCTTGGAAGCGAGCCGCGCCGTTGCGTCGGCGGCCGGAGACATCGCCGCTGAAGCGTGGGCACTCCAGAGCCTTGGTTGGTATGCCTTCCAATCTGGCAGCGTGGGCGATGCTCGCGTCTTGGTCGACGAAGCCGTCAAGATGTTCACCCAGCTCGAAGATCGAGCCGGCCTGGCGTGGGCTCGCGGTCTGGAAGCGTGGGTCGCGTTCCACACCGGAGACTCCGAACGCGCTCGTGAACTCATTGGCCAGGTGCTTCCCGAAACGCAGCGCCGCGGCGATCCATGGGCCGAGACCATCATGCTCGTACTCGCAAGCTCACTCGAACTGTGGTCTGGCAACGCCGAGGGTGCACGGGCATTGAGCCAGGAAGCGCACGCCACCGCCCTGCGCGCCGATGACCTCTCGTTGCGTGTACAGGCCATGGCGGTCGAGGGCCGATCGCTCGTGTCCGTCGGTCGGGTCGCCGAAGGCTCGGCGCTGCTCGAGCAGGCCTTCGCCCTGGTGGACCGAGCAGGAGATCTCGACAGCCGACGTCTCGCTGTCGTCACCATCACGGCCAGCGCCGCTCGCCTGGGTGAAGCCGAGCGGGCCATTCGGTGGGCCGCTCGATTCGATGGAGTGCACGAAGGTGAGAACCTGCTCGGTGAATCCGATCTCGCCGTCTCACTCGCACTCGCACTCTTGCAGCGAGGCGCGGTTGATGAGGCCGCGAGCCAGCTGAACTGGATTGGCATCGATGGTACGTCACCAGCCGGCCAAGGCCTGGCGGGAGCAGAAGACCGAACCGACGCCTTCGCTCTGGCTGTCGGTTCCATCGTTGCCGCCGCTGTTGGTGACACACAACTTGCCGCTCGCCGCGCTCACAGCGTCCTGACCGGCCCGTCCACCTACCTCGATCAGCTGATGGCACTAGGAACCCAGGCCGCGCTTGCCCATCAGCGAGGTGATCGAGCGGAATGCCAGAGCCTGATCGACGATGCTCGTGCGCTCTTGGTCACCACCGACGATCGGGTGTCGCCGCTGCTGGTCGACATGATCGCTGGCGTGTGCGGTCTCGGCTCGCTGCTCCACGCCGAAGTGCGGCTCCGTGGCATCGGTGTCGACCCAGCGGGCTGGCGTCAAGCCTGGTCGCTTGCCGCCGAGCCGGGCAACGTTCGAGCGGACTGACCGCAGAGAGATCGAGCCGCCGGCCGGAGGTCAGCGAGCGAGGTAGCGATACTGGTGCGAGGGCGTGAAGCCCGCTCGTTCGTAAACGCGTCGCGCTGCTTCGTTGGATGCCAGGACAGCGAGACACGCCTTGCTTGCCCCGAGATCGCTCGCCGCTCCGAGGAGGGCGGTCACGACGCGCCCTGCGTGCCCTTGGCCCTGAGCTTCTGGCCGCGTCGCCATGCACTGGAGACATGCCCAGTCGCCGTCGACCACGACCTGGCCGATGGCCTCGACGTGAGCACCGCGGGGCGGACCGACGGTCGCGAAGCGGGTGGGGAGCGACGGCTGGAGCAGCGTGGCTCGCAGACGATCTACCTCTTCGGGCTTGTGCCAACGAGTCGGTGCGCTCGATGTGTAGACGTCAATCCATGCATCGTTCGCCGCTGTTCTCAAGGCAATCGCGGCGGCGCGTTCGGTTTCCGTTCTCGCCCGGGCTGCATCAAGTGCGATGTCGAGGACCAGTGTCTCCGCGTCGACCTCGTAGCCTCGGGCGACGAGAAGCGGCTGCAGTTCAGCGGGTGCGCTGGCGTCGCTGACGCTGAAGACTGGACGGAGGCCTCGGTCCTCGTAGAAGCGCTCGACAGCGACGACGACGTGCTCGAGATCCACGCTGCCGTCGAGCGGCCACGCCAGTGCCGAGTTGGCCCGTCGAGTCAGCCCCTCGGTGGCTCGAATCTCCCAACCACCAATCGTGCTCGTCTGGAGCGCGGGCCAGGCGGCCGCCATTGTCCGGTCAATCTGTTGGCCCACCGTCAGCGACATAGCTGTCCCGGTCGATCAGCCTCAGCCTCAACCAGCAGCGGTTGTTGTGGTGGCGTCCGCAGGCGGGATGGCAATCGTTTGCCCGACCTGAATCGAGTTCACGTCGGTGATGCCGTTGAAGTCCGCCAGCACCTTCACATCAACGGCGAAGCGCTGAGCGATGACCGACAGTGAGTCGCCCTGCTGGACGACGTACGACGGTTGTGTGGTTGGCGGGGCCGCGGTCGTCGGGGTGGTCGTCGCCACCGTCGTGATCAATGGCAGGGTCGTCGGCGACGCCGTGGAACCCTGCAGCACCTCGGTTTCGTCAGGTGCAGCTCGGCCGCACGCGGCCAAGACAAGGAGAGATCCGAACAGTGTTGCGGCGACCACATGCTTCCCTTGCATGTCGCCATTGTCTCTCACGCTTGGTGGGTCGACGGGGATGGCGTATCGCCGCCTACCGCTTCTTGCGTTTGCTCTTGCCCTTGTTGGCTTTGCGCCGACGCTCGCCGTCTCGGCGACCTTCGGCGTCCGCGCGGCTCCGAGACTCTGAACGCCGATCGAACGCTTCGAGCTGCGATTCCTGAAGATCAAGCTCCGCGTGCAACTCACGCCAGTGCGTGAGCCGCCGCTCGGTGATCACCCCATCCATCAGTTGCTCTCGCACCGCGCATCCGGGTTCCGCCTCATGGGCACAATCGCTGAAACGGCACTCGACCACGGCCTGAGAGATAACGGGGAACGTCTTGGCGATGCCATCGCGA
Source organism: uncultured Acidimicrobiales bacterium (assembly GCA_937997485.1). Lineage (GTDB taxonomy): Bacteria > Actinomycetota > Acidimicrobiia > Acidimicrobiales > SZUA-35 > SZUA-35. Next base: position 37,533 of record CALKTH010000003.1, on the reverse strand, counting down.
GCGTCCCACAATCCAACTTCGCGAATCCCCGGTGTGTCCACCACGATGCCACCGGTGGGGAGAGGAATGAGATCTCGCGTGACGGTGACGTGCCGGCCGCGGCGGTCCTTCGCCCGCACCTCACCCGTGCGTTGCACCACGCCGTGGGACAGTTCGTTGACGAGGGTCGACTTGCCGATGCCTGAGAGGCCGAGCAGTGTCACGGTTCGAGAACCCGTGAATCGGTTGCGCACTCGTTCCACGTTCTTGCCACTCACGATGGAGATGGCCAGGGTTTCCACGCCGGGAGCCAGCCGTTCGATGGTCTCGACTGCTTCTTCGTGATGGCCGACCTCATCGGCCTTCGTGAGAAGCACGAACGGCGTCGCTCCACTCGCCCATGCGATGACGAGTTGGCGTTCCAGTCGGTTCAGATTCAGCGGTCGGTCGAGTCCGTGCATGACGAAGATGTCATCGACGTTGGCGGCCAGCACCTGCGGCTCGGGCACACGTCCGGGCGCTCGACGGGTCAGCGCTGTCCGTCGGTCAGCGACCCCGGCGATCGAAAGGCCGTCTTCGGGATGCTCGACGAGCACCACGTAGTCGCCCGTTGAGGGAGCGACACCCGTGGCGGAACGGATCGAACTCGAGGCTGCGAGCCGTGCATCGCCACCAGTGAACACGAGGCAGAAGCCGCGACTCGTCCGAGCAATGCGGCCAACGCCGGCGAAGCCATCGAGACTCTTTTCCGCTTCGCCTGCCCATGAGCTGAGCGCGTCGTCCCAGCCGAGCGACTCCAGAGAAGGCGCAAGGGCGGCGAGATCGTCGGTCATCGAGAAGTGCAGATCATCGGCGGTTGCTGGTCATCGAGAGGTGCGGGTCGTCCATGGGAAGTGAAGTGTCGCCCGGAGGGTGGCCCCTCAAACGACGGCGTCGAAGAGAAAGTCACGTTGGAGATGCAGCAGATTTTCCGCCACCACTTCTTGGGGAGTCATGTGGGTAACCCCAGAAAGTGGCAGCACCTGATGCGACCGACCGCCAGCGAGCAACGCTGAGGAAAACCTGAGGGTATGCGCGGCAACCACGTTGTCGTCGGCCAAACCATGGATCAACAGCAATGGACGAGTCAGTTTCGCAGCATCGAGAATGAGGTCGCTGACGGCGTAGTGATCGCCGAACTGGTCGGGGTGGCCGAGATAGCGCTCGGTGTAATGCGTGTCGTACAGATGCCATGTGGTGACCGGCGCACCAGCGATGGCGGCGTGTACCCGGTCCGGCGCCCGCAGTACGGCAAGCGCGGCGAGATAGCCGCCAAAGGACCAGCCACGGATGCCGACGCGGTCCAAGTCGATGAACGGATAGATCGCTGCCGCCGCGTCGAGTGCGTCGATCTGATCCTCGAGAACCGGGTCCGCAAGGTTGCCCCAGACCTCGCGCTCGAACGCCGGGCCGCGCCCAGGCGTGCCTCTTCCGTCGGTCACGATGACCGCGAACCCTTGATCGGCGAACCACTGGGACGTGAGGTGTGGTGTGTGGGAGCGAGTGACGCGTTGGGCGTGCGGCCCACCGTAGGGATCGAGCAGAACGGGAAGCTGACTGACGCCGTCGTGGTCGTTCGGCAAGAAAACCGCCGACCGAAGCTCACGAGCGCCCAACGCATGGAAGTGGGGAACCGCCGTGAGTGCTGGCACGACGCCCCGATTGCTGATCGTTCGTTCCGGGCCCTTGGGCCACAGCGCGACGGCGACGCTCCGCTCCAGGTCAGGTGCGGACCGGACGAGCACGACCGCGCCCAGCGGACTGGACGCTGAGGCACCGTGCACACCGGGCTCGGTTGTGAGCGTCGTTGGCTCTCCGCTTTCCAGGTCCACGAGGACCACGTGCACATCGAGAGGATCCGTCCACGCCGTGAGCAGCACGGAGGTTGGCCCGGTGGCCACAATCGAGCGGACGTGAAGCCCGCGAAGGTCGACGGGATCACCGTCGACGCACAGCACCCGTCGATCGAGATCGGCGCGATCCTCGATCGTGAGGAGTGAGCTGCCCGCCCACGCCGGCGAGCCGGGCATGAGCTCGACCCAGACCGGATCGGTGATGGTTTGTCGTTCGACGACAACGAGATCACCTCGTCGGTCCGGGCCTTGCTCCACGGCGCCTATTGAGACCGTGCGTTGATCGCGAGTCTGTCGAACGACGAGCGGTCGCTTGCCCTTCGACCAAACGACGTCCGCCAGATATTCGAAGGCGCCGACGCCCTGATCGTTGGTCGGATTCCACTGGACCATCTGCTGAGAACCATCGAGGGCAATGAGCGCCAGCTGCACAGTGCTGTTCATCGTGCCGGCGGCGGGGTAGCGAATCTCGTGCGGAGCACGGGCGGGATGGGCCGGATCGGCGATGTGCCAGATCTGTACCGGTGCATCGTCAACGCGAGTGACCAAGAGGGCGGAGCCATCTGGCGCCCACCAGAACCCGCGGGTCCTGCCCATCTCCTCGGCGGCGACGAACTCCGCTCGACCCCAGGAGACGGTGGGTTCCACATCATGGGCGAGGACCTGGTCGGTGCTGCCCTCACGGATGCCGATGAGATGCAACGCTCGATCGGAGACATAAGCAACGGAGCGCCCCGTCGGGTCGATCTGTGGGTCGAAGACACCCTCGGCGGCATCCAGCATCCGCGTTTCATTGGTTGCGAGGTCGACGACGAAGAGCGCCCCGCCCACGGTGAAGGCGGCTGCCCGGCCCGCGGCATCGACCGAGTAGGAGACGATGCCTCCCGCACTTTCACGAGCACGTTCTCGTCGAGCCAGTTCCGCGGCAGGAAGCGCATCGTCGTCGGCTCCGAGCTTGGCCGGGTCGACGATGAGCTGCTCCGGCCCGTTGCTCGCCTGGGCCCAGAGACACAGGACCGGATCGTCGCCAGCCTTCGAACGAAGGAACAGGACCCGTTCGGTTGCAGTGCCGCCGGCGTGTGATGTGTCAGCGACGACCGAAAAGTTCCTCGGTGCGCCCAACGTGAATCGGCGCGTCGCTGCGTGCTGGCGGGGGAAACTCATCGTCGAGAGGTCGCTCACCTGCGAGAACCTACAGACTCCACCCTGCGATCGCTGGACTGCGAGTCCTCGGATCTTGTCGGACCCGTCAATCGAACGGACCGCCCAACGCGAGCGAGAGCTAGACGCCCAGCGTGGTGAAGCCTTGTCGGAGGTCTCGCTTGAGCGAAGCGGGATCGGGAATGCACGCCGGATCGACGTGGAGGCCGATCGAAGCCTGGCCGAGGTAGGAAAGAAGGGTGGCGTTGAAGGCCGTGCCGCCGACGGGGCCGATCGGCCGCAGGGATTCGAGCTGGCTCCCTGCGATCCACACCGGAATCGGCGGGCCAGGCAAGTTGCTCGTTGCGAAGTCGACCCGCGCCGCCTGATCCGCCGCAAGCGATGAGGTCACGGCGCTTGGCAGCAAGCCCGAGAGTGCGCCGAGGGCTCCCAACAAATCGTTCGAGCCGCTGACTTGTTCGCGTCGTTCCACGACCTGGGCCCGAATCGACAAGAGACGATCCATGGCGCCTGCGCCGCTCACCGGAATGTGGATGCTCGTGGGAAGCACCGCGTTCTGGGCAGCCGGGTCATCGCTCTGCCGCGTGCTGATCACGACGGATGAGGAAAGCGTGTCGAGTTCGACGCCCGCCCGTTGGTGTTGCCTGATGGCGGCCTCGGCACAGGCGGCAACGAACAGATCGTTCAGGCTGACTTCGAGTTCGGCAGCTCGGGTCTTGAGGTCATCGAGTGGCACATCGAGGAACACGGCTCGGCGGTTGCGGGACCGATCCCTCCAGTGTGGCGAGCTTTGCGGCTGCCGGTTTGGCATCTGTTCAGCCAGCGACCGTGCCGTTGCCAGCGTCTCGCCGCCACCGCTGGCTGCATCGTTGAGAAGGCCGACCATCTTCTCTGCACCACCTCGGATGAGATCGGCGAGGGCTGACGCGGGGTCTGGTGCGGGCTCCTCGGCCTCTGCTGCCATCAGCAACGCCAGCCCGGTCGCGACGTCGACCGCCCCTCGCTCTGGAGCGTCGGCGGTGAAGTCGAGCAAGCTCGTCGCCAACGCCAGGGCCCCGGCCCCATCCGCGATCGAGTGGTGGAGCTTGATAACGAGCGCAGCCTTCTTCTTCGCCAACCCCGTGATCACCGTGAGCTGCCAGAGCGGCCGCGTGCGGTCGAAGGGATCATTGATGATCTGCGCGACGAGCTCGGCGAGGGCAGCATCACCGGTGCCGCCGACCAGCCGACGCCAACGGACATGCGCACTGAGGTCGAAGTGGCGATCCGTCACCCACTCGGGCGGCACCATGGGCAGACCGGATGGCCGCACCTTCTCCCGAAGCGCGGGTACCTGCAACACAGCTCCGGCGATGGTGTTCTCGAAGCGCTCCTGCTCAGGGTTGGAGCCGAGCATGGCTACGGCGCCCATTGTCGAAACGAGCTTTGGGTTCTGTTCGAGGTTCCACAGCATGGCCTCGGTCTCGGTCAGGCGGCGTCCCATCCGACCATCATGTCGCGACCGAGGCACGGACACTCCGCCATCCGCCACTCCGCGTGCGAACGGCGTCTCCGCTGATGCGGAGGCGCCGTCGCGCTTTCCGAGGGGCCGTCCCTAGAGACGGGCGCGAGCCTCGCGGAGTTCTTGCGCCTTGCGGTCCCGATCCGAGCGAGCCTTACCGACCCGCTGCTGCTTGGCCGCGCGAGCGTCGCTGACGACGCCTGCGGCGGTGCTCCGCGAGCGATCGACGATCGCTGTCGCCGAGGCGGTGGCAGCCTCCTCCCGCCGCTGTCCTGCCTCTCGTGCCTCGGTCCGCTGTTCGGCAGCTATCGCCCGGCGTCGTGTGGCGGCACTTCTGGCCTGCCGCTCCGTCTCCGCTGCGTTGAAGAGCGCGCTCGCTCGACCGGCCTCCAGAAGATCCCGACGTGCAGCAGCCGAAGCGTTTGCCGCAGCGACGTCAGCGTCCGCCTTCTCTCGGGCCAACCGCAGGGCGGCCTGAGCCTGCTGCTTGCGGGCAATCCCATACGCCGCGGTGAACGAAAGGGCCAGACCATCGGAACCGGGGATCGACATGACCTCACCCGCTTGACGCTCCACCACATCGGGCCGGGCTATCGGCGCCTCGTCGATGACCCACGGATCGAATTCGAGAATCTGTTGGTTGAACGCAGCGAGCTCCTCCCGGTAGGAGTCGAGACGTTGCTGTTCCTGTGGAGAGGTCCGGCCGTGCATCGCGCCTTCAAGATCTGCGATGGCTGCCCGTAGTTCAGCTCGAATGAGGCGGAGCTCCTCGGGCACTGCCAGCACCGTGGCCTCGCGGCCCGCGCCCACTCGGTTGGCGGCGAGCGCCGCGCCCTGCCGCTCTTCAAGTGGCCAGTAGTCCACCAATCCGGGCTCATTGCCAGCCAGGCGTTGATGACGTCGGCGCAAGATCAAATCGTTGCCAATCCGCCCGCTCCACAAGCGAAGATCGGAGATCATTCCCTGCAAGCTCGACCCGGCCTCGCCGACAGCAGCCCGCAGGTCGAGGCGTGGGAACTTGTTTCCTCCGCTCGTGCGAACCTCCTGCCCATCGATGAAGATGGCCGGCTTCCCGTCTGGCCCGACGGCTACCGCAACGTGCACCCACCGGTCCCGGCGGACGCGTCCACCGAACACACTTGCGATCTGCGCCGTCTCGCCCACAACCGTGTGGCCGGTGACCTGAACGGGAATGGGCTCGCTGTCGCCTTGCCTCGAGGATTGCTCGAGGCTCACGGTCAGACGTTGACCGGAGGCAGTGTCGTGAAGATCGAGAAGCGTGTGTTTCTCGAAGCCTGACCGGGCCATGACCCATGCCTCGAAGGTGAAGCCCTGATTCGACGAAAGACTGATCGGCGGAAGCAACAGGCGACTGCGCTGTTCATCCGGACCTTCGAGCGCCAGCGCTTCGACCGGGAAGCGATGATCAAAGCGCTTGCTCCTCGTGAGCCCCGCAGTGCCGCCCGGAACCTGGTTGGGTAGCAATCGGCCGATTCGCTTGCCTCCACGCCACGCGCCGATCAGTCCTTTCTCGGTTGCCGGATCAACGATCCGGCGCCGAATGTTCCTCATCTGCCGCTCAGTCTTGGCGCCGCTCCAAACGTTGGCCTCCCAGATGGCGCCTTCAAAGAACTGCTTCGGACCTCGAGCACCATGTGCTGCACCCAGGAGCCAGCGCCCGTCTGCGGGATCATCGGAGCGAGCGGGCTCGAGCAGACGCGAATTCATGTGGGCGCCGCCAAAGCCGCCGTCGCCGTTCAGAATCTGGACCCCTGTGCCGTTCGGCTTGTCTTCGAGCGCGATCGTGAAGTCCTGAACGCCGGTCGAAGACATCCGGGCTGCTCCCAGCGTCTCGTCGCCCATGGTGAGGACGATGTCGGACCTTCGCAGCGCAACGCTGAAGTGGATGGTGCCGTCAGAGGAACACCTCGAAATCAGCGTCTGATCGGCCCCGGTGGGGAACTCCGTCACGTCGAACCGCAGGTCGATGGTGATGGAGGCTGGTCGGCCGGGTTCGGAGACGATCACGCGGCCAAGGTCAACGAAGTCCGTGCTCCCATCGAAGATGAGCATTCGATTGTCGGTTGCGCCCCGGCGAACCCACCGGCTACCTCGCACCTCGTCCGCCCAATAGAGCATCCCAGTGTGGCGGTCGACGTCAAGGCCACGGAATGGCCGCTCGATGGGGTAGAGATCCGAGATGTCCCGGCCCTCCAAATCGGCGCTTCGCAACATCTTGAGGTCACGGTCGATCCAATACAGCACCCCGCTCGCTCCATCGACGGCGAGGTCGATGGGATGGGGCGACTCGCTCGGCGAAATGACCATCACCACCGTGGAGCTCATCTCCTCCACGTTGAGGTCAGCCCGCCAGATCGAGATGGTGTTCGTCCAGTAGAGCCGACGTTGAATCGAGTCGATCGCAAGTTGCCAAAGACCACCCTGGCCCGGCGCTTCGATGTCGAGCACGACGTCCGGCACCGAGCTTCCGTCGATCGATCCGCGCATGATCGATCGATCGCCTTCGAGCCAGTAGAGGACGGGCTCGCTGCCATCGACGGGTTCGTAGAGGGCTACCGAGGTGACGGGGGCTGGACGGTTGTCGTAGATGGCCTCGCTGGTGCCGTCGGTCGACCCATCGTTGGTGTCGAACACATGGCGAGACACCGCGAACGGTGCGGCCCAGCGGGCCCAGTAGGCCGCGCCGCCAGCTTGGTCGACGACAACATCCCCGACTGCAGCGTTGACGGGAACGGTTTCGCTCGAGCTGGCCTGCCCGAGTTCTTCGAGTTCGGACTGGATGGATGCGAGCCGACGCCGAGCGCCCTCGAGCGTCCGGCGCAGATCGTCGCGGCGTCGATGGTCGACGGATCGTCGCGCGTTCGGGATGAAGCCGAAAAGGTTGCCGAAGGGGTTGCTTGCGGCTGTGGCCTCGTCGGCCGCGATCTGGAATTCCAGCTGCATCAAGGTTGCTTCGTACTCCCGGACTTGATCTTCGGCGACCCTCAGATCTGCCTGGAGACGAGCGATTCGAGCGGCACCTTGTGGCGTCTCGGCGACGGGCCTGGTCACACTCGTTCGCGCCTCGGTGAAGAGAACGGACCGAGATCGGTCCGGACGGTACGTGTGGATGACGTTGTCGTGCGTATAGAAGATCTGGCGGAACGTTGCATCGGCCAGACGGGCCTCGGCTTCCCGCTCTGCGGACCGAATGCGCTGATCCTTGGCCTGACGGGCCTGCTCGATTCGCCGCTCGTTCTCGATCTGCGCTTGACGAACCTGCTCTGCAAACTGCTGCCGGAATCGTTCGGTCTGGTTGTTGGTGGTGTTGGTCGTACTCATGGTGATCTCCCTCAGATCCAGCCGAACAGGGCTTCGCCTGCGTCTTCGAATGCGTCGCCGACGTCATCCAGTGCTTGCTCAGCCCATCGAGCGATCTCGTTGAGCACGTCGGTGAGTTCGCGAGCGAGAGCGGCGAACTCTCGCTCCAACGCCGCCGCAAGCCGTTCAGCCTCGGCCGCAATGTCGTTCGCCAGTTCCTTGGCCGCTTCGACCGCAGCGTTGGCGATCTCGACCGCATCGTCGATCACTGCCTCGACGGCTCGCTCCACCTCTCGGGCCATCGCTTCGATCTGCTGGCCGACCTCGGCGACGAAGGCTTCTGCCTCATCGACGATGGCCCCCGCCAGCTCAACGGCCGCCTCTCCAACGGCCTCGATCTCCGCACCCACGGCGACCGCGAACTCCTCGATCTCCTCGGTGACTTCGGCGACCGCTTCGAGACCCGCTTCGGCCACCTGTGCGGCATCGTCGGCGAGCTCTGCGACCGCCTTTCCCGCCTCTTCCAGTCCCTCGCCAACAGCGGCCACCGCTCGCTCCGCGCCGGCGACGATGTCCTCCGCCAACTCCTCGGCCTCCTCGGCGAGAGCGACGACCGCTTCGCCAACCGCTTCCGCCGCCTCACCCAGGACAGCGACGGTCTCGTTCCACAGCTCCTCGATGCTGGCGAAGAACTCAGCGAACAGGTCACCGGCCATCGCCAGGAGATGGTCGATGATCGTTTGACCAAGATCAGCGAAGGACGCAAGAGGCACGGCAAGAGTGAGCCGCGGGAAGTCGAGCTTGAGCCCTTCGAACTCGAAGTCGCCGTCAATCGTCAGTGCGAACGAATCGAGACTGGCGTCGATCTCCAAACTGAGATGGAGTGCAGTGTCCAGTTCGAACGTGCCGAGATCGAGTTCGCCGATCTGCATCGGAACCTCAATGTCCAAGTCGAAGTCGAACGAGGACTTGGCCCGGAACCGTGGCGTCTCGCCGGTCGAAAGTGAGCACGTCATGGTGATTGACAGAACATCGCTGATCGCTGTTCGGTACAGGAAGGTCAAGCCGTCTTGGTTGACCTCAGCGAGGACCGTGGCCCGGTAGAGACCGAACAGTTCAATCTCGCAATTGGCGAACAGGTACCGAGGCCCGGCTGAATTGAACTCGAAGACCGGCCCGTTGGCGAAGGCAGGATTGCTGTTCGCGTCCGGCAGCGGAACGAGACCGCCTCCGCCCACGCCACCGCCGGACTGGAGTTCGGGCAGCGGAGTCAGCGAACGGCTGACCTTCAGGACCGGCAGACTGCCGAGTCGGATGTCCAACGGGGCCATCTCGAAGCGACCTCTTGCGCCAGAGACTGGATCGACCATCACGATCGCTCGCGCCTGCATACCGAACATGTCGAGCTCGCCGTGGAAGCCGAAGCCGGTCTGTGCGACCGAGCCGTCCGGAAGGGGTGTGGGCTTGGATGCATAGTGGAAACCCAAGTTGCGAGCTTCGATGTCACCGATGATTCCTGGCAGCTCCGGAGCGTCTTCCACGAAGACCATGAGCATCCGGTTGAGCGAGAGCTCCTCGAGCGCAAACTGAGCGACGAGCACGTTCACCGCGGGAATCGGCACACTTGGGATGACTTGGAGTACAAGCGCGAACTCGTTGGCGTCCGGTTGTTGATCGTCGCCGAGGCTGAAGGCCGCCTGGATACCGAGCGAGGCCGACGGGGGAGTGAAGATGAGCCCAACGCCCAGACCGAGCTCGCTCAGACCGACTCCTCGGATGCCAAGCGGTTCGAGCATGTTCGCCGGCTGGCCATCGTGCGTCTCGGCCCGCGCGATCAACCGACCGTTCACCTGCGTCATGTCGATGCTGACGCCGCCTTCAGCGACGAGAACCTGCTCGCCAAGATCGGCGCGAAGCGAACCGGCAATGCCGACGCCAAACGGAGCGGTTGTTAATTGTGCATAGCTATCAGCAAGTGCCAGCCCGCCGCCGAGTTCGATGGACCCTTCCAGCTCGGCACGAAGCATGACGCCAGCGCCGGTCGCCGCTGAGGCCACGACGGAGAGTCGGCGAGTTCCGACCATTTCAGCCAGGCGACCATTGCCTGAACTGGCAGGGTCGGCGTCGTCATCGCCGCCGTAGAGATCGAGCACCGCCACGGCGTTGATGCCCTGTTCGAGGCGGGGTGGAGCGGTCTCAGAACCGCTCGGCAGAAGGGCGGGCGCTCCGTCCCGGCTGGCGTAGACCACCGAGAGTTGCTCAAACGTGAACTCGTCGAGCGAGCCCAAGTCCGGGCCGATGACCGGCAGATCCGCCGGGCTCGTACCTTCCTCCAGGTTGAACGCAATGGTGTGCACCCAGCGGCCAGCGTCAGTCTTCGTCGCCAGGATCGAGACGGACCCAAAGCCGTCAGACGCTGCGTCGATGCTCAGCTCACGGGCCTTCGCATCCCACACGAGCTCGACGGACGACAGCGAGATCAGCAACTCGTCGGGAACCTCGGGTACAGGGAGTCCCGTCGCCTCGAAGAGATCAAGTAGTCCGAGCTGTTCGTCGTCCTCGCCAGCGGACCAGGTCCCGGTGAGCACGTTCCCTTCTGCTGCGAGGTCCGCCTCGACGGCTACCTCGGCCGGCCCGATGTCGAGCGCTCCGCGTGCCCGCAGATCCGAGACTCGAGTGCCGGATCCGTCGTCGTCCAGTTTCGAGGTGAGGTCGATCTGGAGCTTCAGGTGGAGCTCCGCATCAGCGAGGCGGAGCGTGACGGGAGCGCTGGTCTCACCCGAGAGACTGACTCGTTCGCCGACCGTGCTGGCGGCCACCGTTGCGCCGCTCAGCGCGATGTCGGCACCGGCGGCCCGAGCTCCGGTCAGGTCAAGCAGCCGGCTGGCCAGCGCACTGATCGGGCCGCTGAAGCCGGAGACTGTTTCGACGAGGGACACCTCCTCGTTGATGGTGGACTCCCACGTCACTTCGAGGGGCGCTCCGTCCACGACATGTAGCGAAGCCTCGGCGGGCATCTTCATGAGTGTGAATCGACCGGAGACGGTGACCTCAGGGGTCGCGTCATCGTCGACGCCCACCTCCACCTCAGCCTTTGTGATCTTGAGACCGCCGACGCCGACAAGCCGATTGATCGTGCCCAGCACGGGCACCATCGTCTCGTCGACACGAACGCGGTTTCCTGCGGCCGCTCGACTGAGCTTGGCCTCGATGAGCTCAAACGCACTGCTCGCCATCAGTGCTTCACCTGTGTGAACATCGGTTCCCCTCCGGACCCTTGGAGCAGTCAGGACTCGCCTTGACAGGTACGACACTGCTCGTTCTACGTCGGTACTTGTATGTGCTTGTCGGAGCTTGACGTCAGAAGTTGAGAGATTGACGCTGACGAGCTGAGGGGAGGGGCTGAAGAGTGCCGATGCCTCGGTGCGACGATCGGTGTCCTCCATGGTCGTCACCGTCACGCGAACCGCATTCGCGACTGCTCGGTGGCTACCCCTCGAAGCGGTGGGTTCAGAGTTCAGGCTGTGGGGCCGATAGAGTGGTCGCTGCAGTGTTCTTGCTGCATGCGATACGAACTCGAGATGAGGTTTCCCACATGGTCAAGGTCTGGATCGACCAGGATTTGTGCACCGGCGATGGCCTGTGCGCCGAAATTGCGCCTGACGTGTTCTTCGGGTTGGACGACGGCCTGTACTACGTCAAGGAAGACACCGCGAACTTCGGTGCCGAGAAGCTCTTTGACGGCGTGGCCAATCCAGCCGGCGCTGAGGGCATGGCCCGCGTCCCCGACGGTGGTCTCGACCGGGTCATCGAATCCGCGGAAGAATGCCCCGGCGAGTGCATCTTCATCGACGTCGAGTAACAACGTCCTGAGACAAACGATGACCGCCTGAATCAGGCGGTCATCCACTGATCTTCACACTGATGAGCTGGGCCGAATGGTTCAGCTCATCAGCGTTTTTGCCGACAGGTAAAGGTGCGTCTCCTCAAACTCGCACTCTTCGGCGTCATGGTTGCCGCCTTGATGAACGCCTGGACGCGCCGGGACTTCGTTGTCGCGGCGTACACGGACGAGCAAGAGTCGATCGAGTTCCAAGTCAACGGTCTGAGCACGCCCGAGCTGGGCGAGTCCGGCCCCTCACCCTTCGTGCTTGCCTCCGTGAGCACGAACGACATTGTCACGCCTCCCTTGCCCGGCGCTTCGACCGTCGCTGATCCCGTTGTGGTCGTTGGAGGGCGCGCTGCTCTCAACGGCGTCGTGGTCGGTACCGACGGCCTTCCGGTCGAGGCAGCCGTTGTTCGTATCGAACGCATCACGTCCGCGGGCTCAGCATCGGTGGATGTCCTCACTGATGTCGACGGCCTCTTCGAGCTCACCAACGTGCTTGGCGGGCGTTACCGAGTGCGGGCCTTCGTGCCGAACCTGTTGCGCTCCATCGACGTTGATCTCATCCAGCTTCCTGACGGCGGAACGGCCGGGCTCGATCTCGTTGTCGCCCCTGCTGGCGACAACGTCGTCATCGACCTCACGACGAGTTCGGAGATTCTGCTGGGACTCGATGGCCTCCCTGGCCAGACCACCATTGCCGTGACGGCCGGTCGGGATGTGGTCGACGCGCAGGGCGTCACCGTGCTGGTGCCGATCGCTGGTGTGGGAGTCGATCTCGACCCGTTTGGCGCCCTTTCCGTGCTCTCCGAATCGCCGACAACGACCGATGCCACCGGTGCCGCTCGCTTCCTCATCGAGTGCCGTCTGCCTGGTGTGTTTGTGGTTGAAGCTGCCGTGGCCGAAGTCCGCCAGAGCTTCACGATGCCGCCATGCGTCGAACCAATCGTCGAACCGGTGGTCGAGCCAGCCCAGGAGCCGGCGGTTGCGGAACCGGCCGCCAGCGACACCGTGGGCGGGCAGCCATGAACAGCTGGTTGAGCACAGCGTTGAAGGTCGTACTGGCGTTCGCCCTGTCTGCCGTCATCGTTCCTCCCGTGGCTGGTGGCGTTGCTGCCATCACTCTGCTCCGAGCCCCACTCCCCGGCGAGCTGCCTGATGTCCGACCCACATTCGAGGCCCGGCCGTCGCGCGTGCTCGATCGAAACGGGGCACAGATCGGGCTGTTTCGCGGGTTCGATCGCACGCTCGCCATCGAACCCGACGACCTGCCCGACACCCTGAAGCAGGCCGTCGTGGCCATTGAGGATCAACGGTTCTACGAACATGACGGCATCGACTTCGAAGGCATCGCTCGCGCTGCCCGCGTGAATCTCGAACTGGGTGAAGTTGCACAGGGTGGTTCGACGATCACGCAGCAATACATCAAGCAGGCGTACCTCACCGCAGATCAAACCTTCGAGCGGAAGTTCCGAGAGGCCCTCCTTGCTACTGAGCTCGAACAACAGCTCACCAAGGACGAGATCCTCTTCCGCTACCTCGAAACCAGCTACTTCGGATCCGGGGCCTATGGGGTGGGTGCCGCGGCCGAGGTCTACTTCGGCAAGCCGGTGGAAGATCTCGACCTCTCTGAAGCTGCCACGCTCGCTGGTGTGCTCCAAGCTCCCGGCCGCCTCTCGCCTCGAGTTGACCTCGAAGCGAGTGAGACTCGTCGTCGTCTCGTACTGCAGGCGATGGTCGACCAAGGACGCATCACTGAGGCTGAACACGAGCGAGCGGCCGCTCGGCAATTGTGGCTCGCCGAGGCGGACGATCGCCCGGCTGGTGTGCTGACGGTCGTCGCGCCACCGCCCCCAAACGGGGCCACCGATCATGACTTCTTCGTCGACTGGATCGAAGCTGATCTTGTTGACCGTCTCGGTCCCGACCTCGTGTACCAGGGCGGCCTCACGATCTGGACCACCGTCGACCCGAGCTTGCAGCGCTCGGCGGAGGATGCCGCTGCTGCCCGGCTCGAGGGCACCGAGTTCCCCGTTGAGATGGCGATGGTCACGCTCGACCACCGGACCGGTGAGGTGCTGGCCATGGTCGGCGGACGGGATCACGATGTCAGTCAAGTGAACCTCGCCACCGGCGGAAGTACCGGCTTCCAGCCCGGCAGCAGTTTCAAGCCGATCGTCCTGGCCGAAGCCTTCCGTCAAGGCCAGGGCCCGGACACGCTGTACCCCGCACCTGCGGCCTGGCAGGTTCCCGGCTGCAGTGGGAGCCGCTGCACGATCGGCAACTACGACGGCCGAGGCCGCGGTGACGTCACCTTGCGCGACGCAATGCGGGCATCGGTCAACACCGTCTTCGCCCAACTCGTCCTGGACGTGTCGATCACCGAGACGGTCTCGCTTGCTCGCCAGCTCGGGCTCGAACGGATCGACCCCGACGGTGCCTACGGGCCCAGCGTCGCCCTCGGCGCAGCGGAGAGCTCGCCCCTCGCGATGGCCTCGGCGTACGGCACCTTCGCCAACAGAGGCGTGAGAGTCGAACCTCGTGGTCTGTCGCACGTCGTGGATCCAGACGGAAACGTGCTTCTTGATCTGCGTGCATCTGGCGGCTCTCGCGTGCTCACCTCCGCGGTGGCCGACAATGTGACCGACGTCCTCGTGGATGTGGTGGCCGACGGCACCGGACCCCGTGCCGCAGTCGCCGGCCATGAGATCGCAGGGAAGACCGGGACCACGCAGAACTACCGAGCCGCCTGGTTCGTCGGCTACAGCCCGACACTGACAACGGCCGTATGGATGGGTCACGCCGATCGCTTGGCTTCGCTCTACAACATCAACGGCGTCGGACAAGTAACGGGTGGGAGTCATCCCGCCATCGCCTTCTCGCAGGTGATGACGGCGGCACTGCGCGGCGTCGAGCCCCAAGCCTTCCCCGAGCCTGCGCCACTGGAACAGGTGGAGAGCTCGGATGATGTGACCGCCCGTCTTCAAGAAGAGACGGTGGTTGGGGCTCCCCGTCGAGCACCGCAGATTCAGCCCGACTGCGGCGGGCCATGCACCCGAAGTGCGGTGTCGGTGCCGGCACTCATTCCCCCGCTGGCGACGACCTCGACCACAGCTCCCCCAACCACTGCGGTGCCGACCACGCAGCCCGGCTCCTCAACCACCACGTCTCCCGCGAATCCAGCAACCACTTCAGGTACGCCATGACCTCCCCCACGCACCCCACCGACATCTCTCCTGCGCTCGACGAGCGCGACCTGGAAGAGCATGAACTGCCCTCTCCTGACGCCTCGATGCCAGATGACGTGGCTGCGACCTTTCGCGCCCTTCCTGCCGTTGGAGAAGGCCAGGCTTCAGAGGAACCAGCGGCTGACGGTACGAGTGTGGAGCAGCTGTCGACAAGTGACGCAACGCCACCGGAGGCCGCGCCGGTAGCGCAGAGGCCGAAGCGTGGCCGACGCAAGCGCGAGGGCGGGGTTGCTCCCTTCGTTCGTCCGCCCAACCGCTTTGCCCGATACGCCACGCTCCGGGGCTGGCGTCGCCGAGGCTTCGTTCCGCTCAGCCCCGCTCGGGACAAGCGACGCCACCGCATTCTTCCCCGCACGGTCATCGGCATCAGCACAATGCTGATGATGCTCGGCATCGGCGCCGCCTTTTCGGGCGCTGCGTTCTACGCGTACTACGACGATCGCCTGGCCACGAATGAGGCCGAGGTCGCTCGTTTCGTTGAAGGGTTTGACCAGCAGTTCGATGCGGCGGCCGGTTCACTCGATCGACTGCGTGATGAATCGGTGGAACAGATTCGCGCTGAGTTGCTCCCGCTCGAGCAGTACACGCAGGACGTGAACGGCGTGGTCACGCTGCCGCAGGTCGCCGGGCCGTCGGTGTGGCGATTGGAGACGTTGGATGATGGCGGGTCGGCGATCGTGGGTTCCGCCTTCGCCGTGACCGGGCACAACGGCGGAACCGCGCTCGTTACCAGTCTTCCGCTGGTCCAGGCCGCAACCGTCGCTCCCGCGCCGGAGCTTCGTTTGGTGAAGGGGGACGAAGTCCACGTGGCCCGACTCTGGACATGGGATGAAGAGACCCAGGTTGCTGTCGTCGTGACCGACGCCGTGATCCCCGCTCTCGAGCTCAGCACCAGAGATGAGCGCACTGCCGCCATCGGTCGATCTGTCTTCGCCATGAATGGCGAGGGCAGCCAGGGGGCCATTGCTTCGCCCGGCCAACTGCTCGATGCGTCCGCTCAAGGACTCCAGCACACCGGTGCGGTGACCGCTCCGTTCGAAGGCGGACCTGTGGTGACCTCCGCCGGCGAGGTGATCGGGCTGACCGTCGGCGCTGCCGGTTCGTCGCCGATCGTCGACGCCGTCGATGCCGACGCTTTCTGCGTGCGTGTGCTTCGGTGTGCCGGCGAAGGCGACATCGTGATCGCCGACCCTGACAGCGAAGGTTGATTCTCGTCAGTTGCCGGTTGGGCTTCGCGATTCGTCGTCAGGCCACCGGGAGTGACGTGTCGGTGGGGTCGTCGAGACGGGCGAGGATGGCCGGTTTGGTTGCCAACGCCAAACCGATCACGACGATGATCGACCCGGCCACAGTGACTACGAGCCTTGGGCTGTTCAACACGTCGGACAACCTCGTCTGGATGAGGACACCGATGGGGTAGCTCGCGGTGAAGGTCATGATGCGCGTGGCCATGACCCGGCCTCGGATGTGTTCGGCCACGATCGACTGCACGGCCGTGTTGCTGGTGGCCACGATCGAGATGAACGCGGCGCCCGCGAGGAGGAGACCGACCGCACCTTGCGCGGCGGAGGTCGACGTACCGAACACAACGACCGCGAGCCCGTAGGTGGGAAGTGCGAAGCGAATGATGGAGCCTCGAGGCATATCGCCGAACATGCCGCTCACCAGCGGTACGCCAAGAATCGCACCCACTCCAAGCAGTCCGCTGAGAAGGCCGAGAGCGACTTCGTCCACCTCGTAGACCTGGCGGGCGAACACGACGACGAACGTGATGATCGGGAAGCCGAGCGAAGCGACGACCGCGGCGATGGCGATTCCCAGCGCGATGCCGGGTTGGGTTCGGATGTAGCGAATGGCCTCAACGAAGCCTTTGATGACCGGCTTCGGGTCCTTGACTTGCCGGGTTGCGCCCGGGTTGATGATCAAGAGTGCTGTCACGACGGCTCCGAAGCTGAGGGCGTTGGCCAAGAAGGCGCCGGCCGGTCCGACAAGGGCGATCAGCGCACCGCCAAACGCGGGACCAACGGCTCGAGCGGCGTTGAACTGCAGGCTGTTCATGGTGATGGCCGAGGGCAGATCCTCGACCGGGACAAGCAACGGGATGAACGATTGCCATGTGGGGATGGTGAAGCCACCGATGATCCCGCCGAGCGCGGCAACGGCAACGATCGCTGCGGGTTCGCGCACGCCGCTGATCCACACGATCCACAGCAGAAGGGCTGCCGCTGCGGCCAGGCTCTGGCCGATGATCAGGACCTTGCGTCGGTCGAAACGATCAGCGATGTTGCCGGCCAGTGGACCGAGAAGCACGCTGGGAAAGATCGAAGCGAAGGCGGCAATGCCAGCCCAGGTCGCTTGCCCGGTGATTTCGAGCAGCACGAACGGAAGTGTCAGATTCTGGAGCCAGGTGCCCGAGTTCGAGATGAGAGCGCCGAGCCAGAAGTAGGCGTAGTCGCGATGTTGGAATGCTCGGAGGCCGTGAGCGACACCGCTCGGTCGTTCCTCCGCCTTCTCGTCCATTGGGTGCACCTTAGGAGGTGTGAGTAGCGTCCCTCGAAAGGGAGGACCGCCACATGGTCTCGGCTGAGCAGACGCAGAAGAGCGAGTTGCCCGACCGGAGTCTGATCGACTCCAAGGCCGGCTGGTTGGTGGTGCTGGCGACGTTCCTCAGCACGTTCACGGTGTTCGGCGTTGCCTACAGCTTCGGGGCGTTCTTCGGGCCGATGGCCGAAGAGTTCGGAGCGGATCGCAGCGCCACGGCCTTCTTCTTCTCGATTACCACGTTTCTGTATTTCGCCTTCGGAGTGGTGAGCGGTCGCATGGCGGATCGCCACGGCCCCCGCCCCGTCCTCATCGTGGGGGCAGTTGCGCTCGTCATCGGTCTCCTGCTCACGGCGAGGGTCGGCTCGATCTGGCTCGGCTACCTCACCTACGGGTTGGGTGTGGGAGTCGGGGTGGCCTGTGCCTATGTGCCGATGGTGGCCACCGTCGGCGGCTGGTTTGAAACTCAGCGCACCACTGCGCTTGGTGTCGCGGTGTCTGGCATTGGAGTGGGAACCCTCACCGTCACGCCGCTCAACGAGTGGCTCGTCGGCGAGTACGGCTGGCGCCGGACCTACGAGATCTTGGCGATCGGCGCCGCGGTACTGCTCGGGATCGCGGCCATTGGCGCCCGTCGGCCCCCGGCTGCAGTGCAAGGGGAGAGCGCCTCGCTGGGTGAGGTGCTCCGAGGCTCGCTGGCCTTCTGGATCCTCTACGCCTCGTCCTTCTTCGTCGCCCTGGCCTTGTTCGTGCCGTTCGTGTTCCTGGCGGACTACGTCGAGGAGCGTGGCATCGACGGATCGCCCGGCTTGCTCGTGGGCCTCATTGGCATCTCCTCAGTGCTCGGCCGCCTGTCGCTCGGCCGATTGGCCAGCCGCGTGCCAGCCCGCACCATCTACGACACCTGTTTCTTCGTGATCGGTGCCAGCTTCGCCATCTGGCTCTTTGCTGGCGACAGCTACCTGCTGCTCGCTGTGTTCGCCGTCGTGCTTGGTGTGGCGTACGGCGGCTTCATTGCGCTGTCGCCTGCGGTCACCGCCGAGCTGTTCGGTCTCGCTGGACTCGGCGCCATTCTCGGAGCGGTGTACACCGCAGCCGGCCTCGGAGGACTCATTGGTCCACCTGTGGCCGGTGCGCTCATCGACGGGCCCGGCTACACGACCACGCTGGTGCTCTCGATGATGTGCGGTCTCACCGCGTTCGGCGTGCTGAGGGCAGAGCGGTTGCTCAGCCGTCGTTGGAGTTCGTCGCCTCAGCGGTCCAGTTGACAGTGCCGACCTCGGGGGAGGCGGTGGTGCCGGACGAGATCACGACGGCGCCTCGGAGCTCCTGGCCAGGGGCCAACGTGATGATGCCGGTTGCGTCATTTCCGATCACGCCACCGGCGTTGACGACGATGGGAGCGGCGTCCCAGCCACTGCCCTCGCCAATGTCACCCGGACGTCCGGCGGGAGCGATCTCGGCGGCATCGGCAGCACCGATGGTGTCGGAAGCACTCGAGAGGTAGATGGCAGCGGAGCGGTCGTTCCAGTTGCCGCCAGCCACGCTGGCCAGCAGCTGGATGTCGAGCGGGACATCGCAGGTGTTCTGGTAGCGGACCACGTCGGTGTACATGATGCGGTCGCCGATCATGCCCCGGATGCTCAGCGTCTCTTCCACGAGGTTGGCGCCATCCACCGCAGTGGTCTGCGCCGCATCGAAGCCAACGAATGGATCGTCGGCGTCGGCATCAGCCTGGTTGTAGGTGATCGTGTCGTCGCCCGGTGCCTTGAAGAAGCAGGGCTCGGCGGCGGTGATGTCTGCCTGCATGAAGTTCTGCACCACCAGCGAGGCGAGGGCAGGAGTGGCGAAGACGAAGAGGGCCACGATGACAATGGCGACGGGCTTGGTGATTCGACGAATCATGAGCGGGGTTCCTTTGCGTGCTTCCCTCGAGATGAGGGTGATGGGGTAAGGGGCACCGTCGATCCACTCGCGGCGAGTGGTGGATGGAAGGCGAGAACAAGAATTGAGGCGGCGGCAACGAAGGCCGCAGCCTGGGCTGCGACCCAGAGATCAAGCGTCGGCGGCCCGGCCATGTGCCGGAGGTACTGCAGCCCGAGCAGGAGGGCCCCCATCGGCAGAGCGCTGGCCCACCCGAGGACGTAGAGCGGCGCTTCTCGGCGGCGCCAGAGCATGAAGAGCGCACACAGCCCAGAGACGGCCACGGCAAAGACAGTGGACCACGTCACGGTGGTGAGGAAGTCGTCGGCTTGGGTCAGCCCGGCGTACGGGATGAAACCCGCCAACGTGCGAACTTCGAATTCGGAGCCGTTGAGCGAGGCGATAACGATCGAACCCATCGCATGTGATGCGAAGAGCGTGACCGCCGCTTGCATGGCTCCAGCGACAAATGGCGCCCAGTTCTCGGCCTTGGTGGAGGTTGGCTCGGGCCTCGGCGCAGCGGGCTCAAGGGCTCGTTCGGGTAGATCAGCGGTGACGCTGGATGGTTCCGAAGCGGTTGGGGCGCGGACGGTGTCTGGCTCTTGGGCTGGATGCACCAGCTCATGAGTCGAACGGACCGTCTGTGCCATGTGATCTTCTTCGGCAGAAACCGGCCCGAACTGATCAGTTTTTTGTGTCGCGTGGGTGAAATCGCCCACGCCGCAGTTGTGACACGTTTCCGGTCAGCTTCCCTTGCCGCCACCAAGGATGAAGAGGGCGGCGAGGCCGGCTGCGGCCTTGCCGAAGCTCAACGGATCAGCCGGCGGCGGTTCTTCTTCCTCGGGCATGGTCGAGGCGAGCGGATCCAGGTTCGCTGCCTCATTGATCGCATTCACCTCGGCGCCAACAACAACGGCGATTGCCGTCAGCTGGAGGAAGATGATGATGGCGGCGATGGCACCAAGGATGCTGTACGAAGCCGGCATCGAACCGGCAGCGAAACGGAAGTACAAGCTGAACAGCACGGCGAAGACGAGGAACGTGATCCCGCCGACCACCGAGCCCTTGTTCTTCCACGGTGTCTTTGGCGAGCGATCCGGGCCGTACCGGTAGAGCACGGTGAAGGCGAGCGCCATGAAGGCGAACATGGCGACGTAGCTGCCGATGCTGACCAACGTGATCAGCGGTCCGTCGAGTCCGACCGCGTCGAGGACCTTCGGCAGCGCTCCGAACACGAAGCCGATCACGGCCACGGTCACGATGCCGCCCGCGGTGAGGCCGTAGGAAAGCAGGCGGACCTTCCAACCCTTCCGGCCCTCAATAGCGCCGTACGCCAGGGCGATCACGTTCATGAGCTTTTGCAGGGCACCCGAGGCTGCCCACAGGGCGACCAAGATGCCGACGATGAGAGCGACCGTGCCGCTGCTCTTCGCATCATCGACAGCCAGGCTGACTTGGTTGTTGATGAACGACGCCGACTCCGGCTCCATGTTCTCGGTAATGCCTTCGATCTGGCTCGCGATCTCGGCCGGATCGGTCACGAGGGCGTAGGTGGAGATGACGGCGACGAGCGTGGGGATCAGGGCAAGGAGGCCGTAGAAGGCGATACCAGCGCCGATGACCACCACGTTGTGGGCCTTGATGCGCTTGTTGACTTCCTTGAACCAGGCCATGAAGCCAACGGGAGCGGCGACAGGCTGCGCCGAGGCGCGAGCGGGAGTCGATGTCTGCGCTTGGGCTGATGCTTCGGCGGAAGCCTCTGCGGTGGAGTTCGAGCGCTTGAAGCGAGAGCCAATGGTCGCCGCGGTCATAGGAGGTCCTTCGTTCATTGCTGGTGCGGGTGGTCAGTGCGAGCGGGGTACTACAGATTGCGAAGTTCGGGTTACGGGAGTTTCGGAGAGGGAGAGGCCAGACGCTCAGCGTTGTCGCAGAGCGTCGTCGTTCTCCCCCTCACCGTCGCCCCACTCGTCATCTTCCCATTCTTCGATGGGATCAGGCTCGAGTGGGTGACGATCGAGGTCGATCACGTGCGCTCCGGTGCGGTCGCGGGCTGCGCCGGCCAGCGGGTCGATGATCACGGCCTTGGGCCGGAAGCGCTTTTGAGGGAAGTTGATGCGGTCGAGAAGGACCGCAGCAAGCCCGAGGACAAGCGCCCCAGCGATCAGCAACCAGACAGTTCTCTCATCCATGTCGATAGATGATGCCCGATCAGGCGGGAATCAGCGCCTCGCCGAGCAAACGCCACGCTTCCATTGGTACGGCGCTGCCGTCTGCCTGGAGCACCTGGACACACACATGGCTCGCGCCGGCGTCCTGGTGGGCCTTCACTCGAGCCACGATGTCGTCCATCGTTCCCCAGGCAACGATGGCGTCGACCACGCGGTCATCGGCGTTCTTGATCTCGTCTTCGGAGTAGCCAAGGCGCATGAGGTTGTTGGCGTAGTTGGGAAGCCCGAGATACACGGCCATGTGCTTGCGAGCGATCTCCCGAGCCGTGCCGGGATCTGTCTCGAGCACCACCATCTGCTCAGTGGCGACCATCTTGTCGGGACCGACGGCCTCGCGAGCGATCGCGGTGTGCTCTGGCGGTACGAAGTACGGGTGGGCGCCGTCCGCCAGCTCGGCCGAAAGCTTCAGCATCTTGGGGCCGAGAGCGGCGAGCACCCGACTCGGCGGCTCGGCTGGCTCGACGCCCCGGAACATTGATTGATCCATCTGCCCGAGGTACTCCCGCATCTTGGTGAGGGGCTTGGAGTAGTCGTGCTTGCGAACCCACTCGGTCAGTGTGTGATGGCTCACACCGAGCCCGAGGAGAAATCGGCCGTTGTACGCCTCGTTCAGCGTCTTGGTCGCGTTCGATGTCGTCATGGCATCGCGAGCCCAGATCGAGGCGATCCCTGTGGCGATCTTCAGGTTCGTGGTGGCCTCGAGCATGGACGCGGCAGACACGAACGGATCGCGCGAGACGGTCTCGGGAATCCAGACGCAGGGCCAGCCAGCTTCGTCGAGCTCGGCCATCGTTTCCTTGACCACCGTTGTGGGGTGTGCGTCGAGAACGCCCTGCCAGATGCCTACCGGTCCGATGTCGATCATTGCCGCAAGCTAGTGCGCCGCCACCAGGTCGGTCAGGTTCTGAGGCTTGGGCGAGCATGGCAGCCGTCCTCAGACGTGCGGAAGCGGCCCGAAGGGGCCGGTTCCGGGGCTCAGTTGTGGCTGGGTTCTCGCTCGTCGAAAAGCGAGGGCGGCGGCGACCCGGGCGCTCCCACCAGTTGCCTCGAGGGCCGCGGGTTTCCCCGTTCAGAACGGCTGGGATCGGGTGGTGCCCCGCTTGCCGGCCCGAGGCAGCGCAGGCTGTCGGGTCGTTGTTGATCGTGTTGCTGATCGTGTCGTCGAGCGGGGCCATCAGGTGTGCTGCGGGCATGCAGCGTGCCGTCTGGACGCCAAGCCGCAGCCACACGGCCCGGCTCGAGGCGGAGGGTCCAGCCACCTTCGTGCACCAAGTGATGGTGCCGACTGCAAAGTGGGAGGAGGTTGTCGAGATTGGTTTCTCCGCCGAGCTCCCAGAAGCCGACGTGATGAAGCTGGCACCAATCGAAGACGCAATCGCAACCGGGGAAACCACAGCTTCGGTAGACGGCCCGCAGCGCCAAGCGTTGGGCGGGTGTGGCGGTGCGATAGCGGCGCCCGACGTCGGTCGGTTCGCCCTGATCGTCGACGATGACTTTCTGAAGATCGCAGTCGCAGAGCCAACGACGTCGGGTCGCTGCATCAACCCAGTCCGCTGCACCCATCGATTCTGAAATCGTGTCTGGGTGTTCCCCGCTTTGGAGTGTCTTGGCATCCACCAGGAGGCCCACGAGGGGGCGTGATGCCCGCCGGTTCGGATCGAACGCCCGCTCGCAGATTCGGAAGAGGGCAGACGCAGCCAGGTTGTCGTCCATGGGGAGACGGATGCCTTCGGCGTCGTGTGCTTGCTTGGCCTCGGCCTTCATCTCTCGCTCGATGCCGCTCGTGATCGCACCGCCGCGTTCTGGATCGAAGCGGCCGTGCATGTACACCATGCCGTCTTTGTCGGTCCAGCTCTTGAAACTGGAGGCCTTGCGCTGTCGCTCCTTGAGCGAGACTCCGAACTCAGACACGACAGCGAAGATGACCTTCTTCAGGCGGGCTGCGAAGTCGCGTGCATTGAGGGAGGCAGCGAGACGGGCCAGCTCTGGCTTGCGCTTCGCGAAGGCTGCTCGTTCTGCGTCGGTCTTGAACTGCTTTTCTGCCCGGCGAATGGCATCAAGATTCTCCGGGTTGATCGGTGGCGGCGTGGGCCGATCATCTCGACCACCCCCGCCAAACCCGGACCCAAATCCGGCACCATCAGCGCCACCGTTCGGGTCGCCGTTGGCGTCGTGGCCGGAGTCGTCGTTCGTGGCGTGGCCGTCCGCAACCGGGTCGTCGGTCTCTCTGGCATCGTCATGGAGTGCATCGTCGTGGAGTGCATCGTCGTGGAGTGAACTGTTGAGTCCATTGAGAAGGCGGGCTCGGCTGGCGGCAGCTCTCGCTTCGAACGACGAGTAGCCGGTGGCGGCAAGTACTTCTTCCGGTGCGGGCCCGGTGCCAGCTTCGACGTGTCGGTCGAGAATCGCGACCAGGCGTGCCTCGTGGTTCTCGAGGAGTCGACGCATGGACTGTGCCTCGGAGAGAAGCCGCTCGGCGACTGGAGACGACGCGGATGCGTCATGCAACGCATCCATGTTGATCTCGAAGTCGTGAAGCGAACTTATGTTCGAACTTTAGAGGATGCAAAGCAAGAAGGCAAGCGTTAGGTGCTGTTGAGATGCACCCAATCGGACCTTTCGGCTCGTTTCGAGGCCGCCCGAGCCTTGACGGCCGACGAGCACGCAGGAACCCTTTCGGTCATCGACGCAACTGACCCGGAGGTTGGCATGGACAGCGTGAGTTACCGAGCGGCAGAGCGGCGCCTGTGGGATTCGGTCGGTGTGGAGACATCAGAACTCGAGCTCTCGCTGCCGAGTCTGGGCATCACGGTCCGTGCCCAGGAAGCGGGCCAGGGACCCCCGTTGTTGCTCATTCACGGGGGAGCAACCGGCGGCGCCAGCTGGGCGCACCTCGTTGCCCGCCTCCCCGACTACCGGTGCATCGTGATCGACCGTCCAGGCTGCGGGCTGAGCGAGCCGTTGCCGGGAACGGGCTGGACCGAGGCCGCGAAGTTCTCGGCGTACGCGGAAGAGCTCCTCCCCAGCGTCGTGGACGCGCTCGGTCTCACCAAGGTCCGAGTGGCTTCCACCTCGCACGGTGGCTTCTTCGCGTTTCGGGGCGCCGCAGGTGCTCCAGAGCGAGTCGAGCGCCTCATCGAGTTCAGTTGGCCGATGGGCGCTCCCATGGAACGAGTTCCGCTGGTCTTTCGAATGGCGGCGCTGCCGGGAGCAGCAGCGTTGAGCGCTCGAATGCCAGCCAACGCTCGCCTGGTGAAGTTGGCGCTGTCTTCGGCCGGCCTCAAGTCGGCGATTCGATCGGGAGCGTTCAACGATGAGGCGGTCGAGTGGATGGTGTCGTTCATGAACGACACACCGTCGATGCGCAACGAGCTGCGCATGCAGCCGAAGCTCATCACGCCGATCGCGGGATTGGACCCGGCGATGATCCATCCGCCTGAGCTGCTGGCCAAACTCACGATGCCTCTCCACTTCTTCTGGGGCGATGAGGATCCGAACGGTGGGGAGCGGACGGCGCACCTGCTGCTTGACCAACTTCCGAACGCCACGCTGGAGATGGTTCCAGGGGCCGGTCACGCGCCCTGGGTTGACGAACCCGATCTCGCTGCGGCTTCTACTCGCGCCTTTCTCGGCCACTGATCGCAAGACCAGCTGAGCGTCGCGGATTCGGTTCTGACGTCGCCAGGCCCCAGAATGCATGCTGCTCATGGACCCGCTCAACCTTCTCTCCACCGCCCATCGAACGGGCGCTCTCGATCCGACACGACTCGCCTCCCTCGGCGCGGCCGCAGCTGCGTGGGGACCAACGACCGCGGCGGCCTACGGCGCCGCGGCCCTGCGACACCCGAGACGGACGGCGATCATCGACGACGTTGGGGAGATCACGTACTTCCAGCTCGACGTGCGCACGACCCGGGTGGCAGGAGGACTTCGCTCGGTTGGCGTTCGTGCCGGCCAGTCCGTTGGCTTGATGTGCCGGAACCATCGAGGATTCGTCGAGGCGAACGTGGCGCTGGCCAAACTCGGGGCCCGGCCGCTGTATCTGAACCCGATGCTGCCGACATCGCAGCTCGTGGCCGTCATCGAACGGGAGTGTGTTCAGACGGTCATCGTTGAACATGATCTGGCCCACCAGCTGCTCGAGTGCGAACAGCCCGTCACGACCGTGTCGTGTGATCCCGGTGAGAGCGAGAGCTGGTCGTTCCCAGCCCTGCCCAAGTGGCGGCCGTTCGTGCCACGGCCTCGGCTGATGACCAACGACCAGCCGATTGTGCTGACATCTGGCACCACCGGCGCGCCGAAGGGCACACGTCGAAGCGCGGGGGTGGCGGCGCTGTCGGGCGTGTACGGCGTGCTCGAAGCTGTTCCGGTGGCCGAGGGCGATGTGAGTGTGATTGCCGCGCCCCTCTTCCACGCGTGGGGCCTGAGCCAACTGTTACTCGGCGCCACCCTGGCCCACACGGTGGTGCTGCGAAGCACCTTCGATCCCGCCGTTGTCGCCGCCGATGTCGATCGCCACCACGCCGATGTGCTGATCGCTGTGCCCGTCATGCTGCAACGCATACTCCATCTTGAGACGCCGGCGGAACTCTCCTCACTCCGGATCGTGGCTAGCAGCGGCTCAGCCCTTCCCGGCGAGCTGGCCACCCGGTGGATCGAACGCCACGGCTCCAACCTCTACAGCCTCTACGGCTCCACCGAGGTCGGGCAGGTGAGCATCGCCTCACCGCAACAATTGTCGAACGACCCGGCGAGCGGTGGCTCCCTGCTTCGAGGCATTGAGGTTCGCATCGTCGACGAGGACGGAACTGATCTGGCTCCCGGTGAGGTCGGCCAGATCATGGTGAAGAGCGGGATGCACTTCGACGGCTACACCGATGGAGGCAACAAGGAGATGCTGGGCGACTACATGTCCATCGGCGACCTCGGCTCGCTCTCCGTCGATGGCGAGTTGCGCGTTCTCGGTCGGGTCGACGACATGATCGTCACTGGTGGGGAGAACGTGTTTCCCAGCAACATCGAACGGGCCCTCGCGCAGTGCCCCGAGGTCGCCGAGTCCGCCGTTGTTGGCGTGGCCAATGACGAGTTCGGTCAAATCATTCGAGCGGTGATCGTGCTGAGGTCAGGACGACCCGGGGCCAAGATGACAGTACGCATCAAGGAACAGCTCCGTGAAGTCTTGGTCCGTCACGAGCTGCCCCGTGACTTCGTCTACGTCGATGCGTTGCCTCGGAACGATGCGGGCAAGGTGCTTCGCCGTCAATTGAGCTGAGGTTCGCTCAGCCCACCATCGACTGCTGCTCCGGGGTGAGCTGCGGCACCGCGGGCAACGTGTACTTCTCGGCGTCGGCGGCCATCACGTTCGGGAAGCGGTCGGCATTGATGAACCGGTCGCTCCAGTTCGTCGTCGACGTGCGCTTCTCCACGGCTGCGCGCCGTCGTTCGATCGTCTCCGGGTTCGAGCGGGCCTTCGGCATCATGCACACCAGGCTGGCCGCCCGCATCAAGCCGTCGGCCTCCGGTGCCTGCTCGTCGGGCGCTGCGTCCTCCAAAGCAGGGCTGGAGCAGTGAATGGTTCGGCTGTCCCACAACAGCAGATCGCCGACTTCGAGGTGGCACATGATCGGTGGCGTGTCGGCCAGCAGCGGATCGTCCGCAGGGAAGCGGAAGTGGTCGATCGACGAATCGATCCGAGCGAGCCGCTCGGCGTAGTCCTCAGGAATGGCGGAGAACCGACGGTGCGAGCCGGGGATCACCACGTTGCCGCCCGTCGCCGGCGACATCGGCAACAAGGAAACGAGACCCTGCACACAGTGACGACCGGGCCGGCCGATCGGGTGCTGGTCGATATGGAGCCAGGAGGCGCCCCGATTCGTCCGCCAGCCTGGGTCAACTGAGGTCGGCCGCCAGAGCGCCATGCCATCGAAGCTCACGAGAAGGTCCTCGTCGTCCCACACTGCAGCAAACGCCTGCTTCACTGCGGGAACCGAGCGGATGAACCATTGCGCCTCGCTGTGACCGATTCCCTGACTGGGGATGATCCCACCATGGACATTGACGGGCCAGCGATCATCGCACCAGGTGGTGGGGTCAGTCCGGTCGATCCCGGTGCCGAGCTGTTCGAGGAAGTCCCACGTCAACTCCACGGCGTGGGTGCACTGCTCCGCCGAGAGCGCGCTGGCGACAACGACGTATCCCTCTTGATCGAGAAAGGCGACAGACTCGGGGGAGCCCGCTGCGTGGCGTTCGACGTGGGTGTACCGGGGCTCGACCATCTGTTCAGACACCCAACATTGCTACACCTCAGCAGACGCAGGGCCAAGTGGCCGTAGGCGCGAACGATCGAGGTTGCGGGTTGAGAGCAACCACCGGCGCGCCGATAGAGCGTAAGGTGACAGATTCAGCTCAGCGTGGAGCAGGACGTCGACATGGCAAAAACAACCGAACAGAATGCTGATGTCAGCAACGCCAAGTTCGAGTACCGCGTCTGGGGTAAGCATCGAAAAGCACGCAAGTTGCTTGCTCAGCTCGCATCGGAAGAGACCATCGAAGAATTCGAAGACTGCTACTTCCTCGTCGACGACACCACGTTCAACGCGAAGGTCCGCGACAGCACCCTGAAGGTCAAACAGCTCGTCGCCGAAGAGCGCGGCTTCGAACGATGGACCTCGCATTGGCACCGAAACGCAGGCTCCGCGCCCTCACCGTTCGATGAGCTCTTCGAAGAGCTCCGACTCGACCGTCACACGTCGGGGAAGACTCTGAACTTGCCGAAGGCGGTGAAGCGTCTCGACCCCGAGACCGCGGCCAAGGCCGTGTTCGTCACCAAGCTTCGTCGCCGCTACCGAATCGGCAACCTGCGGGCCGAGGTCACCGACATCACGATCGAGAGCACCGGCGAACTTCTTCGCACGCTGGCCATTGAGGGCAGCGAGCTCGACGATCTTGTCGCTCTTCGCAAGAAGCTCGGTCTACGAGGCGAAGAGAACGTGGCCATTCACGTGGCCATCGACAACGACCACTGACCCGGGCTCCCGCTCAGTCGTCGGTATCGACGGTGCCGCCCTCGAGGTAGTCGACATGGGGGATCGGCTCGGCTGATGTTCGCACCACGCCGAGCAGATTGGCCACGATGCGCCGGAGATACCGATAGTAGATCGCTAGCGGAACGACCTCTCGCCCGGGGCGATCCGAGGTCATGAAGGAATCGATCTTCTGTTGCAGTTCCATGGTGATCGCGTTGGCGCGATCGGCGAATGCTTGCACGGCAGCGTCACCGGCATCGGGATCTCCCAAGAGGGCACCGGCCCCGCCGAACAGTTCCGAAGCGGCCTGGCGTCCTGCCATGAGTTCATCGATCTCATCACTTCCGGCAAGGCTCACATTGTTCTCGGCGAGTTCCAGGATGTTCTTGGCTTGGTCGCCGATGCGTTCGATCTTCTTGAGCAGCAGCGTGAAGCCCAAGACCGATCCGATGTCCGCGCTGCCCTGCACGGTGACATGCACGACTAACTCCGAGCGCAGCTCCTGCTCGGCCTCGTTGATGCGAACATCCGTTTCTCGAATGTCTGAGGCGACGGCGTTTGGATCGGTTTCGGTCAGAAGCGCAAGCGAGGCGAGGTCGAACGAATGGCGGGCGTCGCCCAGCATCGTGATCGATCTCGCGACGATGTGATCGAACTTCCCGTCGCCAGAATTTCCCTTGAAGAATGCAAGAACCATGGTGGGCCTTTCAGCCGAGGACAACGACGCCGATCAGCGGGACAACGATGAATGCCACGGCCACATACGCAACGGCGAGTGTCCTTCGGACTACGGCGACCTCGGCCAGAGCCTCGGCCGCTCGAATCGGAACGTCTCGCGCAAAGGGCAGCACGTAGAGCAACAGAATGCCAGCCACGTTGAAGGTGGTGTGGGCGAGGGCAACGGTGAGCGACTCGGGGCTCGACGCGGCGAGTGAGGCGAGTAGCGCGGTGATCGTGGTTCCCACGTTGGCGCCAAGCGTTACTGGATAGGCGTTGCGCAGACTGATCACGCCGGCGCCCGCCAGGGGGATCAGGATCGATGTCGTGATGCTCGATGACTGCACGGCAATGGTGATCAACAGACCGAGCACCAGCGCAATGGCGCCTCCACCCCGGCTCAGAAGTGCATTGACCGAGCGCTCCACTCGATCGGCGACGAGGGCCCGCATGTTCTTCGTGATCAGGGTGAGGGCGGCCAAGATGATGACGAGGCCAGTGAGCACCATGAGGGCGCCCTCCAGATTTCCAGAGGTCCCAACGGCCTCCCAGAAACTACGAAGCCAACCCACAGGCTCCTTCACCCACGCCTTGACCGGGCTCTTCCACTCCGTGCCAGATGCGCCGACCAGCGCCTCGCTGATCGATTTGGCGATGTTGCTGATGATGCCGAAGATCAGCTCGATCGGCAGGAGAATGGCGACAGCCAGCACATTGAAGAAGTCGTGGACGGTGGCCGCGGCAAATGCCCGGCGGAATTCACCAGACTGACGGATGTGGCCGAGCGACACCAGCGTGTTCGTCACCGTCGTACCGATATTGGCGCCCATCACCATGGGCACCGCATCATCGACTCCGAGCGCCCCGGAGGCGACGAGGCCCACGATCACCGAGGTCGAGGCGGATGAGGACTGCACCAGGACGGTGCCGAGAATGCCGATACAGAGGGCAGCGATCGGATTGCTGGCAGCGGAGAACAACCTCTCCTGCGTGTCCTCTCCCATGATCTTGATGCCGGTCTCGAGCGACGAGACACCAACCAAGAAGATGTAGATGAGGCCAACAACGATGGCGGAGCGGAGCGGTCCGGGAATTCTGACGGAGGTGAGGGAGAGGCGCGACACAACGGCGGCAATTTAACGGAGGTCAGCGTGAGGTGCTCAACAAGCCGTGCGGTTCTCAGCTGGGCCATCAGCCCTACAGGTGTTGAGCAAAGCTGACGGCCGCTTCAAGGAG
Source organism: uncultured Acidimicrobiales bacterium (assembly GCA_937997485.1). GTDB lineage: Bacteria > Actinomycetota > Acidimicrobiia > Acidimicrobiales > SZUA-35 > SZUA-35. The sequence continues at coordinate 6,875 of CALKTH010000003.1, read as the reverse complement.
GCGAAGAAAGCTCCCGAACTCAAGACAGTGAGCCGTCTTGGGAGGGAAGCCCCGTCTGCCGTGAGTGACCGGCAACGCTTCGCTGGGTCGCGGTCATGACCACCAGTCAGCCGACCCGTGGTGCCTCCGAGGAGTCACATTCCTGGGGTAGGTCCCCCGTTCTCGCTTTCGCAGTTCGTGCCCTCGCCTTCCTGGCTCCTCTCTTCGCCTCCTGGCTCGCCATCAAGTACACCGGCCGTTGGTTCTGGCGCCCCGAGGGTCTCGGTGGTCTCGCCATCTGGATCGTTCAGGCCCTCGCCGTCGGCTACGTCGCCTCCCGGCTGACCGATCGAATCACCGCAAGACTCCTCCCGATCGCCGCCCTGCTCAATATGTCGCTCGTCTTTCCCGATGCCGCTCCGTCCCGCTTTGGCGTTGCCCTCCGCTCGGGAACGCTCAAGAAGCTCCAAGCCCGAATCGCTGATCTCGATGCCAACGGTCTCGGCGACGACACGACCGCAGCCGCCGAGAAGGCGGTCGAACTTGTCGGGCTCTTGGGAGCCCACGACCCACTGACCCGAGGGCACACAGAGCGAGTGCGGGCATACGCCGACCTCATCGCCGAAGAAATGGGCCTCGACCAGCACTCCCGAGATCGCCTTGCGTGGAGTGTGATGCTGCACGACATCGGCAAGCTCTGCGTTCCGTCGGAGATTCTGAACAAGGAATCCAAGCTCACCGATGAGGAGTGGGCCATTCTCCGGGATCACCCCAAGAAATCTCAGGAGATCCTGACACCCTTGGCCAGTTGGCTGGGAGATTGGGACGGCGCCGCGGGGGAGCACCACGAACGCTGGGATGGAAACGGGTATCCACTCGGTCTCGCCGGGCGCGAAATTTCGCTCGCCGGTCGCATCACCGCGGTCGCCGACGCCTACGACGTCATCACTTCCCGCCGTTCCTACAAGAAGGCCATGTCAGCAGAGGCAGCGCGACAGGAACTCGTCCGCTGTTCGGGCAAGCAGTTCGATCCCGACGTTGTCCGGGCCATGCTTCGCGTCTCACTCGGACGTCGCCAGTCCATCGGGCCTCTCGCCTGGCTGGCAGAGTTGCCTCGAGCTCTGGACGTGGTCACCGCTGTCGCTCCTGCTGCGAGCGCAGCCCCGGTTGCCGCCGTCGCCGTACTCGGCGCCACAGCTCTGGCGCCCATGGCTGAACCGCCCGCAGACCTCGCGTTCAAACCGACTACCACGATCTCCGCGCCCGCCCAAAGCGATGTCGAGCAGGCGCTCCCCGAGCCGAGTGAGTTGACCACGACGATCGTCCCGACCGCATCGACGTCGTCGTCAACGGTTGACCAGTCCACCTCCATCGCCGACGCGCCGACAACGACCGCCGAGCCTGAGGTCCCATCGGAGGAGTCGACAACGGCGCCGCCCACCACGCTGTCCAGCACAGCCTTGACGACATCACCTCCGCCGTCGCCCCTCGCTCAGGTCACGACGTCCGCTCCCCGTGCGCTGCAACCATCAACCACGGGATCACCCCGCCAAGCACCGCCCTCACCACCCAGCACCTCGCCACCAACAACGAGACGGGCCACCACCACGACGGCCCCGCCATCCACGACGACGACCACGACCACGACGACCGTGCCGACAACAACCACAACGCAGGTGCTGGGCCCCATCACCCAGGCCGACGTCGTGACCGTCGAGGACGACAAGGGCATCAGGATCTTCGTTCTCGACAACGATCTGGACGGCCCCGACCCCATCGATCCAGAGGCCCTCACGATCGTCGTCGAGCCCCTCCACGCGGATTCCTTCCGGGTCCACGACGATCACATTCACTACAAGTCGGAGAAGGACTACGAGGGAGTCGACGTCATTGTCTACGAGGTGTGCGACGTCGCCGGTGTCTGTTCCACGGGAACGCTGACAATCACCGTCGAGGACTAATCCGACAGTTCAGCTCGCGCCCCCGAAGCGGCGCCTCTTGACGGGCTGCCGGTCGATGATCAGGGCCAGCGATCCTTCTTCCCGATCGGCCCAGCGGCGCTTGTATTCCATGTCCATGCCCAGGTCGTAGACGGCGGCCCCGGCATCAGCCAGAGCCTTGATCTCCTGCCGCTGGAGGAGGTGGCTGACCGAAAGCTCGCGCACCGACTCACTAAAGCTCAACTGGAGCCCGCGATACCGGCGGCCGCGCACGCCCCCAAAGATGAAGCCCACATCCTTGCCGTCGAGCGTCGCGATCGAGGCTCGAAGGCGGCCCCTGATCTGGAGCCGCTCGATCATCATCCGGTAGAACTCGCCCATCTCGGGGGCAACGATTCCGTCGCCGTCCTGGCCCTTCCAGCTCGCCCCCTCGATCTGCCGGCAGCGCTCGAAGACGGCCGGGTCCTCGGAAACGTTCGTGATCTCCAAGCCCACGTCCTCTGCGTGACGTTGCGCCCGGCGAAGGTTTCGTCGGAAGCGTGCACTGCGCTTGGCCAGCCAGGCGTCGTCACCATCGCTGAGGTCGGCGACCTGTCTGCTGATCCCCGTCGCCGCCCGTATCTCACCCAGAGCACGGAGCGGGCCGGCGAAAGCCCGCGCCAGCTGGCCGTCGAGCGGCAGGCCGGGAAGCACGATGGTCGACCAGTCGGGAAGGTCGTGGAGATTGGCTGCCACCACCTCACCGAACGCGGCGGGGTCTGAGGTGAGCAGCGGGCAGGCAAAGCCCCATAAGGGTTCCAAGCCGGCGATGACGGGCGGCCCATCCACCCGTTCGTACTGCGCCAGGAGCGCCACGCCCACGCCTGGCGCGTCAAGAATGATGGGTACCCCCTCCGGGCCGAATGCCCGGTGCGAGGGAAAGATCCAATCGGGCCCGCTACACCACGGGTCGATGCCCGGTGTGCGGTCAGCGAGGGATTCGAGATCAGACCATCGACGTTCGATGTCCAACAGGTCGCTGGCAGGCACAGCGAAAGAGTCTGCCCGATCTCACACGTACCCGCGCATGTGAGCGGCCTCAGCTACCCGTTCGATCGCGATGGCAAAGGCGGCCCGCCGAGGACGGACGTCCCAGCGCTCGGCGGCATCGAGGGTCTCATCGACCGCCCGCTTCATGCGTTTCTCCAGGCGCTCGTTGAAGATCGCTTCTTCCCATGTGAACTGCTGGATGTTCTGGGTCCACTCGAAGTAGGAGCCGGTGACGCCCCCGCCGTTGGCGAGAATGTCCGGGATGATCTTCACACCTCGGTCGTGCAGCGCCTGGTCGGCGTCTGGCGTCGTCGGGTTGTTCGCTCCCTCCACGATCCACTCGGCCTGCACGTCGTCCTGGTTTTCTTTCGTGATCACCTCGCCGAGCGCGGCGGGGATGAGCACGTCGCAGGCGGTGAGGAGCACCTCGCCTCCCTCGAGTTGATCGACGTCCGGCAGCTCGATCACGGACCGGCCGGCGGCGACCAATGCGATCGCTGCGTCGACGTCGATGCCATCATCACGCCGGACGCCGCCTTCGATGTCGGAGATGGCCACAATGCGAGCGCCCTTTTCCACTGCGGTCTTGGCTGCCCACGTGCCGACATTGCCGAATCCCTGAATGGCAATGTCCACACCTTCCAGCGTGCGACCCTCGCGGTGTAGGGCCTGCTCGAGCGTGAAGACCACACCCCGTCCGGTCGCTTCGCGCCTGCCCGGAGCTCCACCGAAGGCAACGGGCTTTCCTGTCACGATGGCTGGCGTGTAGCCAGCCTTTGCGGAGTACGCATCCATCAACCACGCCATCACTTGTGGGTTCGTGTTCATGTCGGGAGCAGGCACGTCTCGGTACGGGCCGAGGATGTGAGAAATGGACTGGGTGAAGCGCCGGGTGAGCGCCTCCAGCTCTCGCTCGGACAGCTCCGAAGGGTCGACGTTCACTCCGCCCTTGGCGCCGCCAAAGGGGAGGTTGAGCAATGCGGTCTTCCAGGTCATAAGGGAGGCCAGCGCCCGCACCTCGTTGATATCGACAGCGGGGTGGTAGCGGATACCGCCCTTGTAGGGACCTCGAGCACCGTTGTGCTGCACTCGATAGCCCCGGTAAATGGCCAGCGACCCGTCGTCCTTGTGGACAGGGACTTGCACATCGGTCTCTCGATAGGAGGTTTCCAGCACCTCATAGAGGTGGTCGGGAAGATCGATTGTCTCGGCCGCTTCTCGGAAGTAGCGGGTCACCATTTCATCTGCGCGCACGTTGGTCCCTTCTGCGCTTGCCTGCCGTCGTTGGCCAGGAGTCTTGTGCATCTCCCAACCGCCCGCTGGCCCAAGCCAATCCCGGCGGTGCGATGTTCCGCCATCGTTCACGCCGTCGTTCCGGCCGCCACTGGCGAGTTGAGCGATGATGTTCGGGCTTCAGCCGCGGCCGAACCGCGTCGAAAGGAAAGATGTGAGTGAGACGCCACCAGGGCCTTGGGTCCCGCAGCAACCGCCGGTGCCGCAGCCACCGCCTGTCCCGCAGCAGCCACCCGTCCCGGTGACACCCCCTCGGCCCGCTGGCTACGAGACGGGGCCACCTCAGCTCGGCGTTCCCGCTCATCTGCCGGGCGTTCCCGGAGCTCCGACGCACCCGCAGGCGAGTGCTGGTGCCCTGTCGTCACCCTCACCCAAGACCGCGAAGCAGGCCGGCAACTGGCGCCGTTTCTTTGGAAGCTGGCTGAACGGTGCTGCCGTGGGAGCGGGCTCGCAAGTCATGGTGGCCTTCGCAGGCCTGGGCGACACTCCCGCCATCTTCGAGGTCGATCCAGTTACCGGACTGCCCCGAGAAGACGCCGTCGATGGCTGGGTGCGGATCAACCCGACTACCGGCCGAGAGGAGTTCTACTGGGGTGGAGTGTGGGACGACGTTGGCCAGTTCGTCATCCTCGTCTTCGTGCTCTGGGTGATTGGTTGGCTCCTGGCCAAGGTGCTGCTTGATATTTGGGGAGCGAGCAAGTGGGGCGGCAAGGTGGGACATCTCGCGACGTCGCTCCGCATCGCCGATCATCACACGAGTCAGCCCGCCTCGGTTGCCCAAATTCGCAAGCGAGGAATCACCGAGATGATCTTCTCGATCCTGATCCCCATCGCCGTGCTCGTTTGGATCTTCGACGCGGTTGTGGTCCTGTTCAGTTCAGAGCGCCGCAGAGTGGTCGACCGCATCGCCGGTACCCGCATCGTCGAATTCGTCGACTGACCGAACTCACCCTTACCCCCTCGCCTCACACCCCTCACCGACTCAACTGCCACCTCAGAGTCCGGTCCTGGCCGGACTCTGCGGTGGCAGTTCGAGTGTTCGGACGTGGACAGGGTCACAGGTCGAGGATGAGCGTGACGGTTCGGGTGGCTCGGCCCGCTCGAGGGTGCTGGGCGACAACAGAGAGCTCGGTCCCTTCGTCTGCCTGCACAACCCAACGCACCAATGCCCGGTCCGGCGTGCCGTCGTTGCCGCCGCCGAAGCGCATCGAGACTCGTCCCTCCAGCTGTCCGAGCTGACGACGGCTCGGACCGTCGATGACGGTGAGGTCGCCCCCTGAGGCCGCCGACAGGGCGATGTCGATCGGCTTCACCATCTTCTCCTTGCGAGCGAGAGCCGTCACATCGGTCGGCAACCACCCGGAGTTCGCCAACCCCACCTCGACCTGCCAGGTGTCATCGCCAAGCGCGGTGACTCGGACGTGCGGTAGCTCCAGACTGGGCGCAGCCAGGGCTTGGTGCACGGCGAACTCGGCATGCCCCTGCACCTCGTTGCGCAGGTGTGAGAACGGCGGGTTGGTCCACGTGCTCAGGTCATCCCAGCCGCCAAGTTCCACGGGCCCGAGCTGAGGGTGATCGAACTCGTACCAGTCGACGTAGCCAGAAGGATGGTTGGTGTCGCACCACCGAAGGACGGCGAGCGCCTCGGCCTCGCTGGGGCCCGTGTACCAGAAGTGCGTGGACTGCTTCGTTCCCGTCGCCGCGTGCACGATGTCCCAGAACTCGGTGGTCCAGCCGTAGACGCCCTGGTGCTCATACGCCCAGTCGTCGCTCGCCCCGCTCATGGTCTCACTCGGATCCCACGTGAAGTCCTCGTAGACCGAGTGCGATGGATAGCCGGTGAGATCTGTGCCCTTCTCGCCCAGTTGCTTCCACACCCACACGTCCATCGGCGGCAGATCTGAGTCTTTGCGAGTGGAGGACGGACGTAGGAGTACGCCACCGCTGGTGTGGAACGCATTGAAGCCGCAGATGTTGGGTCGAGCCGCGAACGCTCGAACGAGTGCGTCGATCTCGGGCTCGCTCAACGGGTGATCGCCAGCGCCAGGTACCGACTGTCCCCAACCGGCCGGATAGTTCCGGTTGAGATCCAGTCCTTCAACGGCCCGTGGTGTCGGCACCGTGAAGCCGTCGTGATCGGTCACTGAGCCCTCATCGAGCAACCGGAAGCGCCCCACTCCCGTCGGTGCTCCTTCAGCTGGGACTGGGATGAGGAGCCGAGCATCCTCGGGATGCGGCATCCAAGCCCCGTTCGGGTCGGCGATGCGCATCTGCAGCAAGCGGCCATCGCCGTCCACGTCCTCCCGTAGCAGGCCCGGCCAGGCATGCGAGTCCGTCCACGGCCAGGGCCGTGTGCTGGATCGCCGGTACTTCGGGCTGTCGGCCATGGCCCACTCGGCCCCGTCCGGGTTCACTCGTGGCACCACGTAGAAGGTGCGGGTGTCGAGCGCACGAGTCACGGTCTCGTCGCTCCCGTACCCGTCGACCAGGTGCTGCAGCAGCTGGCACGCCGCCACCGTGGCCGTCAGCTCCACTGCGTGGATGCTGGCGTCGACCCAGTGCGCCGGCTTTGACTCGTGGCTGCCCGTTGTCGCCGACGTCGCCGTGACCAGCCAGAGGTCCCGCCCTTCGCTC
>CALKTH010000002.1 GCA_937997485.1 uncultured Acidimicrobiales bacterium | reverse complement strand
ACGGACAAGCGAGCGATTCGCTCGCTGAAGATCCTCGGGAAGCTCGTTCCATGCCCGGACGGCGATGCGCCCTTCGCCAGCGGAGATGCTTCCCAGCTCTCGCCGCACGTAGTCGTGATGACAGAGCCTGGCGAGAAGATCAATGGGAGCCCCGACGAGATCGCTCGGCTGAATCCAATGCACGAGGGGTTCGGTTCTGCGCCGGGGCCCAGGCACGAATCTCGCTTCCTGTCCTGGGAGCACCACCTCGATGCCCTTGTCTCGCCCGGTCGAGAGCAATTCGAAGTCCGCTTCTGAGATGTCGTCATCCGTCACGAAGATGATGGTGCTGGAGTCCTCGATGGGACGCAGGTGGCGCGCCGTGACTGCCTCCGCTGCGATGAGTTCGTTCGTAGGGAAACCGAGCAACGCGGCGACGTCGGGATGTGCAGCTCGTCGCAGGGTCGAAGCGAGTTGGCGATTCAGCTCACTGCTTCGCCCCACGAGGACTGGCTGGACCGGTCGGTCCGAGCTCTCTGCCTGCCGAATCTCCAGGGCCGTCAGCAGCATCCACGTCGCGACGACCTGGGACGGCGTCAGGGCAGCAGAACCAGGATGAACCGGCTTCTGCGCAGCTTCGCTTCTGGGTGCCACGGCGACATTGTTCCCGCTTCGAAACGCGAGATTCACTCGGCTCGTCTCCGACCCTCGTTCCGCGGCGGCGTGCCAGCACGTGATGGCGGCAGGCTCGATGCCGTGGGCGTAGAACGTGGAACCGATGGAATCGACGTCTTCGGCCGAGAGGCACGCCGCTCCAAGTTCTCCCGAAGCCAGTGCTGCGAGTTCGCTGTTGCGTTCGGCCAGGAGTGGAGCGAGGAGGGCTTCGTACAGTCGCCAACCTTCCGGCGTCTCGCTGGCGATCGCACATCGTGAGCCTCGCCCACCAACAGGTTCGGACAACTGCGCCAGTTGGTCGCTGCCGATCTCATCGGGCCAGCGGCGAGTTGGCCACGCGTGCGTGTACGCAGCGCGCGCCAGCTCGACGAGGCGGGGCGTTGGGATTGGCTGGGCGCTGATGAGGCGCCCGAGGAGCAAGGCCTCGATGAGCGCATTGAGTTGCGAGGCCTCCTGGTCGGACGCCCCGCCGTCGCGAACGGACGCGCAACGCTGGAGAAGCGTCGGCACACCAGTGTGTGACTCTGCGAGGCGCGTGTTGACGGGAAGGCCGGCTCTCTCAGCCTCCGCGAGGGAGAGGCCTGATTCGAGGTGGACGACGGTCGAGCTTGCCAGCCACTCACGATCTTCTGGCAGAAGCTGAGCTTCGCTTGCGGTGCCGAGGTTCTCCGATCCGGTCCGGAGTGGTCCTGTCGTCGACGTCGCGACGACGAAGTGACCGGCCTGGGCGAGCTCCATGAGGTGGGGTACGAAGGAGAAGGCACGGTCGGCAGCGAGGTAGTCATCGAGCGAATCGAGAAGGATGAGCCGTGCGTGGCCGCCGGAGATCGCCCGTTTGGCGTAGGTCGCAAAGAGGCCTGGACTACGGGGAATGTGCAGGGGATGTTGCGCAAAGACTGAATGGCGAAGAGCTTCCAAGAGCGTTCGTGTCCGGCCTGATGCCGGAGACCCCGTGACGATGACGGGCTTGCGATCGGCGATGGCGGTGGCGGCGAGACGATTGAGTTCGTCGCGAAGAGCGGTGTCGATGTCTCTGCTGATGTAGGGCGCAACGCCCGGGTGAAAGGCGCTCTCCATCCGGAACATCGTGGCCGCCGGTGGTGTTCCGTCGGCGTCACTCAGAAGCTCGAACGCGGTGGGTACTTCTTGCCGCACGCGTCGGAGCAGAGAGCCGAAGCCGATTGCGTCTGCTGAAGGGAGCTCCGAGCTCGCACTGGGCTCCGCAACGTGGGTATCTGGCTCCGTCAGGCCCTGGCGCAGCAGCACTTGGAGGTGCGCTGCCACCTGCGGAAGCACGTTCGATTCGAGACGGGCCTTGGTGGTCTTGTGATCGGGATACCCGTCGGTCTCGAGACGCTTCAGCCCGATGCCTTCGATGACAGCGAGGCGGAACAGATCCTGGTGACTGTTGACCCAGACAGTCCCGGACTGGCTTCGGTAGGTGATCTCTCCATCGATCGGAGCGTTGCGGAGGAGCCGACCGAGCCGGTTCCTCACTTTCGCTGCGACCGCAAGGATGTCCTCATCAGCTGACACGTCCAGCCCCAGCTCCGCGGCGAAGGGCAGAACGTCGCTCGACTTCAGCGCAGCCCGCTTCCTTATGAGGCTTCCGCTGAGCTCCAGCAGAACCTTCTCGACGCTCACGTTTGCCATGGAGCGAACGTACCGGCGGCTGTTGCCCTCGTCACCGGATTCCCCTTTTGCTTCCCCTTCGGTCCCTCGTTGTGGGCCGGGGACTTCAGGACTCTGTGAAAGCCGAAGCGAACCGTTCGCTCGATGCAGAGAGCGCCGCCCAGCGCTGGAGGAGCGTCCCCCGATGCAACTGTTTGTCGACTTTCTCGATGAGACAATCGAACTTGCCCAACCTGGATCATTGACGTTCGGCCGGGATGCCGAGCTTGTCCTCGACACGAATCCCCGGCTTCCTTCGGTCGCCGGTCGATTCGTCAGCCGGTGCGGTCAATGGTGGCTGAGAAACGAGAGGAGGGATGACGAGCTTCTCGTCAAAGACCTCTGCTCCCCTTCCCGTTGTTCGATCGCGCCGGGGGCCGAGGCGCCGCTTTGGTTCCCGTCAGCGGCCGTGGCCTTCGCCTGCGGGCCTGCTCGATACGAGGTCGGTCTGGCGTTGGGCGTTCCCCATCGTCGGCCCCGTGTGACCTCGAAGCTACTCAATGTCGAGCAACGGGCGTTGTTGCTTGTGCTCGCAGAGAATCGCCTGCGCAGTCGGGGGAGGGATGCCTCGTTGCCGAGCAACGCGCAGGCCGCGGCGCTGCTCGGCTGGAGCATCACCAAGCTGAATCGCAAGCTTGATCACCTTTGCATCAAGTTCGCCAAGCTCGGGGTTGAGGGATTACGTGGATCACCGACCCGTTTGGCCAGTGATCGTCGACGTCGTCTTGTCGAACACTGCGTTGCAGAGGGAATCGTTTCCGTGGCCGACCTTGCGGTCACTGCTCCGGCGCCAAGGTCCACTCACGGTTCCGCCCGTTCAG
>CALKTH010000001.1 GCA_937997485.1 uncultured Acidimicrobiales bacterium | reverse complement strand
TGCAGCAGCTGGCACGCCGCCACCGTGGCCGTCAGCTCCACTGCGTGGATGCTGGCGTCGACCCAGTGCGCCGGCTTTGACTCGTGGCTGCCCGTTGTCGCCGACGTCGCCGTGACCAGCCAGAGGTCCCGCCCTTCGCTCGATTGGCCGTACACCTCGGTCTGAATCAAGTCAGGGTGCGCACCGGCAAGTGCTTGCATCCACTCGACGAGCTCGTCGTATCGCAGGAACCGATCGAAGTCGTAGGCCATCTCCGCACCGTAGCCACACCTGCGCCAGCGCTCGCAGAGCGAACAACTCGTTCTTGAGGCGCTGGGGCAGCTATTCGTGCACCAGCGCCTCCAGTTGGGCCGGTTGAGCGCCAAATCTGTTGGTGTCTGGCCGAGGGGAGCGCTCTACTGCCCCCCATGGCCGAATCCCATCGTCCCTCGGTCGAGCAGGTAGCAGCGTTCCTCACCAGCCGGTTCGACGACGACGTCACGAACATCGAACCGTTGCGTGGTGGCTTCTGGTCCTCGGCCTATCGCTTCGATGTCGGGCGGGATGCGCTCGTGTTACGTCTGTCGGAGTCGAGCGAGGGATTCGAGATGGACCGGGCGGCGCACCGCTTCAACCGACCAGCGCTTCCCGTTCCGGAAGTGCTCGATGTTGGCCGTGCCCTCGGTCGTTGTTTCGCCATCTCTCGACGATCGACAGGTTCATTCCTGGAGGACCTGTCCGTCGTTGACGCAGGAGGAGCACACGAGGCGCGCCGAGGTCAGATGGTCGATGGTCTCTTGGAGGGTCTGAGGTCGGTGGACGGCGGGCCTCAGGAGGCTCCGGTCGACTGGTTCTCCTCGACACCTGGGTCGTGGCGGTCGTGGCTTTCGGACCGACTGGTCGATGACCCCGCCGCCACCGTGTCCGGCTGGCGCACGGTCCTGGCTGAAGACCCGGAACTCAATGGCCTGTTCAATCGAACGGTCCGTCGAATCGAGGAGCTGATCCCGCAGTGCCCGGAACGGCGAGACCTCGTGCACGGCGACCTGTTGCATCAGAACGTGTTGATCTCTGACGATGCGGGCGCCGTCAACGCTGTCTTCTCTTGGAAGTGTTCGACGCTCGGCGACCACTTGTATGACGTGGCGTGGCTCACGTTTTGGGAACCGTGGCACCCGGGCATCGCCCAGCTCGACATGTGGCGTCGAACCGTCGGCGATCCCGCTCGAGTCTCGATCGAGGGTGACGATCTTGTCGACGCAGCGCTTCGTCATCATTGCTACGAGCTGAACATTGGCGCGCAACATCTCGCGTGGTGTGCATGGACCGCAAACGCGGCGGCGCTCGCCGGTGTTGCCATTCGGACGGCGGCCGTACTCGAAAGAGGACCGCGCCGCTCCTAGCTTGCCGGGGCCGGGGTTGCGGTGCCAGTGAGCTTGAGAGCTCGGGCGACGTAGTGACCCGCCTCACCGATCGGTGCGACGTACTCCAATGCCGTCATCGCTGCCTCGACCGACGTCAGCCGAGCGATCACCCAGAACGCCAGGTACGACGAGGAAAGACAGCCACCTGAGGTGGCCAGATTCCCGTCGGCCCGGAACGCCTCGTTGGCAACGTCCACGCCAAGTGCCCGTAGCTTCGGGGTCGTCGTGAGATCCGTGCAAACGGTGAGCCCATCCACCAGGCCCAGACGGTGGAGGATCGCTGCGCCGGAACACTGCGAGCCGATGAGCTGATCGCTTCGCTGACCGAGAGCGAATCGATTCATCAGCACCGTGTTCTCGATGTGCTCGAACGTCTGAAGACCGCTGCCGACGATCACCGCAGCGTGATCGCCAAGGTCCTCGAGCGAGCCAGGCGTGGCCACCTCGATTCCGGCCATGGAGATCGCCGTCGTGGTGGGTCCCACCAACGAAACGTCGAGCCCAGGGACCGAATGGATCATCCGTGCGGCGACGAATGAGTCGATCTCGTTGAAGCCGGGAAGGGTCACGATCCCAACCGTCTGCGTGTGCGACATGGCGTTTCCTCGATCGTGGTGATTGCGTGCGGTGCTGACCGCACCCGAATTGCAGACCTCATGTACCTGAGAGGTACATGAGCGCGGACAAAGTGGTGGCGCTAGGAGCGATAGTTGCGGATGATTGCGGTGGCGTCCATCCGATTGTCGCCCGCGGCTTGGCGTTGTTCGAGGTGCGAGCGAGTCATGTTCGCGAGGGGCACTTCGGACCCGAGGCCTTCCGCTTCGGTCTGGACCAGGCCGAGATCCTTGGCCAGCCAATCCACGGCGAAACCGAAGTCGAACTCGTCGGCCACCATCGTCTCGCCCCGGTTCTGCAGATACCAGGACCCAGCGGCTCCCTTGGTGACCGCAGCCAGCACCTTCTCCATGTTCAGGCCTGCCCGCTGTCCGAAGGCCAACGCCTCGGCGGCACCCTGGATCGCACCGGCGCACAGGATTTGATTCACCATTTTTGTCCGCTGTCCCGAACCCACGGGCCCAACCAGCGTCATCGCCGAGCTGTACGCGTCCATGACTGGCTCAGCCTTGGTGAAGTCGGCCGGTTCACCGCCACACATCACACTGAGTACGCCGTTGACCGCACCGGCCTGGCCGCCCGAGATCGGTCCGTCGACGAAACCCACACCCTTCTCAGCACACGCCGCCGCCAGCTCCTCGGCCAACGTGGCCGAGGCCGTGGTGTGATCGACGATGACCGCTCCGTCACTGAGGGCCCCGAGCGCGCCAGCGTCGCCATAGACGACCGAGCGGACGTCATCGTCGGCCCCGACACAGATGAAGACGAAGTCAGCGTTGCTCGCAGCTTCAGCGGGCGACGCACACGCAGTGCCTCGTCCGTCTGCACCGTGTTCCGCCGCCCACGCTTCCGCCTTGGCGTTCGTGCGATTGAAGACCCGCACGTCGTGGCCCGCTGAGACGAGGTGTCCCGCCATCGGATAACCCATGTTGCCGAGACCAAGAAATGCGCAAGTAGCCATTCCGTCATCGTGCCACGAAGTTGATCCTGGCCGGACGCTCGGCGCGGCATCCGTTGCCTCGGTCATGACCCGGCACGTCATGGTGCTCATTCGAGACAGCGCTCACGATGAACACATGACCACCACATCTTCCTCTTCCATCCCGCCCGTGCCGCTCAGCCAAACGGATGCCACAAGCGCCGTGGAGCAACGAGACCCCTCGATGCGCCTCCGACTCGCACTGCGGCTGAACGCAGCTTTCTCCACGCTCACCGGTATCGCCTCTCTTGCCGTTGCTCCAGCGATTGCCGATCTGCTCGGTGTGGGCGAGGTCCTTGGTATCAACACCGATTGGGTGATCCGGGCCACAGGACTCGGCCTGCTCGGGTTCGCCGCCTTCCTTGTGTTCCTTGCAGGAACTGACGCCGATCGGCTGCACCGAGAGTCGCTGTCGATCTCACTGGCCGACTTCGGTTGGGTGCTCGGAACCGGCGTGCTCCTCGCGCTGGGCCTCGTCGAGCGTGGCGGAGCGATTCTGCTCGGGGTCGTGGCGGTCGTCGTGCTCGACCTCGGGCTGATGCAACTGTCCGGTCGTCGCCGGCTCGGGGCCACTCGATCTCAGGCGTGAGCATTCTGGCGAGCACGAGCGGCCTGCCAGGCAATCTGTGCGGCCAGGCCATCTCGAAGCGAGACCTGCGGTGACCAGCGGAGAATCTGGCGTGCGCGATCGATGTTCGCTGCGGTTCGGCCGGGGTCTCCCGGTACCTCCACGCTGGTCTCCCGCTTCACTTCTGCACCGGCCAGTTCTTCGATGAGAGCCAGGACCTCGTTCACGCTTGCCGTGCCGCTCCCGCCCACATTGACTGGCAAGCCCGGGGCAAGGTCGGACTGGAGCGCAGCCACCGTTGCTCGAGCGGCATCATCGACGAACGTGAAGTTGCGAAGCTGCTCACCGTCGCCTCGGACCCGGAAGACCGGCCCGCCTCGTGTGGCTTCGATCATTCGATGCATCGCCATGTCCGGCCGCTGATGCGGCCCGTAGACCGTGAAGTACCGGAGCGGCGTGACGGACAAGCCCCGTTCCACATAGGCGCCGACCACGTGTTCCATCGCCGCTTTCGACGCGCCGTAGGGGCTCAGCGGAGCGAGCGGTGAACGTTCGTCTGCGCTGCCCTGGCCCACGTGGCCGTAGACCGAGCTGGACGAGGCAACCACGATGCGGCCGACGGGAGCGTCCAGCGCAGCTTCCAGCAGGCGTTGTGTGGTCACAACGTTGTTCCGCACGTGATGATCGAACCCTCCGGCCCAGCTCGACTGAACTCCGGGCGAGCCGGCGAGGTGAACGATCGCATCGACCGAGCGCAGCAGGGACCGGAGGTCTACGTCGAGCACATCGGCGTTGATGATCTTCGACCAAGCGCCAGCGCTCAGGTTCGCTCGTTGACGAGCCTCCTCCGAGCGCACGTCGACGCCAGTCACGTCGACTCCTGCTTCGACCAAGAGGCGACCGACGGCGGTCGCAATGAATCCGCCAGCACCGGTGAGCAGCACCCTCGACGGGAGGCCCGCCGTTGTGGTGGCGGGCCCTGACGGCAGGGGAGCCTTGGGAGAGAGAGGTGGCTGGGAGGACATCCGTCCGATGAGCGTACCGGATGTATTGGACGGCTGCATAGAAGTTGTTAGGGTTGCTGACCATGATCCACATGCCGTCGCCTTCCGGGACACGATCCCTTCTTGCGCTTCTCCTTGCGCTCGCTCTCGCTGCCGCGGCGTGCGGGAGCGACGATGGCGAGGACGTGCGAGGCGAGGTCTCGGTGCTCGGCGACGAGGGCGCATCCGCATCGGGATCCGGTTCGGCCTCAGCGCCAGCGGGCGACGATCGTTCGCCGGCAGTGCCATCCGTGGGTGACGGTGGGTATGAGTACGCCTCGAACGTGGATGCTCATCGCCTCGTCGTGGCCGACATCTGCGGCATCGGCGACTTGCTGGATGCCGGCGACTTTGCGGCCGTTGAGACGATCTATCGCGACGGCGTCAACTCGGTGAACAGCGACGGTTCAGTCCGTAGCATCGGCGGCTTCGCTTCTCGTGACGGCCGCAACCACGGCTACGACGTCTACTACGGGACGCCGACGCCGCTGGACGACTTCGTCACCGCCGCCCTGAACGGTACCGGCATGTTCGAAGGCCAATCCGACGCCGTGCGGGCGCAAGGCGTCGAGAAGGGCATCCAGAACCAGGCGATGGTCGCATGGTTGAAGCACGAGCTCGTCGCGGCGCTGAACAAGGCGGAGGAGGGCAACTTCGACATCGCCGAAGGCGCAGTCCACAACTGGGATGAAGGCTGGGCCTTCTACCACGGTGCCGAGCCCGGCTGTTCCCCCTGGGCCACAGCAAACAAGCGAGCTGGCAACTTCGGCACGCTCGGCGCCGACGACAGCACCGCTCTGGCCAACGAGGCGATTCTCGCTGCCATGATCAGCGGCCGCGACGCCCTCGTCGCAGGCGACACGGAGGTCGCAGGCGAGGCCGCTGCTGAGGTGGAGCGCAACGTCGCGATCACCTACTCCCAAGCTGCGATCCGGTATGCCGCGCTCATCGAAGGTGATCTTGCCGACGGCGACGCCGAGACGGCCAAGGTGCATCAGGCCGAGGGCTTCGCCTTCTTCCGGATCATCGAACCAGATGCCGCCGCGACGGGTGCCGACGTCGATGCCATCCTTGCCATCCTCAGCCTCGAAAACGAGCCCGGAGCAAACGGATTCGGCACCGAGGTGCAGGCCGCGCTGCAGCCCATGTTCGATCAGCTCGGGATCTCGGCCGGGGACATCGGCGTTCTCGAATAGCCGTTCGATCCAGGCGACGGCGCGACGCCATCGTCAGGGCCGCTGGCTCGACCGATAGCTTTCCCTTGTGGCCTTGGCAACCCCAACATCTCCGAGCCACGACGCCCCGCGGCCTTCGCGAAAGGCAACGTCGACCAGCGCGCCTCGCTGGATGCTCGCCCACGTGGCCGTCCTTGGCGTGATCTTCGCCTTGCCCGGCCTCTTCATCTTCACGCGCACGTCTCAGCTCGGCGATGAGTTGGGGGAGACGATCAGCGCTTCGCTCGCTCCGCTCGGTCGTACGATTTTGTTGTCTGCCTCGGTTGCCAGCACGGCGGTGCTACTCGGAACGTCCTTGGCGTGGCTCTTGATGCGCACGGCACTGCCGGCCCGACCCTCTCTGCGCGTTCTGGTTGTCCTGCCGCTGGTCTTGCCCAGCTTCGTGGGTGCCGCTGCCTTTCTCGCCGCGCTGGCACCGGGCGGCATTCTGCACGGAACGTTGGACTTGATCGGGCTCGAGGCGCCCCGCTTCCGAGGATTCTGGGCGTCGTGGATCGTGCTGTCGCTCTTCACATTCCCGTACGTGTTCCTTCCCGTGGCCGCTCGGCTCCTTGCGCTGCCCCCATCGCTGGAAGAAAGTGCCCGAGTCCTCGGCCGTGGCAGCGTCGCAACGTTCTTCGCCGTCACGCTTCCCCAACTTCGTTCTGCCATCGCTTCCGGTGGCCTCTTGGTCTTCCTCTACACGGTGAGCGAATTCGGAGCCGTTCAGCTGCTGGGCTACGACACGCTCACTCGCGTGATCTTCGCCTCCCGCCTCAGCGACCGGGCAACCTCGTTCACCGCCTCGTGTATCCTCATCGTGCTGGCGGGAACGGTCGTGTTGTTGGAGCGTCTCAGCCGGCCACCTCAGCGAGCCAACGATCCGGTGCGCTCGCACCCGGTCGAACCGCAGCAGCTCGGCCGCTGGCGCCTTCCCGCCCTCTTCTTCGTGCTCTTCGTGATCCTCATGGGTCTCGTGGTGCCAGTCGCGAGCCTGGCCACCTGGGCCTGGCGAGGCGTACGAGACGGCCGCGTCGGTGTCGACGGATTGCTCGGCGCGGCGATCAACACCTCGGTCGTCGGTGTCATCACCAGCGTGGTGGCTGTCATCGCCGTTGTTCCGTTGGCCGTGCTCATCGTCCGCCATCGAGCCCGCTCGGCGAATGTGGCATCGATCGCCGTGGTCAGTGGCTTCGCCGTGCCTGGGCTCGTGATCGCGTTGTCGTTGGTGTTCTGGACGTTGAACGCTCCCGTGATCGGCGGGCTGTATCAAACGCTGCCATTGCTCATCGGCGCCTACGTCATTCACTTCGGCTCCCAGGCGCTTGGCGCCGCTGAAGATGCCGTGCGCGCGGTGCCAGACAGCTTGCGAGAGTCCAGCCAGCTCCTCGAAACCTCGGCCTCGGTCCGCCTCCGACGAGTCGATATGCCGTTGATGCGGCCCAGCCTCGTCTCGGGCGGCGGGCTCGTGTTGCTCTCCACCGTGAAGGAGCTTCCGGCCACGCTCCTCTTGGCGCCGATCGGATTCCGTACCTTGGCCACGGAAGTCTGGGGTTCCTATGAAGACGGCTTCTTCGCCGAGGTGGGTGTCAGCGGCCTGATCTTGGTTGCCCTGTCTGCGATGCTCACTTGGGTATTGGTACTCCGTCGCTCCGATGCCATTCGTGCATCATGAGCAGTGTTCGGTACGCTTGACACCGTGCTCGCGCGCCGCCAACCTTCCCCCGTTGGGTCACCTGCTGACCGTCACGGAGACGGGCGCGCCGCCAGCAGCGCCGTCACGATCGCCGATGTGTCGGTCACCTTTGGCGGGAGCGACGACGCGGTCGTTCGCTCGGCCTCTCTCGACGTGCCGGCCGGCCAAGTCGTCTCGCTTCTTGGCCCAAGCGGTTGCGGGAAGACCACCTTGCTCCGCTCCATCGCTGGGCTCCAACGAATCTCGTCTGGTTCCATCGCCGTTGACGGCGTGACCGTGGCTGGTGGCAAGACGTTCGTGGCGCCCGAGCGCAGGCGCGTCGGCATGGTCTTCCAGGACGGCGCGCTGTTCCCGCACCTCACCGTTGAACAAAACGTGGCGTTTGGCTTGCGTGGTCGTTCCGGTGGCGCCGAGCGCGTAGCGGAAGTGCTTGAGCTGGTGGATATGGGTGGCTTCGGCGATCGTCTGCCGGGCACGCTCTCCGGCGGGCAGAAGCAGCGCGTCGCCGTGGCTCGTGCCCTCGCTCCCGAGCCCGCCGTGCTGCTGCTTGACGAGCCGTTCTCGGCTCTCGATGCCGGATTGCGGGTTCAAGTTCGTCGCGACGTGAAGCGCTTGATCGCCCGCCTGGGCATCACAACGATCGTTGTCACCCACGATCAGGAAGAGGCATTTGCACTCGGCGAGCGAGTGGCTGTGATGTCGGGTGGCTCCATCCAACAGGTGGGCACGCCAACCGAGCTCTACGAGCAGCCCTCAACGCCGTGGGTCGCTGAGTTCATGGGCGAGGGCATCCGTCTTGCCGGTCAGCTCGACGACGGCCGAGTCACAACAAGCCTCGGTCAGCTCCCCGCACGCACGACAAACAGTGCGGGGCCAACCTCGGGCGCCGTCGATGTCATCATCCGGCCGGAGCAGCTCGTGGTCGAGGCCGGCTCTGAGGCCAAGGTCGTCGACGTCGAGTACTACGGGCACGACGTCCGTTACGACGTGGAACTGCGGGGCGGCCACCTCCTGAGCGTGCGCGCCCTCCGAGCCGATTTCGCCGTGGGCGATGAGGTGAACGTGGTGTTCGCCGGAGCTGACGTCCCCGTCTGGCCCCGCTGACCGTCGGATTCGATTCCGCTCCCGGCGTCGTTCGATCATGCACCTCCTCATCGTCGGCGGCGGTCCTGCTGGACTGACCGCTGCACTGCTCGCAGCAGAGCAGGGCCATGCCGTCACTGTCGTCGAGGCCACGTCTCGCTGGGGAGGCATGTCGGCCTCCATCGAGGTGGCGGGTCAGAGCGTTGATCTCGGAAGTCACCGTCTGCACCCGTCGGCATCGCCGCAGGTTCGAGGCCTCCTCGAACGGCTGCTGGGCGACGACCTGCAGACCCGGACCCGGAACGGTCGGATACGACTTGGAGGTCGATGGGTTGCCTTCCCGCTCTCCCCGGCCGACATGGCCAAGCATCTCCCGCCCCGCTTCGTGCTCTCCGCTCTGAGAGATGCGGTGTTGTCTCCGTTTCGCACGGAGCGGAGCGACACCTACGCCGAGGTCATTCGCGCCGGCCTTGGTCCTGCGGTACTCCGCTGGTTCTACGGCCCCTATGCCCAAAAGCTCTGGGGGCGGCCAGCGGATGAGTTGGCCGGCGACGTCGCTCGTCGTCGAGTCTCGGTGTCGTCGCCGCTCACACTCGCTCGCAAGCTTGTTCAGGCCAAGCGATCGGAACCGCCCGTGTTTCTCTATCCAGCCCGGGGCTACGGACAGGTCATCGACGAGTTGGTCGTTGGATGCCTCGCTGCGGGTGTTGATCTGCGGACGAGCGTGCGGGTGATCGGCGTTGATGGCTCGGCCGTCTCGCTGAGCACGGGTGAGGCCATCCACGCGGAGCGAGTGTTCTGGACGGCGGGGCCAGATCAGCTGGCTGCAGTGCTGCCAAGCCACCGGCCCTCCGCTCCTTCCGGCCCAGGACCGATTTCTCCGGCCCGCCGCGGAGTGGCACTCGTCTACCTCGTGCTTGATACTGATCAGTACACGCCGTTCGACGCTCACTACTTTCCCGGACTCGACGTGCTTCTGGCGCGACTCTCTGAGCCGAAGAACTATCGAGACGGTCAGGATCCGAGCGGACAGACGATCCTCTGCGCTGAAGTCGTGTGCGATCCCGGCGATGCGATCTGGTCCTCGCCGGACACGGATCTGGCGGCCAGCGTTGTGGCCGCTCTTGCCGTCGCAGGCCTCCCTGATCCAGTGGTGACCGGTCATCACGTGGAGCGCCTGCCCGCCGTCTACCCGGTCATCGGACCGGACGATGTTGAACCGATGACGGCGGTGGCCGAGTGGGCCCAATCCGTCGACGGCATCACGGTATTCGGACGTCAGGGTCTGGTGGTCGCGGACAACCTTCATCACGTGATGGACATGGCCTTCGCAGCCGTCGCGTGCCTCAGCCCGGACGGTCACTGGGATGCAGCGGCGTGGTCAGACGCTCTCGACCGGTTCGACCAGCACATCGTTGAGGATTGAGCGGTTGAGGACTGAGCTCGACGGATTGTTCAGCTGGCGCAGAACGGTGGGCACGACGTTGCGCAGGTAGCGAGGGAGCTTGACGAAGCTGTCGCCCGATTCCCGGAATCGGTAGGTGATGGGCACTTCGCCGTACCGAAAGCCGCGTTGGAGCAGATCGATCGTGAGTACCTGGGCGTAGTTGTAGTCGTGCACCATGTCTGTTGCGAGCGCCGCCTGTCGAGAAAGGGCTCGGTAGCCGGACTGCCCATCGGTCACCGGGGTACGGGTCATCCATCGAACCCACCGGGTGAGCGCGAGGTTGCCGAAACGGCGATGCGGTCGCATGTGCTCGATGCTTCCCGCGAATCGCGAACCGATGACGTAGTCGGCCTCACCGCGAAGGATCGGAAGCACGAGGTCGTCGATGTCGGCCGGGTCGTACTCGCCGTCGGCGTCGCAAAACACCACAACGGAAGCTCCCAACTCCGTAGCTGCGTGCTGAAGCCCGGTGGCGACGGCACGTCCGAGGCCCCGGTTCTCTGCGTGCGAGACCACGATTGCGCTGGCAGCTTTGGCCTCGGAGACAGTCGTGTCGGTCGACCCGTCGTCGACGACCAACACCTGAAGCGGACGGCCGCCTGCGGTGTTCGGTGCTCGCTCAATGACCTCGGCGATACGAGGGCCTTCCTCGAAGGCGGGAAGGAACAGGACGACCGGCCCGTCTTCGATGGGTTCGATCGCTGCCGGGGAGATGGTCGATGGCAAGCGCAAACGGCCGAAGAGGCTGGGTGATGGCACGATGAGAAACACTCCGGCGGTGATGAGGCTGTAGAGGGTTTTGAGCGCGTGAGCGGCCAGCGCGATGGCCAATGCCTCGCCTGGATCGCTCCCCACGAGGATGAGTGCCGCAACGGCGGCGGCTTCGTAGGTGCCAATACCGCCCGGGGCGATCGCCACGAGCTGAGCGGCGATTGCGATGACGGTGACCAAGAGGGCGTCTGGCCAGCTCAGATCAAAGCCGCCCCATTGGGCGACCTGCCAGACGAGCACCGACTCAAGGCCCCACGCCGAGAGCGTGAGGAGTGCCGTGAGCGAATCGGGGCGGTTCGTGGAATCGGACCGTGCGGCGCGACGGACGATGCCAGCCACGGCAACGAGCGCAGCGACGGTTACGAGCGCAGCCAGCGCGCCGCCGGCCCAGCCAATGGTTGAGAGCAGTGCTCGTGGTCCGAGTACGGCACCGATGACAAGCAGCGCCAGCACATCTCCGAGCCGTAGCGCCACACCGGTGCTGGTGGCGTCAACAACGGTGGTGTTTGTTCTCCGCACCGCCGAGATGACTCGGAACGGCTCGCCCAATCGGAAGGGCAGCACATGATTGGCGCCGAGGGCAACGTGCAGCGCGGCCAGTGATTGGCCGAACGGGAGTGAGGGCAGTAGTCGGCTCCAGGCCAGCGCCCGCACCATGAACGCTGAACCAAAAGCGCCGAACGCGAGCAACCATCCGGTGGGATCGCCGGATGCAACGGAAACAAGTTGGCGAAGCGCTTCACCGTCAAGCGTGCTGGCCAACGCACCAGCGGCGACCACTGTGGCAGTCACGGCCACGAGCGACGCGACAAGAACGAGCTGCGCCGGCCGAACCAAGCGGCGGAGGGTGAGAAGCGGGACGTTCATGTGAGGTGTCTGAAGTGGGGTGTGACAAAGATGGTAGGTCTGCTTTACAGAAAACGAACAGGGGCAGATACTCTCATCCCATGCATTCACGCTCCCCGTCGTCTCGCAGCCGTCGATCACCGGTCCTTCGCTTGCTTGGTCTCGGCCTCCTCTTCTCCTTGGTGGCCGCCGCGTGCTCATCGTCTGACGACGCTGGCACCGTCACGATCTACTCCGGTCGGACCGAGAATCTGATCGGCCCGATCCTGGACGACTTCGCAGCCGAAACCGGCATCAACGTGGCCGTTCGCTACGGCCAGTCCGCCGACTTGGCATTGCTGATTGAAGAAGAGGGCGACCAGACACCTGCCGACGTCTTTCTGTCTCAAAGCCCCGGTGCGGTCGACTTTCTCGATGGTGCTGGTCGGTTGAGCACGTTGCCTGACGACCTCCTCAGCCTGGTTTCGGAGTCGGTGCAGGATGCCGAGGGGCGTTGGATCGGATTCAGTGGACGCCAGCGAGTGCTCGTCTTCAACCCTGATCTGGTGGCCAGTGCCGACTTGCCGACCAGCGTGTTCGACCTCACGGCACCGGAGTGGTCCGGTCGTGTTGCCATCGCTCCGTCCAACGGTTCGTTTCAAGACTTCGTGACCGCCATGCGGGGCCGGGTCGGCGACGATCAGACGTTGGAATGGCTCCGTGGTCTTGCTGCGAATGACGTGCAGACCTTCCCCAACAACAACTCGATCGTCGCTGCGGTCGGTCGAGGTGAAGTCGACGCTGGCCTCGTCAACCACTACTACAACTTCCGCTTCGTCGACGAAGACCCCGGGCACAACGGCGTCAACCACCAGCTCGATCCCGACGATCCGGGGAGCATCCTCATCGTGACGGGAGCGGCGATTCTCGAAGGTTCGGATAGCCCGGATGAAGCGGCGCAACTCATCGAGTTTCTCCTCGGCGAATCCGCGCAGCGGTACTTTGCCGATGAGACATTCGAATACCCGCTGGCCAACGGAGTAGCACCGTCTGGAAGCCTGCCCGCGGCCGAGTTCTCCGGGGTCGGCGACCTCGATCTCTCCGGTCTGGGCGATGGGCTCGAAGGCACACGGAACCTGATTTCTCAGGCTGGTCTTCAGGGCTGATGCAATCGGCAGCCGCCGCGTGGCGCTTCGCGGCAGCTGCCGGCGTGCTTGCCTTTTGTCTTGCCCTCCCCGGGGTCGGGGCTCGATCGACATACGGGGCACAGACGTCGGTGGACGAACCCCAGTACCTCATGACGGCGTTGAGCCTGGCGGAGGACTTCGATCTCGACGTTTCAGATGAGATTGAAGAAGAGGCTTACCTCTCCTTCCACGAGATTCCGCTGAACACGCAGACGACGCCGGTCGATGAGGCTGGCCGGCGTTTCAGTCCTCATGACCCACTGCTTCCGCTGATCCTGGCGCCGGCAATGTCGGTCGGCGGATGGGTCGGCGCCCGTCTGTTTCTGACCGCGATCGCAGCTGCGGTTGCGAGCCTCACCTGTTGGGTTGCCATCCGACGCTTCGCCGTCGAACCGGTGGTGGCACTGCTGGTGACGACGGCGTTCGCTGGGGCGCAACCCCTCGCTCCGTACGCCACCCAGGTGTATCCGGAGATGCCGGCCGCCTTGGCGGTCATCACCGCGGTTGCGTTGCTAGCCGGGCCGCGAACGGCGCGCGCCACGATCGGCGTAGTGATGGCGATCGTGGCCCTGCCCTGGTTGGCGGTGAAGTACGTGCCAGTCGCTGCGGTGCTCGCGCTGTGGCTGTTCTCTGGCCTGCGTGGCGATCGCCGCCAGCTCATCGGCACCGTCGCCGCGCTCGCGGTGTCTGGGGTCGTCTACGCCGTCGTCCATCAGCGGATCTATGGCGGCTGGACGGTTTACGCGGCGGGCGACCACTTCGCTGAAACGGGCGAGCTCTCGGTTGTTGGAACCTCGCCCAATTACCTCGGGCGAAGCCGTCGATTGGTCGGGCTTCTGGTCGATCGCCGCTTCGGTCTCATTCCTTGGCAACCGCTCTGGCTCCTGGCTCCGATTGCCGTCGCTCGATTCGCTCGACAGAGCTCAGCGAGTCGTTGGACGGTGGCAGCGGTAGCTGCGGGCTACCTGACGGCCACCTTTGTGGCGCTGACCATGCATGGATGGTGGTCGCCCGGGCGGCAGCTCGTGGTGATCGTCCCCCTCCTCGTGATTGCGGTGAGTCGCCTGATCAGCGACACGCGAGGCCTGCTCATGCCGGCCGTACTTCTCGGCGCGGCGGGCGTGGTCAATTGGCTGTGGCTTGCCGTCGAAGCGAATACCGATCGGCGAACGCTCGTCGTCGACTTCGCGGATACTGCGGCCTTGCCGTACCGCCTCGTTCGTCCGGCGTTCCCGGATCAGCTCGCCGGCTCCGGGCTCTCACTCATGTGGATGTGGCTGGTGTTGCTGGCAGCGTCGATGCTCACAGCATCAAGATCCAGCGGGACCACAGGCGAAACCTGAAGCATGTCTTCGGACAACGTCAAGTTCTTCTCAAGATGGCTGCCGATTCATTGCACTTCTGTCGGCGATGGTGCTTGATGTTGGGCGGTGGACCGGCACGGGCGACGCCGGTCCGCCACCATCTGCCTTCAGCCAGTCTTTCCAGAATTTCCAATCCGGGAAGTTGATCGCACCGAACCAGGTGCATGACTGCAGTGGAGAGACCGAGAGCTCGCACCTCCAGCAGGGCGACGCTGGATTCGGCTCGAGACGAATTCGAACGGTGGCACGACCAACTTCTGGTGGCAGTTGCTGGAACGGTTCGGCGCTCGCTCGGAACATGGCCGAGTTCCGCGGAGGAGATCGTGCAGGACGTGATGCTCGAGGTGTGGAGAAAGGCCGATCGGGTCGACTGGTTGACGGGGAATCCGTGTGGGTTCGCCGCCACCATTGCTCGCCGGCGGACGATCGATCGCATTCGGTCCGAGCAGGCGCAGCAACGACGTGAGTTGCGAGCGCTTCTTCGTGAACCGCAGCAGGACGTCTTCATCGCCGAGGATGTCTTGGTCAGACTCGACGGTGACTCGCTCGTCGAGGCACTCGACGTACTGAGCGACAAGCAGCGCGAGGCGATCGTGCTGGCGTTCTTCGGCGACCACACCTACATCGAAGTGGCCCGCCTTCTCGGACTACCGGTCGGTACGGTGAAACGCCGGATCCGGGACGGACTGCTCCGCCTCCGGGCCAGGCTCGCTCACATTCGCTGATCGGCTCAGTGGGCCTCGGCGAAAACCTCTGGCTTGCGCTCTTCCTCTAAGGCCGGACTCCGACGCTTGAAGGGGTGCACGAATTGAGCGACGTAGGTCTTGACGAGATCGATGGGGTGGCGGCTGGTTTCCATCGGAAGCGTTGACCCGGCCACGCCGGTCTGGGGGTAGTCGCCGTCATCACCAGAGTAGGTGCCGAACATGCGGTCCCAGATCGACAGGTAGAGACCGAAGTTCGTGTCGTAGTGCTTCAGTTCTCGCGAGTGATGGATCCGGTGGGTTTGCGGCGTGATGATGAGGTAGCGCAGGGGCCCCATGTTGGTTCGCACGTTGGCGTGATAGAAGATCGGATACCAGCCGACGATCAGGCCGGCGACCGCCACGGGAACGCTGTAGGAACGAAGGTCAGGGCCAACAACCAGCAGCGGAACCCATCCGAGGAGCTTGCTGCCCAGCGTGTCCATCAGGTGCACGCGTCGGTCCGTGAACAGGTTGTATTCGGTCTGTGAGTGGTGCACCTCGTGGAAGCGCCACAGCAGTGGAATCTTGTGGCGTGCGTAGTGCCGCGCCCAGAAAAGAAAGTCCGCGATCAAGAACGCAATGCCGCCGCTCAGCCAAATGGGCCAGGACTTTGCCTGATCGAAGATGATCCAGCTGGCATTGGCGTCAGCCCATCGATACGTTGCTGGCGCCGTCGCCGCAAACACCCACCAGGCGAATGGCTGGCTGATGAAGAAGTAAACCGCATCCTGGGCAAAGCCCGGACCGAACTGCTCTTGATCAACCGCAGGAATCCATCGCTCCAACGTAAAGATCGCTGCACAGACAACGATGGAAGCCGGAGCGAGCATCAGCACGATCCTGGTTCCGAAAATGTCCGTCAATACCGTCGCAATGGGGTTGGACAAACCAACCAGTGGCGCCATCAGCACCA
This sequence comes from uncultured Acidimicrobiales bacterium, assembly GCA_937997485.1. Classification (GTDB taxonomy): domain Bacteria; phylum Actinomycetota; class Acidimicrobiia; order Acidimicrobiales; family SZUA-35; genus SZUA-35. Next base: position 60,877 of record CALKTH010000001.1, on the reverse strand, counting down.
GACCCAGGACAACAAGCGCGCCGAAAACCAGCGCATCAACCCGACTCTTCAATATCCGCACAAACCACCACGCCCGGGTTCGAATGAGGACCCGCTACCTCTCGGGTCTCCCTCAGACCCGCCGCATCAGCCAGAATGACATAAATGTTGTCGGCAAACAACTGTCATCAGATGACGATCCTAGGAAGGGCCTACTGACCTAGAAGGCGGAGGTACGACTCCCCGGGGAGTCATCGCATCGATTGCTTGAAAAGTCGGCTCGACTAGTCGCAAATACGATCGTGCCGCACCATTGCGGGAGCCGCCGGGTTGCCTTCCCAACGCGAATTGGGGGCAGAAACCTGACCCTTCATGACAAAGGAGGAAGGTGCGATCTCGGTGCCGGCTCCCAGCTCGGTGCCGTAGTGGATGAAAGAGTCACTACTCAGGCTGCAGCGATCGCCAATCACGATGTGATCGCTCTTGAACGCGCCGTCCTCGAGCGAATGACCTTGGATGACGACGCCGCGGTTGATGGTGCAGTGGTCGCCAATGGTGACGAGCGAGGCTTCAGGGGCCGGCGCGCCGGCGTCGTACAGCTTCTTGCCCACCCGCATGCCGAGCAGGCGCCACCCCAGGCCGCGCAGTGGGGTGCCAGCCAGAGCGATCCACGGACGGAGCCCGAGCACCTTCCAGAACCGCTCATGACTCCAGAAGTACTCGTCATAGATCGAGCACGATCGGGGCTGGAGTCGCCGGAAGCCAAGCATGACCCACTCGAGCGCCGTGAAGTAGACGAGGGCCAGAGGGAACAGCAGATAGGAGCCGAAGAACGCGGTCTGCGTTGATGACAGGCCGACGATGCCGTAGAGGCCAACCAGAATCAAGATCGCGCTGATGAAGAAGGTGAGTTGGGCGCCGACGAAGATGGCCATCGAACCGATGTTGTGGCGGAGCTTCCGTCGAAGCTGTTCGGCAAGAACGTCGGGATCCTGATAGCGCTCTTGCTCCCGATCTCGTTCGACCGATCGAGGAATCTCGAAGGCGGGGCTACCCAGAAGGCCCACGTTCTCTCGCCGATCACCGTCGATCGGGAACATCGCTTTGGTCGCAAGCAGGACGTTGTTCCCGACGGTGTGTCGAACGGGAATCTGGAGGTTGTTGCCGAAGAAGTTGTCGTCCTTGATCACGACGGGATGGACCGCGAACTTGCCGGGGGAGTAGTTCGTGTTCCCGCAGTTGAGGTTGTCCGAGACCATCGTTCCAGCGCCGAACTGGGTGAGGAACGGGTTGTCCCACTTCTGTGTGGTGCCGAAGTTCGAGCCTGTTTGCACCGTTCGGTCAACTCGCAGGCCCACCATGCTGAGGTAGTGGGGGATGGCAGAACTGTCGCCAAGAAGGTCGTTGAAGAACTTGGAGTTGGAGCGAGTTCGAACGGACCGATTCAGGGCGTAGCGCCAGCCGTACAGCGGGTACTCGATGCCAGGGACGATGAACCGGTTCGCGAGCCGAGGAACGATCATCTTTGAGACGAAGGCGAAGACGATGGTGCTGAAGAAGAAGCCCGTGGCGAGACCGGCGATCACCAACGCTTGGGCGATCCGGCCGGAGCCGAGCGCTGCGGCGATGTCAGCGGGGCCGAGTGCTACGGCGAGATCGAGCACGATGAGCAACAGGGGCCCGGTGACGAAGCAGATCCAAGAGAGGATCATCGCGCTGTAGGTCACGCGTCGGCGCACGCTGGACGAACCGCCGTGCACAACCCGATGATCGGTGGAGGTGGGCTCCGCTGGCGCTCCATGCCACCGCTCGCCGTCCGGGATGGCCTGCCCCGGCAGGAGAGCAGACGCGTGGGCGAGCTGGGCGTCGTTTCCGACCGCGGTGCCGATGCCGAGCGCGCTGCCCATCCCGACGAAGGCCCGGTCACCGATGGAAACGGGTCCGGTGTGGATGCGGCCGCTGATCGCCTCATGACCGTTGAGGAGCGCACCGCTCATGACAACCGCTTCGTCGCCAATGGAGATCAGGTCGGTGCACAGTGGGCTCTTTGTCTGGATGACCGCGTTCCAGCTGATGTCTGCCCCAAGTGCTTTGAGATGAGCGATCTGAAGGGGCGTGCCCACCATGCGGCCGGCGGGCGACACAGCGACGGCGCGGTTGATGAACCAGTAGCGGAAGAACTTCCAGCCCCAGATCGGGAACGTCTCCTCCTTCCAGCGGCCGATGAGCGCCCACTTCAACAAGATGGGAACGACGGAGAGCGCAACGAAGAACGCCCCGAACGCGAGGAAGGCTCGCTGGTACACCTCTGCGAAGCCGCTGCCGTCCACCGTCCAATGGGCGAGCCACACAGCGAACGCGAGTGCCGATGCGCCGTAGATGGCACCGCCGACGATCTGTGCCACGCCGCACGCGATGTAGGAGAAGGTGGAGGCGATGTGGGTGTCGTCGGTTCGAACGACCGCGACGAGACCTTCTGCTTTGGCAGTCTCCAGTCGCTCTGCCAAGGCGCGCACGGTCGGATATGCGTAGAGGTCACGCATCTCGAAATCGGCGATGTCGAGATCGGTCCGAATGATGGTGCCCAGCTGAGCCATCGTGAGCGAGTCGGCACCGAAGTCGTCGAAGAAGTTGTCGACGACGGAGACTTCCTCCAGCCCGAGAAGGTCAGCCAGCGTGGCGGCAACGTGTTCTTCGAGCTCCGTCTCTGGTGGCACCACCTCGTTCGTGGAGCCGAGGCGTTGCAGGGAGGGGGCGGGCAGGGCCTTGCGGTCGACCTTGTCGCTTGGCAAGAGTGGCAGCGCTTCAAGTTCTTCGTACTGGCTCGGCACCATGTAGGCCGGAAGCGCTTGGCGAAGGTGGGCAGCAATGTCGGCGTCACGCCCTGAGTTCGGGTTGCGTTCTGCGTCTCGTCGAGCTTGCTCGGTCAGGGAGTAGTAGGCAACGAGTTCCTTGTGCCCTGGACGACGCTCGAAGACCTCGACAGCTGCTTGGGCGATGCCATCGAGTTGGAGCAAGACGGACTCGATCTCGATGAGCTCGATCCGGTAGCCCCGGATCTTCACCTGTGTGTCGATTCGTCCGAGGTACTCGACATTGTCGTCGTCGTTGATCCGGCCGAGATCACCGGAGCGATAGATGAGGCCGGTCGGGTTGTTCGGCAGGTGGAGGAAGTCTGGAACGAACGCGGCCGCGGTCTTCTCCGGCCGGTTGAGGTAACCGGGCGACACGCCGATGCCAGCGATGCCGATCTCACCCACCGCACCCTTCGCCAGCACTTCCGGGTGGTCCGGATCCAGGATCACGATGCTGTAGGTAGGGAGCGGCTGGCCGATCGTCAACGTCTCGTCTGGCTCCAGAACGGCGACCGTCGCAGTCACCGTCGTCTCGGTCGGACCATACGCGTTGAGAATGCGACGGCCCGATCGGTGCCAGCGGGCAGCGAGTTCCGAGGGGCATGCCTCGCCGGACAGGATGAGCAAGCGGAGTTTGTCCAGACCAGGGTCGACGGTGGCCAGCAAGGTGGGGACACAACACAGCGCGGTCACCTGATGCTGTTCGAGAAATCGGGTGAGATCGTCGCCGACGAGGCTGGCGCCGGTCTCGTTGGGCACGAGCGCCGCGCCGGCCAGCAGTGGCACCCAGATCTCTTCCACGCTGAAGTCGAACGCGATGGTGAGCCCTTGGTAGACGCGGTCTTCCTCAATGTAGCCGTACTCCTCAGCGGCCACGCGAACGAAGTTGCAGATGCTGTCCTGATTGATCGGCACACCCTTGGGCTTGCCTGTGGATCCTGAGGTGTAGATGACATAGCTCCGCTCGGTGACCATCGGTCCAACCTCAAACTCGGTTGGTCGGTGCGACGGAAGCGAACACTGATCGAGCTGATCGACAATCAGCAGCCGAGCCGCAGCGCCCTCGAGGTTGACCGCCCCCGCCTCGTTCGTGACGAGCACGTCGGCGCCGGAGTCCTCACAGATGAAGTCGACACGGTCCACCGGGAAGGAGGCATCCATGGGCACAAAGACCGCACCGATCTTCGAAATCGCGAGCAGCGTCGCGTAGGTGTCGGCCGATCGACCGAGCACAACGCCGACGTGATCTCCCGGCCGAACTGCCTCGGCAAGCAACCAGTGGGCGATGCGATTCGCCAATCGGTCGAGCTCGCCGAAGCTCCACTCACCCGTGGGACTCACGACTGCGAGTGGCTCGGTCGCGTCGTCCGACGTCGCAGCGTTGATCTGATGCTCATCGCAACGCTGCTCGAAGAGATGGTGGAGGCGCTCCCCGATCTGATGCCGGGGAGCGTTGGATCGGTCCGTGCGCTCGAGGACGAACGCGTTGTTCGCGGGCGCAGCCTCGAGCCGCTCGTCTGTAATTGTCATGTCGCCTCAGCCAGTTTCAGCTGAGAACGTCGACGGCGCGGAGCTCGATGACCGTGTCGGCCACGGAGGGCTCCATCGCCCGCGATGCCAGCGCTCGCCGCGTTGCTTCTTCGAGCCGATCAAAGGCCTCGAGAAGCAGCTCGTCCGGCGTGGTCAGCGGCGCAAGGATCTTCACGACCTGTCCCCGGGCACCAGACGTCTCGAGAATGAGGTCGAGTTCGAAGGCCTGACGGCAGATTTCTGATGCCAGCTCACCTGTTGGTACCTCGAGGCCACGCATCATGCTGCGACCCTTCAACCGAGAACCAGGGACGAGCATCTGCATACGGGTGAGGCCGTCGGCGACGATCGATGCTCGGCGACCGATGGTGTCTTCGAATGCCCGATCAGTCCAGAACTTGTCGAGCATGACCTTGGAAGTGACGAAGGCGTGGGTGTTGCCCCGGAACGTTCCGTTGTGTTCGCCCGGTGTCCACTGATCGATGCCTGGACGCATGAGCATGAGCGCAAACGGCAGTCCGAATCCCGAGAGGGACTTCGACATCGTGATCATGTCCGGCATGAAGCCGAGCGTCTCGAAGCTGAAGAAGGAACCGGTGCGGCCGCAGCCAGCTTGGATGTCGTCGACGATCATCAGCGCGCCGTGGCGCTCGGCCAACGCGCTGATCTTGCGGAGCCAGCCGGCGGAGGCGGCGTTGAGGCCACCCTCGCCCTGGACCGTCTCAACGAGGATCGCCGCCGGGCGATCGAACCCGCTGGACGGGTCGTTGAGCAGCTGTTCCAGCATCCCCGCCGTGTCGACGTCAGGTCCGAAGTAGCCGTCAAAGGCCGCTCGTGCGATGCCAGGAAGCGGCAGGTTCATCCGGTGGTGCTGGTTGCCGGTCGCCGCCAACGCCCCGAGTGTGCAGCCGTGGAAGCCGTTCGTGAAAGCAATCACGCTGCTGCGGCCCGTGACCTTCCGAGCCAACTTCAGTGCTGCTTCGACTGCGTTGGCACCTGTCGGACCCGTGAAGTGCACACGGTGAGGCATCTGTCGTGGTTCGAGAATGCGCTGTGTGAACGTCTCGAGGAAGCTGCGCTTCGCATCGGTGTAGGTGTCGAGTGCAAGCGAAAGCCCACCGCTCTGAATGTGCGCCACCAGGGCGTCGGTCATGTCTGGATCGTTGTGGCCGTAGTTCAGTGATGAACAACCAGCCAGCAAGTCGATGAATTCTCTTCCGGTCTCGTCCTCCACGACGCTGCCGTGAGCTCGTGTGAAGACCGCATCGAACGATCGGCAATAGCTTCGCACGCCCGATTCTCGGGCGTGGAAGATCTCTGCGTTTGTCATTGTTTTCCCCTCAAAAAATAATGCCCGCCGCTATGAAGACAGGTGCTGTCGTCACCCTTTCGCCGCAACCTGTCGATGTGGAACGTACCCCTTGGCCGACATGTTGCGCAAGCGACATCTAGTGACATGCGCCTCGTTCAAGCGCGGTCGATGGAGGGCGGAAGTTGATGTCAGGCGCTGTCCGCTGGGCCATCAGTCAAGTGCGCGGTCGGTCGGAGTTGAGCGGTCAGTCGCCCACGCCGTTGAGGGCATCAACAACGGCCATGACCTCGCCTTTTGTGGCGAAATCAACGGCGATGAGGTTCGGTTGTAGGCCCCGCTCGCGCTCGCAATCAGCAACGCGTGTGTTGAGTTCTTCGCTGCTGTTGATGCGCTGGTTGCTCGGGCGAGCAAGGGTGATGAAGTGGTTGATCACGAACAGCGGGGAACTCGCATCTCCCCGGTTTGGAGCACACGAAAACTCCCCGGTTGAGGCGAAGCTGAACGGTGTCTCTTGGCTGAACTCGAACGCTGGATGCAGCCACTCGACGTCCCCACCGTCTTCCTCGACCATCACGAACACCCGGCGATTGGTGTCGATCATCTCGGCGAGTGTGGGAAACGGTGCGTCGAGATCCTGGGTGAGGACGAGATCCTCGAATCCCGCTTCTACGAACAGTGCGGCGGTGTCCTGAGGTGCGGTCGCGTCTTGGACGAGGAAGATCACGACCTCACGAGGATTGTCGTCGAGCCAGGATCGAAACGAGCGCATCTCGTCGACGGCGTCGAGAGCCCCGATCTCGCAAAAGCCATGGCAGAGGTACACCCCTCGATCGCCGAGGTCGGCACCCTGCCGCGCCCGGACGGCCTCGGCAGCAATGAGCGCTTCGCTGTCCAAGCTGTCGACGTCGACCAGATCGAGCTCTGTGCGAATCGTGCCGTTCGTTGCCGGCCGGCCGTACACGGTGTCGATCATGAAGGCTCGAACGCCGTGATCGAGCTGGGCTCGGATCGTGCTGAGGTGATTGGGAAGGTAGAAGCCGGTCGCCGTTGAAGACATTGCGTTGTGCGAGGCGGCCATGGTGACCTCGTCCAGCGGCCGCTCACAGAGCTCGACGTGTCCGTTGCACGCGTCTGGGTCGAACAAGGCAGAGGCATTGTCATTCTGCGAGAGCAACAGAACCCCGACGACGCCGAGGCCCAGCACGATCAGGGCAGGGAGCGCGGCTCGAGCCGCCAGTGATCGTGGCGAGACCACCGCACTGGGCTCGGGCTCCCGACTCTTCAGCCACTCTGCGATACCGGACTGCTCGATGAACCGGGCCAGCACAACGATCGCAAGTGCGAGTCCAGCGCATCTCACCGCGGCCTCGAGCAACGAGCCCGGCGCGACCAACGCCCACCACGCCAGCGACAAAAGCGCGGCACCCCGGGCTGCCTGGCCGACGGGAGTGGAAGGTTCTGAGTGGACGTGAGCGAGGAGGCCCCGAAGACTGGCGTCGAGACGGCCAGCCTCGCCGACGGCCCAGCCGAGGCTGGCGGAGATGGCGCCGATCACGATCATGACCCAGCCCCACGTGGCCAGATCGCCGAGCACGACGTTCCACGCGCCGGCGAGTGCGGCGCTCTCGAGGGGCGTGCTGCCATAGGACGACAACACCGTGGCGCCGACACCACGAGAGACGACGAGAAACAGGCCAACCAACGCCACCACGAGCCCCATGCGAGTGAGGCCAGCGAAGATCCGCCCCTCGACCACGACGAGCGCAACGAGCAGCAGTGCTGCCACGGCGACGAGCAGGAAGGTGAGTATTCGAACTCGTTCGGCCAGCCGCACAGCGTCGGCAGCAAACTCGCCAGAACTGATCTCGACCGAGAGCGTGCTCACCTCTTCGGGTATCGCTGCGGCGAGGTCGGGGCTGACGGCTGTGAGTGCCTGGTCGATCGAGACGACAAGATCAGAGAGTTGGAGGGCGAGCGTGTTCTCGGAGCGCTCGAAAACGGCTCGGTGCGTTTCTCGGGTTGAGGCCTCGACCACACGCGCCGCAGGTGGTGACTGGAGCACGGCCCCGGTCACTTCGGTGAGGACTGGGCCGCCGATTGCCAGATCGGGAACCTGCTCGATCAACGCTTCGCTGATTTTCTCGGCCAGGTAGTCGTTGACTCCGGGGTCGCTGAGCGTTGCCGTTGCCGTTGTCGCAAACGAGTCGGCGTCAAAGATGCGATCTTCGGCAAAGACGAGAAGCGTGGCGGCCAGCGTCGCCACGAACGCAGCGACGGCAAGAATCGACTGCCAACGAGGTCGCTCGGTGGTCATTGTTGGACACTACATGGGTTGCTCGGCGGACTCGTCCAAGTGGCAATCCGGCCGAGTGCTCGGAATCAGGCGGCGCTGTAATTGCGATCGATCGAACGATCGATGTTGAGCCGGGCTCGGATGTCTTCGAGCGGGGTCTCGAGCTCATCTTCCCAGCGAGTGAAGTGAAGGTTCTTCGCGCTGCGGCCCATCAGCCAGCCGATCGACATGGCGTCGTAGGCGGCCTCCATGAACGCAGGGCTCACGAACGCGATGTGGGAGGCCACGACCGCCAGGCGCATCGAGTGATACGGGTAGCGGAGCTGTGCGAGGTGGAAGGCGGCCATCTTGATTTCGCCGACCGGATCGGGGGAGAAACCAGCGATGGTGTGGGCGAAGTCGTGGATCTGGCTGAGGCGGACGCTCATGTAGTCGAGATCGTCGGGCAGGCGGTCGAGCTTGCTGCTGCTGTCCTTGAGCTTGGCGTGCGCGTCCTTGTAGTTGACGAGCAGGTTGGCGTCGAGGCCGTTGTCGACGATGAACGAGTGGTAGGCCTTGCCGAGGGTGCCCTCAGCCTGTCGGCCAAGGTCCTCGATGTCGAACGGATCAGAGAGGTAACGGTGGGGCAGGAACTCGGAAGCTCCCTCCATGCTCGTGAGCTGCGCGGCGTAGGCCTCGATGGCGCCCTCGGGGGCGATCGACCACCACTCGTGGATCATTTGGTACACGCTGTATTCGAGTGGGCGGTCCACGGCCCAGAGGAACTTCTCGGCGAAGTCGCGGTCGACGATGGGTGGCTTCACTGCTTCGGCGGTCTGCGTCATGTCTGGAACGTAGCATGTTAAATGAACATGTTCAAATAATTCTTGCGAGTGGAGGTGAAGTCCGGCGATCCGGGCGTGGTGGTTCGATGCCCGCTCGTCGCTCCAACGTTGGCTTGACCGTGCGGGGAGAGCCACTAGCTTCGCTGCATGAGCGACGTTGACCAGGCGCTGACCGAGTTGGTTCACAGTGGCATGACCTTTGCTGCCGAACTGGAGATCGAGATCCTCTCGGGGACGAAGTCGACCGTGATCGCTCGGGCCCCCTGGTCGCCCAAGCGGACAACATCTGGCGGCGCCATGCACGGCGGTTGCCTCATGGCCATCGCCGACACCGTCGGCGCGCTCTGTGCCGTGCTCAATCTGCCGGAAGGCGCCTGGACGAGCACGATCGAAAGCAAGACCAACTTCTTCCGGCCGTTCCTCGAGGGCAACGCCACCGTGACGGCAACGCTCGTTCACGCTGGCCGGCGAACCATCGTCGTGCAGACCGACATCACGAACGCGGACGGCAAGCTGATCACTCGCACGAGCCAAACCCAAGCAGTGCTCGACAATCAGTAGCGTCCCCGGCGCCTTTGCCCTCCGCGAACGCTCGAATGGTCAGCCGGGCACAGTGGTTTGCAGAACCGAGATTGATGTCGAGGCCGCAACGTCGCCTTGGTCCGAGGCACAAGCGGGGTGCGGGAATCGGATGTAAGGAAGCCCTTCAAGCGCGCAAGAGCCGGGAACCGACAGGAGTCGATTCCCGGCCGAAGGTGCGGCTTTGTGTGTCAGCTCACCCGATGAAGATCTGGTCAACCCAACCACGGTCTTGGCCGTGGGTGACCGAGCCGTCCTTGGTGTAGGTCCAGGCCACGGTGTGGGTGCCAGCCGGAATGTCGACGGTCTGTCGAATCCAGTCAACTTCGCCGGAGATGGGCGCGACGGCGGCCACGGCATTGCCGTCGACGGTGAAGCTGAGGAAGTCGTAGCCACGCTCCGAGCTGACCTTCCACCAGAACGACACCGCAACCGGACCGGCGACTTCGACGGTCATGAGACTCGACTCGCCGTGAGTCAGGTTGCCAGATGCTGCGGCGTCAGTGTCGTCGTGACTCACGGTCCGCTGAGCGGTCCATCCCGAGTCGCCAGCGATGGTCACCGGCAACATGGTGTCGACCGCATCCGCAAGGCTCGGTGTCGACAGAGGCGGTAGGGGCGGCCCGATGGTGATTTCGTCGATCCATCCTCGGTCTTGGCCGTTGGAGACCGAGCCGTCTTTGGTGTAGCTGAACGCCAGGGTGTGTTCTCCGGCGGGGATGGCGATGGTGCGCTGTTCCCAATCGACTTCACCGGAGACGGGCGTGGCTGCCTGGTCGCCGTTGAGGGTGACGTTCAGAAGGTCGTAGCCACGCTCCGAGCTGACTTTCCACCAGAAGGAAACAGTGGCTGGCCCGGCGACGGTGGTTTGGATGGTGCGAGTTTCGTTGTGAGTGGCCGGGGCTGACATGGCGGCGTCGATGCCGTCGTGGGTGATGTCGGATTGTGCGGTCCATGCCGCATCCGAGGCCACGGTCCAGGCGAGGCTGTCTGCGTCGAGGGCGCTGGCGAGGGTCGTTGCCGTTGGTGGTGTCACAGGGCCTCCGCCGTTGTCGGGACCGGTTCCGGTGGTGATGCGCTTGGGGGCGCTCCATTCACCGAACCCGCTCCCGAAGTATTGGGCTCTCACGCTGAGCACGCTGGTGCCGTTGGCGGTGGGGATGAAGGCGAAGCTGGGCCCGGCGCCGACGGCAGAGAGGGTGTCCTCGGTCGTCGAAGCGTTTGCGATGTTGATGTCATCGAGATACCAGCCTTCGTTCTGGTCCATGAACCATCCGGTTGCGAACGAAGGCGCAACTCGGAACCGCAGGAGCATCAACTGCTCGGCGAACGGTGCCAGGGAAACGTGGTGGTCAGCGAACTCAGTCTGGCGAGCGGCCTCATTGCTGTGGATCGTCGTCCAGGTTGTGCCGCTGTCGGTCGACGCCTCGACGAATCCGAGCACGTTGTCGAACAGAATCGCTCGGCTCTTGAAGGTCAGGACGCTGGTTGCGCTCGGCACGATCGCTCGGTTGAGGGTGAGCAGCTGGCTGTAGTCACCGCTTGGCCCGGCGCCCTGCCCGGCAGTGAGTCGGAAGCTCGAGGTTCCGGTCGCTGCGAACTCGGTGGAGATCGGGTTGTACTCCGAAGTCACGGCTTCGAAATCCCCCAAGCCGTTTTCGGCTCCGGCGGTGAAGGCCCGCCGAGGGAGGGTGGTGGTGCGCCACTGGTAGCCGGCGGCAGCGGGAAGCGGGTTCACCGTGTAGGTGGTGGCTTGAGCGGTCGGTGCGGTGTCAGGTCCGGTGATGACTGCTGGCGTGTTGTCGGGGTCGGGGACACTTGGGTCGAACACGGTCACGTCGTAGGTGAACGATTGCGGTGCGCCATTGACGATGACGTTGGCCACGGTCACGGTGAAGGTCTCATCGGTGGCGGGGCGAGGCCATGCTTCGGGCTGGGTGATGTTGCCGGGAATCCAGACGATGCCGGGGCCCGCCCAGTCGGCGCGAGATTCGATCTGTGCGCCGAGGTTGACTCCGGCTCGAGACATGGTCACCGTGGCGGCGCTGAAGTCGCCGTTGGGCAGGGCGAAACTCCAGCGGGGGTGAACGATCTGGTAGGGCGAGAAGCCAGCGGGCGGCCAGGCGACGTACTCGGTGCGGGTGGCGGGACGAGCCGGAGCGCGTTCGTCGCCGAAGTGCATGGCGCCCCGACCGGTGAGTCCGGGTCCGTTGCCGACATTGCCGAGTCCGAGACTGACGATGATTGGATTCAGCATTGAGCGCCGGTGACCCGCGTGCGTGTTGATCGGGCCCCCGTCTCGGACGTAGCCGTCGATACCGCCAGGCCCAGGGCCAGCGAGGTTGGCTGTTGCAGCGCCGTCGACGGCGTTCTGGGTTCGGCAGCGCCAATCGGCGGGCACGTTGTGGGTCATGCCGCTGTTTGCGCTTTGTGCCAGCGCCGTTTCCTGTGCGATCTGCTGGGCGGCCGGGTTGATCACGACGTTCGACGGCACACCGGCCATTGCCCGGTAGTAGTTGACCCGGCTCAACGTGGCAGCCAAATACTCGGCAGAGGGTTCCCCGGCGACGCAATTCGCGTGGTTGCCGGTCCAGCCGATGTCGATGTTCTCCGAGCTTTGGTAGATCGTGTACCAGGCGGCGCGTACCTGTTCGCGGTCGCTGACGTCGATGTTGAACGGTCCGACCTGAACCTCCGCGCTCGCTGGTGCGGCGAGGCCGACCGTGGCCATCGTGCTCATGAGAGCGACGGCCAAGAGGCCGGAGAGCCATCGCTTGCATCGGCTGGTGGATCGTGCGCTCGCTTCCCAATGCTGACTGTTGGGTGGTGCGACGGTGCGGGCGATGCGGCTCATTGGAGTGTCCTCTCGTGTCCCGAACCCCTGCGGCCCGGTGATGACTCCATCGTGAGTTCATGTGCCTTGCGGGTCTGCGGTGTCCGCCACGCGCCCAGTGTGTAAAAACACACAGACCGGAGATGACCAACGATCTGCCGCAGCACTCGCCAGCGAGGAGCGGCGGGCATAGCGCCGGCTCAGCCACACTCACCGTCGATCGACCGCGCGAGCTCCAGTTTCAAGCAAGGAAGTAGGAGATCGCCCTCGGCAAGAATCGAACTTGCGACGCACGGTCTAGGAATCGGTCGGGAGCGATGCCGATCAGTCTCCGCTAGTGCTGGATCGTCAGCGTTTCAGCGGGTTTCCGTCGATCCGCGTCGCAACACCGGCCAGTGCCGCTCGTATCGATTGATTCGGGAGCTCGACGTGGGACAAAACGTGGGACACATCTCGGCGAAGCGCTGTCAGGCGGGAATATGCGCTGCCTCCGGCCTTGACAAGGCACCCGAGCGTAAGTGCCGTTATCGAGTGGGTCTGAGCGTTGGCCGACGCCGCGGATGTGGGCGGACTGGGGATGCTTCTGACCGTGGACGTCGTACTGGCGCGCGTCTGAAGAGTCGACCTCTTCAGAGCTGCTCGACGATGAGATCGAGTTTCATTGTCTTGGCTGGCGGCCACTTTCGGTCCGTTGTGATGAGTTGGTCTGCGCCGGAGGTTGCTGCTGTGGCGATCACGAGAGCATCGGGGAGCTTCAGCGTCCGATGGCGTGCTCGCAAAACGGCTGCCTGGGTCGTGATCTCCTCGTTGAGGTCCACCACACCGACCGGTAGGCGATGAATGGCGGTGCGGACGAGTTCGACTGCCTTGGCGCTGCGTCGGGCAGGGCCGACAAGACACTCTGCAAGCGCTGAGGCGGCAATGAAGAGCTGGTCACCCTGCTTCAGGGCCGTGGACAGCGCTTCCCGCGAGGTCTCGTGGTGGGCGTCGTCGCCGTCGAGGAAGCCGATGATTACTCCGGCGTCGAGGTGGGTCAGTCCCATTCGGAGCGGAGGTCGTCGAGCTCGTCGGTGTCGTAGGTGCCGGTCAATGCTCCGGCGAATTCCGCGATCACGTCGTGTTCGCGTTCGAGAATGACTCGTCCCGCACCGTCTGCGTGGGCGACGACGCGGTCACCGGCTTCGAGGCCGGCGTTGCGGAGGGCTTCTGCTGGAATGGTGATCTGATTCTTGGAGCTGATGGTGGTGGCGCCTCGGCGCCGCTTCTTTACTTCGGTCATGAATGTAAGGGTAAGGGGGGATGTTGCCAGAGGCAAGGGGCACTCGATACTGAGGGATGAATAGCCGAGCGCATCCCGCTCGGCATCCGTCACACAGAGCGAGTGCTGAACAAACGGAGACGCTCAGGACGCCACCTCTATCGCGCGCTGGTCGTCGCGGCCCGAGGTCTCGATCTGCTCGGGGTGGAGAGCGACCCGGGTGTGAGCAGCGCTAGGGGTGGTACTGAGCTAGGAAGTAGCGGCACGAATCCGGAGGCGTCAATGGCAGCAAGTGACTTCGAGATCTTTGACGATGTTCCTGAGTTGTTGAGACTGATCGGGTCGCAAACGTCGCTCGAGTCAGTCATGGACTTCGCTCTCCAACGGTGCCGGAGGCGCCAACAAGCAAACATATGGGATGCGATCGAGGGCCTGCCTTTCTCCGACGACCTCGCCGGTTCAGTTGAATGGTTGACACATGCGCTCGAAGCCGAACCCCCGGTAGCGGAGATCAACGGGTTCTGGTTCGGCATCTTCTTGCCCGTGGACCGGGGCCTCGATTTCTACGTTTCTGGCAGTCGGAGCTGGCCATCAGAAGGCTGGCCGGGCGACACGAGCTGGTGGCCGGAACGTAGGTACCGCCAGTCGCCGATCATGAGCGAGATTCACCGTCTCACGATCGAGCAGCAGAGTTCGACCGTGGCCTTCTTCGGTGAGGTCTTCTTGAGCCTCGCCTTTGCCGGTGCCACCGTTGCAGCGCTTCTTCCCGAAGTTCTTATCGGTGCAAGAGCCGTTGAGTCCGGACGCTGCGGTGTGGCTTTTGGCCACGACTCAGGAGACTTCTTCGCCCTGGCCGAGGTTGACTCCCACCGCGTTGAATGGCGTACTACCTAACCGGCCAACCGTGGTGGTCGGGTCCGCCGGCATGTGGATGCTGGTCAGGGAACATGAGGTTCCAGCCGTGGCGTGATGCCTCTTGGGTCAGTCGGTCGACGTCACCAACAGAGCCGGCGTGGAGGCGACGCTCGATCGGCAACGTTCTCCTGAACCCATCCCAACTTGTGTGCCTGCTTGAGACAGCGGTGGATGAACGCGTGGTGGCGCTTCACGCTTGAGGGGTTGCGACCGGTGTTGAGCATGTGCGCGTAGTAACCGTTGAGCCGGGAGGCATTCAGCTTGCGAAGTGAGACGGAGCCGCGGTGTTCGCCAGCATCCTTTGCGATCTGCCGGTAGCCGACAATCGTGGTGGCCTCGCGGCCGATCGACTCGAGATGTTGAATGACCGCTTCGAACAGTTCGGAGACGGTTGAGTTGGCGGAGACCCGTTCGTTTCGGCCTCGATGAGCAACTCGGCTCTGAGCGCCTTCGTCTTTTGAGCGTTCCCCTGACCGCACGCCAGACGTGGCGCTGCCGTCCTGTCAGCGGATCCTGCCCGGCGTAGACCCTGACCTCGTGGTGCCCGGGACGCTTCTCGCATATTCCGGTGGGGGCTCTTGTGCATGATTCAACGCTCGTCGATGACGTGGCACGCCTGTATGGGACTCTCGCCGGCTTGTGCGATATGCAGCGTCACGAGACGGCGGCTGCAGGGCCCTGAACAGGCCGTTAGGTGAGCGCCCTCGGCAAGAATCGAACTTGCGACGCACGGTTTAGGAAACCGACGCTCTATCCACTGAGCTACGAGGGCAGACCGTGGAGCGTACTCCGATGGTCTGGGCCCTCGTACTCAGATTCACTCGTGCCGTGCCCTACTGAGCGAGGATTTTGTAGAGATCCTTCTTGGCCTTCGTGAGAACCTCGAGTGCGGCTTCCCGCTGCTCGGCGGTGCCGAACCGGCCGATCTGGCGGGCCTGGCCGCCGAGCTCGGACATGGCGGAGCGGAGATCGCTTCCGCCACCGCTGCCGATCTCATCCCAGGGGGCGGGTGCATCGGGGTCGAAGTCGGCAACTCGAGCTCGCCCACCTTCGGTGAGTTCGTACTGGCGCTTGCCCTCGTCGTCTTCCGAGCCGGCGATGAGTTCCTTCTCCTCCATCCGTGAGAGGGCGGGGTAGACGGTCCCGGCGCTTGGACGCCAGCGACGCTCGCTGCGCTCTTCAAGCTCGGCGATGATCTCGTAGCCGTGCATAGGCCGCTCGGAAAGGAGCAGCAGGATGCTGCGAGCGACGGCGCCGCGCTTGGCTCGTCCGCCCCGGCCGCCTGGTCCTCCAGGGCCGTGCCCGTGCTTGCCTCGTGGTCCTCGTCGGCCGTCTCGGTGTTCTTCGTTCGTGTCGCTCATGGCGGCCTCCCAGCGTCGGCCCCGCTTCGAAGTGATGCGGGCGTGGATGTGTTCCTTCATGTGGTGCTTCGTCGTTCGACGGTGCATGGATGACTCCTTCGTAGTGTCTCCTATCGATGTATCGATACCTGTAACGATATAGCGTAATAGTGCGTTGTGCAACGATTGTTCTGGTGACGTCGGTCATGGAGCCGAGCCCCGCCCGGCCTGTCAGGCCTACGGTCTCGGTATGACCTCCCTCGCCGATGCGCAAGCCGAACTCACCCGCTTGGGCTTCCGAACACTGAACTCGGTGGTCCGTCCCGCCGTACAGGCAGGTATCGGCAACCCCCTTCCTTTGGGCGGGGGAGCGGTGATCCTGGAAACGACCGGCCGAAAGAGTGGGCAGCCGCGCAAGGTTCCCCTCGTCGCAGTGCGCGTCGGATCGAAGCTGATGGTCAGCACCGTGCGAGAAGACTCGCAATGGCTCAAGAACCTCGAGGCCAACGGCGAGGCCGCCGTCTGGCTGCTGGGCAAGCGACGCAACGCCGAAGCCGAGGTCACCCGCGGCCCGCTCAACACGGTCCTGCTCACACTCGTCGACGACTGAGCGGATCACCGCCCTCGGTTTGTTGAGCACTTCTCCAGACCGGGTCGAAGAAACGCTCAACAGAACGAGCTGGCGAGGCACCGACGGCGCCCCGGCGAATGAGGTGGATGCGGCTACAGAGCGAAGCCGCCGAGCTTGGTTTCGAGGTACTCCGCGATGCCCTCGCTGCCACCCTCGCGTCCGAGCCCGGAGTCGCCCATGCCGCCGAAGGGCGCGCCGGCCGAGGTGGGGTTCACGTCGTTGATGCCGATGATGCCGAAGCGCAGTCCCTCGAACGCTCGCATCGCAGTTGAGATGTTCTGTGAGTAGACGTAGGCCGCGAGTCCGTAATTCGTGTCGTTGGCCAGCTCGAGCACCTGATCAACATCGGAGTACGTGATGACGGGAGCGACGGGGCCGAAGGTTTCTTCTCGGTAGATCGTCATGGAGTCGTCGACGCCGGTGAGAAGCGTGGGGGCGAAGAAGTGTCCGGCATCGAATGGCGCCTCAGTCAGCCGTGCTCCACCGACCGCAGCGGTCGCACCCTTGGCCACGGCGTCGTCGACTTGCGCCGCGACTTTGGCGACGGCCGCCTCGTTGACGAGCGGCCCGACTCCAACGCCGTCGTCGAAACCGTTGCCAGCCTTCACCCGGCCCACTCGCTCGGTCATCGTGTCGACGAACGCCTCGGCCGCGTCCTCGTGCACATACATCCGGTTGGGACTGATGCACGCCTGGCCCGAGTTCAGGAACTTCAGCGCCGCCGCACCCTTGGCTGCTCGAACCGGATCAGCGTCGGGGAAGACGATGAACGGAGCGTGGCCGCCGAGCTCCACTGACACCCGCTTCAAGTTGGCCGCCGCGGCACCGGCGAGCTTCTTGCCCACGGCGGTTGAACCGGTGAAGGTGAGCTTGCGAACCTTGGGATGTGAGGTGAAGACCTCTCCGATGGGCTTGGGATCCAGTGCAGTGACCATGTTGATCACGCCGCCTGGCACGCCGGCGTCGATGAAGACCTGGTAGACGGCCTTGGCGCAAAGCGGTGTGGCCTCGGCCGGCTTCAGCACGATGGTGCAACCGGCCGCCAGGGCTGGACCCATCTTCCGGGTGAGCATGGAGATCGGATAGTTCCAAGGAGTCACCGCGGCCACCACGCCAACGGGCTGACGCAGAGACAGAAAGCGTTGATCGGGGCGGGCCGATGGAAGCCACTCGCCTCGCACCCTCGTTGCCTCTTCGGCGTAGTAGCGCAGGAAGTCCGACGCGTACTTCACCTCCGCCCGGCTGGCCTTCAAGGGCTTGCCCTGCTCACGGGTCATCAACTGGGCGAGGTCTTCCGCTCGCTCGGTCATGAGCTGCCACGCCTTGTAGAGCAGATCGGCCCGGTGGTGTGCGGTGGTAGAGGACCATGAACCAAACGCGGCCGCCGCAGCCTCGACTGCCTGTTCGGCGTCGGCGGTGGACCCATCGGGCATCGTGCCGATGACGTCACCGGTGGCCGGATCGGTCACCTCGAATTCCTTGCCGGATACCGCTGCGGTCCACTCACCGTTGATGAACATCCGGGGAGGATGGCCTCACCCACGAATCGGAATCAACCCCGAGCAGTTTCGTCTTGGTCGTTGAGCGGCGTTGGGGCTGCGCCTGCCGTCGATTGCTCGCTCCATCTCAGCCGCTACTACGGTCCGCAGATCACCCAGCAAACAGACAGCAGCGCTCCCGCAGCAGCGGCCGATGGATCGCGAATCTTCCGCGGCTGGATCGTCGTGTTCGGTGTGTTCATCACGCTCCTCGTCACCGCCGGCCTCGGCTTCTACAACGCCTCGGTGATCCTCCAGGCGGGACGCACCGAGCTCGATACCTCGGTCACCGCTGTCTCCGGGGCCACCGCCGTGTTCTTCGGCGTCAGCGGCATCACGAGTTTCCTGCTTGCGCCGCAGATGGACCGCGTCGACATTCGGTGGTTCTACGTGACGGGAGGACTGGTTGGCGCTGCCGCTCTTCTTGGGCTGCGCCTGGTCGACTCCGTTACTGAGCTCTACGTCTTCTTCGGTGTGTTCGGCATTGGCTTTGCCCTCGGCGGCCTCGTTCCGGGGACGACCGTGGTCGCTCGTTGGTTCGCCGTCCGTCGCTCGGTGGCCCTCTCGATAGCGACCACGGGCCTTTCGATGGGCGGGATCCTTGTCACACCGCTGGCCGCCCGGTTGATCGAGCGAGAGACGCTGGCTGGCGCCGGTCCTCTGATGGCCCTTGTCTGGTTGCTCGGCGTGATTCCGATTGCGCTTCTCCTGATTCGGTCCACGCCCGGCGAACTCGGTCTGCAGCCCGACGGCGTTCCCGTTGCTGCCGGCGCCGCAGTGCAGAAGCCCAGCGATCTTCCTGGCGCCACCTTCGAGCAGGCGAAAGCCAGCCGCTTCTTCCGGTTCCTGGCCGTCACCTACGCTCTGGTCTTTCTCGCTCAGGTGGGGGCGCTCGCGCAACTCTTCAATCTCGGCGCTGAACGAATCGATCGCGCCGCTGGCGCAGCGGCCCTCAGCACCTTGGCCTTCGCCAGTGTGGGTGGGCGGCTCCTCGGTGGCGTCGTGGTCACCAAGATTCCGGCGCGGACGATGACGTTGGTGCTGATCGGCGTGCAGGCTTTCGCCCTTGCCCTCATCGCTCTCGCTGACACTCGAAGTGCGCTCATCGCGGCCAGCGCCATCTTCGGTCTGAGCGTCGGCAACCTCCTCATGCTGCAGCCTCTGCTTCTGGCCGAGACGTTCGGCGTTCGGGAGTACTCACGCATCTATTCCTTCAGCCAGCTGTTCGGCACGATCGGCGTTGCTGGCGGTCCATTTGCACTCGGCTTTCTCCGAGACCTCTTCAGCTACCGCACCGCACTCCTCATCGGGAGTGGCGCCAACCTCGTCGCGATCGCGACGCTGCTCGCCGCAGGCTCCACCCTTCTTGCTCGCCAAACCTGGGAACGTCAGACCGCTGGCTGAGCAACACGCGCGTCGAGGACTGCCGGGCTCGCATGGCGACCGAAGCGCCATCCGGCGAGCCACAGGGGCGCGACGAGGGCAGGTAGCGCCAGCAGGTCAGACGGGTCGGCCACAACATCGGCAGGACCCGGACCGGCGGTGAACCCAGGTACAAGAGCGCCGGCCCACCGAGCGGTTTGCCCTGCAGCCTCGGCGTAGAGATCCGTGGCGATGGGCAGAAGCTGCACGGCGGCGAAGACAAGACCGACGGCAATCGAGGTGCCGAGCATCCAGCGCCGACGATCGGGCAGCGGTCGGTTCAGGGCCCACGCGCTGATCTCGCCGGCGGCCAGCAGAACCACGGGGGCAACGATCAAGCCAGCAACATCGGAGAGCTTTCCTGTCGCGAACCCGGGAAACGCTGCCTTGCCCCAATGGTCGTTCAGGATCAAGGTGGCCAAGGCAAGGAGAAGAACCGGGTGGCGTAGGAGTCCAGCGGCTTGTTGCTGGGTCGGTGACCTCATGACTCCACCCGGGCGGTCAGGTCAGCGCCCTCGGGCAGCGGGAACAGCGTGAAGAGGGTGACAGTGATTTCTGCAGAGCCTGTGAGGTCGTCGTCCTCCCTGCCGAAGCGCCGAGCCTCGAGGACGAACTCGTTCTGGCCAGGCGCAACCGGAACCAGGGATTGCGTGACGAACGAGCCCGGCGCTTGTCCGTCGCTGGCCGATGACGTGGTGGCAACCGTGTTTCCCTGCAAAACGAGCACATCGAAGCCCGCGCTGTCGTCTTCAGCAGCCGGCCCGGAGATTGTCGTGGAAACGTCAATGTTTACGTGAAACAGAGGACTGGCGATCTCGGGGACTTCGAGAATCAGGCGAGAGAAAACCGCTTCATCGCCAGGCAGAGAGATCGGTCCGAGTTGAACCGTTGTCGAGGTCCACGCTGGGTCGAGGGGTGCGGTTGCCACGTCAAAGCTTGCGCCCTCGCTGGCCAGGTCGAACTGCCAATCCGAACCCATCTCCCAGCTTGGAAGCGTCAGAAGCTGCACATCGAACGAGCACGGCCCGACGGCGCACTCGCTCGGAAGCTCGATCGCCATCGGCTTCGACGGCTCGAGCACGACCTCTTCGGATTGATGGTCGAGCAGGACGAACGGAGAGATTCCCGACGATGCGGCGTCGGAAGACTCCAGGGGCCGCATTCGCGCTGACACCGTGGCGCCCGGCTCGCTCGCAGCATCAAAGGTCAGCGTGAGCCGTTCCCAGTTCGGGAACGGGGTCGCGAACTCCTGGACCTCTCGCCGGAAGATCGGAGGAGCGGAAACGGCAATCGTTGCATCCTCGACCACGGTCAGCTCGAACGGTGGTCCCTCCTCGGCGTCGTCCACCCAGCCGGCGACCGTGAGCGTGACAGAAACGGGTCCGTTGCGAGCCGCATTGCTCAAGGCAAAGGTCAGGACATGATTCGGACCGATGAGATTGACACCGCCGGAGCAACACGAATCTCGCTCGCCAGATGACTCGAAGCGAAGGCCAGCATCTGGATCAGGATTTGATGCGGTCGACACGGCGACCCAATCCAACTCCGTGCGGATGTCGCCCCGAGGAGACCCGTCGTAGGTTGCCGCTGACCGGAAGGCGATCGATGGCTCCTCAGCCGAGAGAGTGAACGTGAGCTCCACTGGAGCACTGCTGCGCGAATTGTCGCTGCTGGTGGCCATCACCGCGAGGATCGCGACGCCAAAGACCACGAGTGCCCAGAACGACGGGCGTTCGGCGTGATCGGGAGATCGTTTGGCCATCCGGAGAGTGAAGCAGCCATGTTCTGGCGATGTCGGTCACATGGTCCTTCGCACACCTCCCCCGAGCTCTACCCTTCCCTGCGTGAACCAGGTCGCAGCTTCTGAGACTCCAGGCCCCATGCCCACCGATCGCCTCCCCGAAGGCGACGAGAAGCGTGAGGCCGTGCAGTCGATGTTCGACACCATCGCGCCTCGCTACGACATGGTGAATCGCCTGATGACGTTCCGGCTCGATGTGCGAGTTCGCCGGCAAACGCTCGAGGCCATGAACCTGAAGCCCGGCTCCACCGTGCTCGACCTGGCCTGCGGAACCGGCGACTTTGTTTGGGCTCTTCAGAAGGAAGGCCACCACCCGATCGGGATCGATCTGAGCTACGGGATGATGGCGGCCGCCCCTGACGAGGGCGACTTCGTGCAGGGCGACCTTCTTTCCCTACCGATCGCCGACGCCTCGGTTGATGCTGCGGTCTGCGGCTACGCCCTCCGAAACCTGCTCGAACTGCCCGCGTTCTTTGCCGAGTTGGCCCGAGTCGTGAAGCCCGGTGGCCGGATTGCCCTCGTCGACGTCTCGGCGCCGGAAAACAAGATCATGAAGTGGGGGTTCGACATTCACTTCAACAAGATCGTGCCCTTCGTGGGAGGACTTCTCTCCGACAAGTCGGCCTACAGCTACCTGCCACGATCGGTCGCGTATCTCCCGCCACCGGAGGAGATGCTCCAGATGTTGCGAGACGCCGGGTTGGCCAATCCGAAACGGGAACAGCTGACGCTCGGCATCGCACAGTTGCTGACCGCTGACCGTCCCTGAGATCCTGCGGGCGTGCGCACCGTCCACGTTCTCGCCAATCCCGCTTCTCGCTCCGGTTCGCGTGACGGTGAGCGCGTTCGGAACCACCTGGCTGCGACCGGGCTCGGTGTCATTCCCATTCTCACGACGAGCCCCGAGGACGTTGCCCCAGCCATCGCGGCAGCGTCAGACATCGAACGACTCATCATCGTTGGCGGCGATGGACTCGTGCACCACGCATTGCCGACGCTCGTGAACTCGACAATCGAAACCGGCATCGTGCCGAGCGGCACGGGCAATGACTTCGCCCGTTCGCTTGGCATCCCGAATCGTTGGAAGCCGGCAGCAGACCGAGCCGTCGGCGATGTGCAATCGCTCGACGTTCTGCGTATCGAGCGCACCGGTCACTCCGATCGATACGCAGCCACGGTCCTGATGACGGGTTTCTCAGGCCGCGTGAATGCAACGGCGAACACGCTTCGCTTTCCGAAGGGGCAGCAGAAGTACACGGTGGCCACCTTGATCGAGGCTCGTCGTCTGGAGGCGATTGATGTCACCTTGCGGACACACTCGGTCGACGGATCCACTCAGACCATGACGGGGCCAGCCACCTTCCTGGCGGTTGGCAACACGGCCCACTTCGGGGGCGGAATGGCGATCTGTCCGGAGGCACAGCCGGACGACGGCGCGCTGCACCTCACGTTCGTCGATGAGGTCTCCCGAATCTCGCTGCTCCGCATGCTGCCGACGGTGTTCCCTGGCCGCCACGTTCGCCATCCGGCAGTTCACCAGGCCGTCGGCACCGTGATGGACGTCGACACGACCGAAGACATCTGGGCCGACGGTGAACTGGTCGGCCCCGGTCCCGTTCGCTGTTCGATCCTGCCGGGTGCACTGCGCCTTGCAGCCCCCGCATCTGCCTGAACACCGCCCGCCCTCTAACGTGTCTCGGGTGAGCGATGACACTTTCGGCGGCCTTCCTGACGAACCTCGCGACCCGAGGGCTCCGAGCACTCCAACACCTCCTTCGCCTCCAACACCCCCGACGCCGCCCATCCCGCCTGCGGCCCCACCCCAGACCCCGCCTGTCACACCCCAGGCGCCGCCGACTCCTCCTCCCGCTTCAAGTCCGCCGGTCGCGCCACCGCCTGCGGTACCAACCCCTGCCGTGCCAACCCCGCCCCCGGTTCCGCCGGCCTCCACGCCGCAGGCATTCAACGCACCGCCGGCCCAGCCCTTTCCGACGAGCCCAGCTCCCCAGGCGGCGCCGCCATACGGCCAGCAGCCTGGCGTGCCCGGTCCGGCGGCGAAGAAGAGCAAGAAGGGTTTGCTCATCGGCGGCGCTGTTGGCCTCCTTGCCCTTGCTGGTATTGGCGGAGCGCTTGCCGCAAGCGGCGGAGAGGACGCCGCACCTGCCACCACGATCGCTGCAACCACCGACGAGACGCCGGTGCCCACCACGGAGGCTGTTGACGGCCAACCCACCGAGGAAACACTTGCGGCCGACGCTCCCGGCGAGGAGATGCCCGCCGCCACGGTTGCGGAGCTGGCCCGCTCGACCGTGCAGGTGTTGCTGCTGCGAGGGGGAACCCCCGTGTGCTCCGGTTCGGGAACGATCGTTGAAGCGGACGGAACGATTCTCACGAATGCGCACGTGCTCGATGCGTTTGGTGGATGTGAGTACGACAGCGTCGGCATCGCCGTGACGGATGATCCCGGCCTCCCACCCGTACTCACCTACGAGGCGGACATCTACGGCTACGACGCGACGCTCGACCTCGCCGTGGTCCGCATCGCTCGTGACACCGGCGGCAACGACGTGAACGAGACCTTCCCCGTCATCGCCGTGGGCGACAGCGATGCCGTGCAGATCGGCGATCAGATTCGCATTCTCGGCTATCCCTCGATCGGTGGTGACACGGTCACGTTCACCAACGGCGTCGTCAGCGGCTTCACCGCGCAGGCGGGCGTCTCAGAACGGTCGTGGATCAAGACCGATGCCACGATCGCTGGAGGCAACTCGGGCGGCACCGCAGTGAATGCTGCCGGCGAGCTGATCGGGATCCCGACCCAAGCAGCGGCTTCGGAAACGGGCCCGATCGTCGACTGTCGCATCCTGGCCGACACGAACGGTGACGGTTCGATCGATGCGAATGATCAGTGCGTTCCGATCGGTGGTTTCCTCAACGGCATTCGGCCCTCGGCTCTGGCCGCCGACCTCCTGGCCTTCGCCGCCACGAGCGAGCCGCTCCCGCTCGATCCCGGAGGTGGCGCTGCTGCCGTCGCACCCGATGCCCCGATCGGCCAATTCGATCTGAGCAACCTGCGGTTGTGGAATCCGCGCTTCAGCTTGAGCGCAACCAATGATGGCCCGCTCCCCGAATTCGTGGAGACGGCCGAGCGCGGGACCGACACGCTCTGCATCTGGTTTGACTGGGAAGCCATGCCCGGGGGCGTCACCTGGGACGGAGCATGGTTCCTCGAGGGGGAGATCATCGAGTCCTACAGCCTGTTCACCCAGTCATGGGAGCTGGGTCCGGATGGTTCCGACAACTGGGTCTGCGCGCTGGACGAGAACGGCATTCCGGCTGGCCTCTTCGAGTTCGCGTTCTATGTCGACGGTGATCTGCAGTTCATCGAATCCATTCGCCTGACCGAGACTCCGGTGCCCGTTCAAGAGATCGAGTTCGTGAACAACACAGGCGGGACCGTCTGCTACTTCTACGTCGCCCCAGACGGCGCCAGCGACACGGGTCTCGACGAGTTGGGGCGGACAGAAACGCTCCCCGCCGGCGGGGCCATCAGGGTGCAGATCCCCGAAGGTCGCGCCATTGGCGAGGCGTTCGACTGTGACCTCAACCGAGTCTGGGACGCACGCAACGGCTTTGCCGTGAACGCCAGCGGCCAGATCGAACTGCCGCCAGGCTGAGCAATACCAGGTCGTTCGCTCAGTGAGGCAGGCTCAGCCCTGATCGCTCGAGGGCACCCACTTGGAACCCTCCTGGATGCTCTCCGTCTCGAGCCCGGCGTCGGCCCATCCGCCGAAGCCAGCTTCCATGTGGCCGACATCGGGGTAGCCCATGTCCTTCATCACTTTGGCCGCGAGAGCTGACCGACCGCCGCCAGCGCAGTAGAGGACGTAGCGGTTCTCGGGCGAGAACACCTTCCGGTAGTACTCGCTCTCGGGGTCGATCCAGAATTCGAGCATCCCTCGGGGCGCGTGCACGGCTCCGGGAACCTTGCCGGTCTGGTACACCTCGCGAAAGTCTCGGATGTCGACAATCACGGTCGATCCTGCTTGCCGTTCCGCATCAGTCTCATCGACGGTCAGATTGTCGATCTCGGCCTTTGCGGCGGCGACCATGTCCCACGCCTTGATCACGGGTGGCGGTGTCTGCTCGGTCATTCGGTCAGTATTGCTCAGTCGTCGAAGCTGCGTCGACGTCCAGCCTTCTTCTCGCTCTGGGCTCGCTTCGCCTTCAGTCGACGCTCCTTGGATCCGCGGCTTGGTTTCGTCTTTCGACGCTTTGGCTGGGGTGTCAACGAAGTTGCAACGCGATCGGAAAGTCGCTCCATCGCCTCGGTTCGGTTGCGGAGTTGTGAGCGATGAGTGTCGACGACGACGCGAATCCGCGGCCCATGTACCGCAGTCAGACGAGCTTTGATGCCATCAGGAAGCGTTGGTGACGACTCGATCTCGAAGACGAGTTCGACGCGGGTATTGGAGGTGTTGGCGTGTTGACCGCCGGGACCGCCCGAAGCTGAGTAGCGCCACACCAGCTCTCCCACCGGAACAGAGACGGAGTGGCTACCATGCCCCAAGCGCAGATGGCCACTGGAATCTGGAGACTGCACGGCACGGACGGTAGGCGAATCGTCTCTGTTCCGTTCTGACATTCTTCGTCCAGTGTGGAAGGTATGGGTGCTGATCGAGCGGTCGGTCAGCCACAACGTGGTGGATGTGACGTGGGCACGATCGAACGCAGTCACGCCTGCATGGGCGAAATATCGGAGACGCAGCTCCTGCGTGGCCGACGAGCAGGCAGCCGACTGAACGAACGCGGAGCATCGAAGTCGGGCTTCATCTTCGCGTTGGCGGCCATCGTGGCCGCCAACCTCGCAGTGATCACCGCGTTCCAGCTTCGGGGCGCGGACTCCTCTTCGTCGCGGGCCGACGTCGTCGTTCCGATCAACACTCGGGCCGTCGCTGACGAGTCGACCACCAGCACTTTTCGGTCAACGACCTCCGCCGCACCCACAACCCGCCCGACCACGTCGACCATCCAGCCCGCAGACTCAGACACCACCCTGGCCACGACCGGGTCAACCGAAGCCACCACGGTGACTACAGCAGCGCCCACCACCGCAGCGCCCACCACGGCAGCCCCGACCACGCGTCGGCCGGTGACCACTCGCCGACCCGTCACCACACGTCGGCCCACAACGGCGGCCCCCACAACGGCGGCTCCCACCACCGCAGCGCCCACAACAGCGGCGCCCACGATTCCCGACATCACCTTCGAGCCGGGCACCGTCCTCGAGGGCTGACCTACTGGGGTCCGAGGACCTGGCTCGCTCCGAACCAGATTGTTCGCTGCGCTAGGCGAGCGCGGTCAAGGCTCCGACATGTTCGGGTGAAAGCCCGCAGCATCCGCCGAAGATCTGCACGCCCTGTGCTTCCCAGCCGCAGGCAAACTCGTGGAGCTCTGCTGGAGGGATGATGTCTTCGAACTTCCATTCCGGCATCGCGAAGTAGCCGGAGTCCGGGTAGGCCATGAGGGGCCCGTCGAAACCCTCTCGAATGATGTCGATGGCCTCGGCCACGATGTTCGACGGCGTATGCATGATCCCGGCGGCTGCCAGGTCTGCCCCCTGCGTCATGGCCACAACCTCGGCGAACGGAATGTCCGACTCGTCGGTGAAGCTCACCACAGCTCCGTCGTTGGATCGTCGAGCTGACATGCCACACCACACCGGGAGACCGGTGGCGGTTGCCGCCTCGATGGCCAGCGGCATGCGCTCGGGATGGAACATCATCTCGAGGATGATGAGATCGCAGCCCTCGTCCTTGTGGATCTGCGCCAGCTCGTTGAACGCATCGGTGAGCTGCTCGCCCGACGGGTTCCGGGAGCGGTCTGCATAGCGAGCTCCGGCCACGATCGGAACCATGTGCGAGAGCGAACCAGCCACGGCGATCCCCTCGGCCTTGCTTGCTTCCCTTGCTCGATGAGCGATGCGCACGGCAGCTCGATTGATCTCGTCCACCTTGTCGGCGAGGCCGGCCCCGCTGAGCATGAGGCGAGATGAGGCGTAGGTGTTCGCCGTGATGACCTGAGCACCGGCCGCGATGTAGTCCCGGTGGATGGTCTCGAGGAGATCCTCGTTCTCGAGAGTGGCCGCACCGCACCACGCCTCGGGGTTCATTGAGGCACCGCGCCGTTCGAGCTCGGTGCCAGTTCCGCCATCAAGGATGACCGTCTTCCCCGCATCGAGCCGCTGGGCAATGTCCTGATACGCCACGCTCACAGGCTACGGCGGGCCAGGGATTCAATGGCTAGCTGAGGACTCCAGCCCGCCGGCCCTCTCGCTGAGGGAGCGGGCTGCCCGACCGGCAGCGAGTGCCGGGCCGGGGCAACACGAGAGCTATTGCAGGAGTGTCACGCCGCCGAGCTCGTCGCTGACTTCGCAGGCGATGCTGCTCTCGGCCACGTCCATCTCCAGATCACCGAGGTCCACCGCCGGGGGAGAGGGGAAGAATGGGCGGCCGTCGATACGCACGGTGAGATCGTCGGGATTGGCGCCCTTCTCCACGAACTGCTCGGTGTAGGCATCGATCAAGATCTGCTCGGTGACTTCGTAGGCGGCTTCCATGCACTGGCTGCTGCCAATCACGTTCTGGGCGTAGGCGTAGGCCAGCGGGGTGAGTCCAAGATCGGTGTCAACCCACGGCGCCACGTCGGTGACACGGCCGAGGTAGCCCTTGTTCTCTTCAACGGTGCCCGCCGTCGCCACGGTGTCGACCCGGGGCCGAACGAAGAGGATGGATTCGCCTGGGATGATCACTTCGGTCGAGCCATCGCGCTTGTGCACGACCTGGGCGGAGGTGCCCTCAACGCAGGTGTCGACATCGCCATAGGCAGTCATCGAAACAGAGTCGGTTCGGTAGGTCTGTCCGAAAGCCTTGTGCTCTCGGCTTCCCTCAACGGGGACGACGGCATGAATGCGGGCGCGGCAGTCGAGGGCGATCGGCTGCACGCTGGTGATGCGTGCTTCCTCGGGCAGCTCGAACTCGACGGCAACCTCGGTGAAATCGGGGATCACGCGCCACGGCCAGGTCAGGGAAGCAACACCGAGCCAGAGCATGAAACCTCCGATGATGAGGATTCCCGCAAGGGCTCCACCAATGAACTTGTTCATGACTCGTCCTTTCCAGCAACGGTCGTTGGGCGACTGACAAGAAAGACGGTTGAGCAACGATGTTGGTCGCGGAGATGACGTGTTCTGGCCAGGTCATGGCCTTTTTGAGTGTCGGAACCGTTCCAACCGTGTCAGAAGAGTGACGAATCTGATCCGCAGGGGGACAACTCTGTGACGGCCCGTGACACGGACTCGCCCCGCCTGCGATGGTGAGGTCCGGGCAGATCAGAAGGGTTTTTCAGCCATGGCGGCAACAGTTTTCGGCGGTATCTCCACTGGGCGTTCAACTTCGGTTGACCACGCATCGCGTCGTCGAACTGGTGAGCTATCTGGCGGCACGCTGATCACACTGGTGTTCATCACCGCGATGGTCGCCCTTGCGGCTCTCTTTGGAGGCATGGTTCTGGCCGTTGGACTCGGCGCCCTGCTCTTCGTTGGATCAGCGCTCGTTTCGGTCGGTGGCGACGCTCTCACCGCTCGTCAGGCGGCCAACCTCGGCGTGGTGCACCTCCTCGCCTTCGTGCTCCTCACCATCTGAGTACGCCTCCAGCGCTCCCAGCGCAACGAGACGAACGAGAACGGTTGTTCCCTGCGTGGTCGTGGACTTGCCGCGTGAGGCACACTGTCGGCCTTGCGACCTGACGGGGGTGCCACGTGACGACTTCGATCGACAGCCTG
The DNA here is from genome assembly GCA_937997485.1 of uncultured Acidimicrobiales bacterium. Lineage (GTDB taxonomy): Bacteria > Actinomycetota > Acidimicrobiia > Acidimicrobiales > SZUA-35 > SZUA-35. The sequence goes on along the minus strand of CALKTH010000001.1, from coordinate 31,924 downwards.
CTCAATGAGCTCACGCTTGAGGAAAAGGTGTCGCTGCTCTCCGGCAGTGACACGTGGCGGACAGCGCCGATTGACCGCCTCGCCGTTCCGGCCATCAAGGTGAGCGACGGGCCGAACGGCGTCCGAGGCGACAGCACCACGGGCGCTCGGGCGGTGTGTGTTCCGGCGTCCATCGCGCTCGGGGCATCGTTCGACGTCGGTCTCGTCGCCAAGATCGGGCAGCTGCTCGGGCGAGAGACTGCGCGTAAGGGCGCACACGTGCTGCTCGCCCCGACGATCAACATCGCCCGCCACCCCCTGGGTGGCCGCAACTTCGAGAGCTTCGGTGAGGATCCGACCCTGACGTCGGCCATGGCCGTGGCCTACGTGGAGGGTGTGCAGTCTGAGGAGGGTGTTGGGGCGTGTGCGAAACACTTCGTCGCGAACGACGTCGAGTATCGCCGCATGACGGTCTCCTCCGAAGTCGACGAGCGGACGCTCCGAGAGGTCTACCTCGCTCCCTTCGAAGCGGTGGTCGAAGCCGGCGTCTGGTCCCTAATGGCCAGCTACCCCAAACTCAACGGGCAGCACTGCACCGAACATCACTGGCTGCTCACCGAGCTGCTTCGCGATGAGTGGGGGTTTGACGGGGTCGTGATGTCCGATTGGGGCGCCACCCACCACCCTGCCCGGCCGATTGCTGCCGGCCTCGATCTCGAGATGCCCGGGCCGCCCCGAGCGTTGGGTGATGCAACGCTGGCCGCCCTCGCCTCGGGCGAGTTGGCGGAGGACGACGTCGATCTTCGCGTGCGCCGCGTGCTCGAGTTGGCAGTGCGCTCGGGGCGCCTGACCCTCGCCACCGAAGAAATGCCGCTCAGCTCTGTCATGGAAGAAGCCGCAGAGCAGAGCGTGGATCTCGATCACGAGCGCTCGCTCACTCGGCGGGCTGCCACCTCGGGCATGGTGCTGATTCGCAACGCTGAGGTGGCCGGACGCGACGGTGTATCCATCCCGGCTCTACCGCTCGATCCGGCGCAGATTCAGCACGTGGCGGTCATCGGTCCGAACGCCGATCCGGGTGTGATCCAAGGCGGTGGTTCGGCTGAACTGCCGGCGCATGACGTGATCACACCGCTCGAAGGCTTGGAGGAGTTATTCGCTGAGGTCACGCACGCTCCCGGTGTTCTCGCCCATCGATACCTCCCGCTCATTCCCATCGAAGCGTGGGAAGCCAACGAGGGGCAGCCGCCGCTCCGGCTCGAGATCTTCGGGAACACCGAGTTGGAGGGCGCGCCCATCGTCGATCGCCGCACCGGGCGATTGAGCGGAATGGCGCACAACGAGGTGAACGAAGCAGACGACCCCCTCATCTGGTCTCGTCGGTGGACGGGCACGCTCCAGATCACCGCCGCCGGCACCCATCAGTTCGGTTGCTTCGCCGTGGGTCGCAGCCGGATCATGATCAACGGCGAGCTTGTCGTCGACAACTGGACCGAGAAGGCGTCGGGCGATGGCTTCTTCCAGATGGCCTCGAGCGAGGTCGTGGGATCGGTCGAGCTGGAAGAGGGTCCGGCGGAGGTCGTCGTCGAATGGGCCACCGAGCTTGGACACCTTCTGGTTGGCGTACGAGTCGGCTGGCTTGCCCCGGTTGATGAAGACGCCATGTTGGATGCCGCAGTTGACGCGGCGACGAAGGCGGACGCCGCGGTGCTCGTTGTCGGGCTGAACGCCGACTGGGAAACGGAGAGCCATGATCGGCCCCTGTTCGGCCTTCCCGGTCGTCAAGACGAACTGATTCGCCGAGTGGCGGCGGCCAATCCTCGAACGGTCGTGTGTGTGAACGCCGGTGGTCCGGTCGATCTGCCCTGGCTCGATGACGTCCCGGCCACACTCTTCACGTGGTACCCCGGGCAAGAATTCGGGTCGGCATTGGCTGATGTGCTCACGGGCTCGGCTGATCCCGGCGGCCGACTGCCGGTCACGTTCCCCAGGGATCTGGCCGATGCGCCGACGCACGGTTTTGTCCCGGGCGAGGGAGACACGCTGCACTATGGCGAGGGCGTGCTCGTCGGACACCGGTGGTACGACACGCAGGGAACCGAGCCGCGCGTGCCGTTCGGTGCGGGTCTCTCCTACGCCAGCTTCAACTTCGGTGTGCCGGAGATCTCTGCCGCTGTTGCTGGCTCTCCGCCCGTCGTCTCCGTGCCGGTAAGCAACGTGTCGGAACGTTCCGGCCGCTGCGTGCTCCAGCTCTATGCCGAGTCGGTCGAGAGCGTTCCAGGTCGGCCGATGAAAGTCCTCGCCGGCTTCGCCGCCGTGGACGTTGGGCCGGGTGAGGAAGTCGCGGTGGATCTCACGCTCGACGATCGAGCGCTGCGCGTGTGGGGCGATGAGGGGTGGATCCATCCTGCCGGGGCGTACCGACTGCAGGTCGGCACATCGAGCCGAGACATGATCGGTGAGGTCGAGTTCATCCGGTGACCACGCCGACCGGATCACGCCCGAGCGCTCGCAAGAAGGCCCGCTCGAACTCGTCGGGGCGATCTGCGTCTTCGGCCGCGGGTCGAGAGGCGCGCGCCCCTACGTCGGACCGAGCCCTGACTTGGCGTCGACGCGGCGTGGCACTGCTTGTTCTTCTTGCTGCCTTTGTTGCCTTCAGCTCGCTCGCTGACCGAAGTCGGGTCGGCTCGCTCGACCTGGTCAGCGAGACCGGTTCGGTGATCACACGTTTGACGGTGGTGAACGATGCCGGTCCGGTTCGCATCTCCCGTTTCGAGCGACAGTCCCTGGACGACCCACTCTTCGACGAGAACGGGGTGATCTCCGATGGGCCACAGGTGCTGCATGTGGACAGCTTCCTTGTCTCTGGCCCATCAGTGGAGTCTGACGTTGATGGCTCGGAGATGGTCGTTCGTGTCCGCTGCGAGACCCGCATGCCGTGCCGGTCCCGCATTGAAGTCGTGGTTCCGGACGGGATCGCCGTGCTGGTTGTGGCACCGAACGGACCGGTGCAGGTTGATGGGTTCGTTGGAGAACTCTCCATCTTTTCGGGGGACGGGGGAGTGGTGCTCGGCCCGGTCGATGGTTCAGCGCGCGTCGTGACTCAGGGCGATGTCATCGGCAGCGGACTGGATGCCGACGACATTGAGGTGGCCAGCATCGCTGGGGTGGTCGATCTCGAGTTCGCCACGTTGCCGACGGCATTGACCGTCCGAGGCAGCGAGGAAGAGGTCCTCATCGAGCTCCCTGTCCGACGAATTCAGATCGATGCCCAAACATCAGCCGGTGAACCGTTGATTGACGCCAGAACGACGGATCGGGGAGACCGGAAAGTCGTGGTTCGTTCTGACGGGCCGATTTCGGTGGTCAATCCGCCGTCCAGTTGATAGTTCTGAACGGGTGACCGACCTCCTCCCTCCTGATCAGGCCCGAGAGCGCCTCGACACGGTGCTGCTCGCGCCTGATCCAACCGAGGGCCTGTGGGAGCTCTGCGACTCGGGAGTCGCTGGCCGCATCGTCCCGGAACTGCCAGCCTTGCGGCTCGAGCAGGATCCAATCCATCGTCACAAAGATGTGTTGGCGCACACCATCGCCGTGGTCTCCAAGACTGCGCCAGACTTGACGTTGCGCATGGCAGCGTTGTTCCACGACATCGGGAAGCCAGCCACCCGGTCGTTCGAGCACGGCGGCGTGACGTTCCGCCACCACGAAGCCGTTGGTGCGAAGATGACCAAGAAGCGGCTTCGGGCATTGGAGTACGACGTGCCGATGGTGAAGGACGTGGCCGAGCTGGTGCGCCTCTCCGGCCGCTTCAAGGGCTACGGCGACGGTTGGTCCGACGCTGCTGTTCGCCGATACGCCCGAGAGGCTGGCCCGCTGTTGGGTCTACTCAATCAACTCGTCCGTTCCGACTGCACCACCCGCAATCGGGCCAAGGAACAGAAGCTGCATCGACTCATCGACGAGCTCGAAACTCGGATCGTCGATCTCGCCCGAGAAGAAGCGGAGAAGGCGGTGCGCCCTCAACTCGACGGCCGTGCCGTGATGGAGCGCTACGGCGTGTCGGGCGGACCGGCCATCGGGCAGGCGCTGAAGTTCCTGCTGAGCATCAAGAAGGACGAGGGCGATCTGCCCACCGACGAGCTCGAGACTCGCCTCGACGCCTGGTGGTCCGAGAATGGGCCGGACGCGGCCTGATGTCCGAAGCGCACGAAGGCCTCACTGACTTCGAGTCGGCCGTCGTCAGCGTCATTCTCGATACCGAGCCGGGCGATGTGATGAGCTACGGCGAGGTCGCAGCTGAGGCTGGCTACCCCGGCGCCGCTCGTGGTGTGGGCGGCGTGCTCCGTCGCATCGAGGATCTTCCCTGGTGGCGTATCGTTGCCGCCAACGGCCGACTGATCCCGCACGATCCCAAGCGACACGCCGCCCTCCTCGCCGCCGAAGGCGTCCCTACCGAAAACGGCAAAGTCGTCCTCCCCAAGCCCTAGCCCCACCGCCCCGTGGCACCGTTAAGTGACGGCGGAGCGACAACTAACGGTGCCACGCGCGCTCTCTGGTTCCGGTGGCCCCGTTAAGTGACGGCAGGGCGACAACTAACGGTGCCACGAGGGCGTCAGCGGCCGCGGAGGTAGCCGTAGCGGGCGAGGATGGGCCCGGTCACAGCGGTGACGACTCGACGGTCTTTGGTCGAGAGCTTGTCTCGCCAGGCGTCGTCGAGGGCCAGCGTCATCTCTTGACCCCGCTCGTCACCGTCGCCACCGCGCTGGAACCGCATCGGATTGCCCGCGACCGAGTGCATCGGCGTCTTGATACGAGCAGTCGATCCATCGATGAACGGGATGCCGTCGCTGGTGTTGATTCCTGCGAACTTGGCTATGGCCGTCATCTCGCCCGTCGGGTCGGCCAGAACGTCTTCGTAACGAACGGTCTTCACTGGCACACCGACCCTCGCGAGCGCTTCGAACCCGAGATTGTCGGTCACCCAGCGCATCGCCGTTCGGCTCGGTGAGTACTGCGGCATGGTTTCACCGTCGGTCTCGGGGCGATCAACCACTTTGGTCCAGGAGTACGCAACGCCTCGAGGGTCTCGCACGAGGTGCAGCACCCGAACGTCGAGCAGGGGGTCGAGAGCGAGCAGCGCTGCGGTCGACAGATGCTTCGAGGAATCGAGCAGGGTGATCTCGTGACGCTTTCGGCCAATGCGTTCCGCCTGAGCCTGGGCTGCGGCCAGTAGCACCGGGCTCATGCCCTCGAGGTACTCGAGCATCTCCGCGCTTGGCTTGCCCGTTCGCAGCGCGTTGAAGATCTGGGGCAGACGGCGGCTGCGATCGACAGCCCACCGGAGATCGATCATGCGGTCGGTGTCGACGTTCTTCCACCCGTCGAAGGCCAGCCGGCCAACCGCGGACCACTGCGGACAATCGACGAATGCTTCGCCACAACCGCACCGCTCGTGGTCCCGCACACCGCGCTCCCACAGGTGCACGGTTTCCCCCACGCTGAAGGTTTGATCGAACTCGTTCAGCAGTTTCTCGATGAGCGTGCTGCCGGACCGACCAAGGCCGCCGATGAAGAGCACCGGTTGCGGTTGTCGCCCATCTGTGGTCTCGGTCATCAGGCGCCGTTCCATCCCATCTTGCGCTGTAGCAGCTCTTCCAGTTCGGTGATCGATGGAGCCAGTTGCTCGGTGAGCCAGGCTCGTTGCTCGGGAGCGATGGGCTCCTTGTCCTTCTTGTTCCACGCTGCAAACGCCGCTGGTTCGAACGGCGGGAGGCCGAGAAAGTCCAACGTCTGCCCGAAGACAACAGCGGGCTCGGCGTAGAGATCCTCGCTCTTCAGGATCAAGAGTTGGTCGGCCGGGAACGCACTCATCCAACGACGAACACCATCGACGTACTTGCCTTGATCGAGGTAGGACCAGTGCTGGTGGGCAAACGCTGCTCGGGCCGGGTCGGGATCGACCAGGCGCTCAGCCTCGGCCGCCAACGCGTCGGCGAACGAGAGCGTCTCGACGCCGTTGCGGGTGCGCTCGGCCCAATGTCCGTAGGCCCGGTCGATCGGATCTCGGAGCAGGGCAATCACCTTTGCGTTCGGCACCAGTTGTGCAGCTCGGCCGGGTGCCTCGGGGTGGTGCAGGTAGTAGGGCGTGGCGTCGCCGATCAGCGGGGCCCGCTCCTTGTTCCGACTCGTGAGTTGGTGCCCAATCCGAGTGGGAAAGTGCGATCGGTACCAGGCGTGACCCCGGCCGTAGTTCACGTCGAAGAAGTAGGTGCCCTTCCGCGTCTCCCGCGCCGGGAAGAGCGGTCGCACGTCGGGATGTTCGAGGAGCCAGCGGGCCATCGACGTGGTGCCACCCCGCTTTGTGCCGATGACCAGGTAGTCCGGATCCATGCGCAGCGAAGCTGTGGCGGACCCAAACGCCCGGATGCCGGCGATGACGCCAGCCTTCGCCTTGCCCGCCGCATCCGCAGGAGCGGTGTAGGGCGCGCCGTAGGGCGTCATGCGAGGAAGTTCGGACATCGGCGATGAGCGTAACGAGGCCAGTCTCTTCAGCCGTTGATCGGTCCGGCAGCATCGGTGAGTTTGCCTGGGGCCCGACCCGAGCGGTTGGCCAGAAACTCCGCCGCTATCGCCACTGCCGTTTCGGAGGGTGTGCGGCTTCCAAGATCCAGCCCAATCGGTCCGTGGATGCGCTCGAGCTCAGCCTCGGTCCAGTTCATGCTGGTGAGAGAGGTCCGGCGTCGGCTCTGGGTTCCTCGTGAACCCATACCGCCGATGTAGCCGATGTCGGACCGAAGGGCGGCGTCGAGCAGTGGGACGTCAACGTCGGCGTCGTGGCTCAAGATCGCGAGGGCGTCGGCCGGCCCCGCCTCGGAGAGGAAGGCAAGGCCGCCATCCACCGCCTCGTCGATGGCGCAGGTCCAACCGAGGAGCTCGCCCTGGGCAGCGATGGCATCGGCCATCGGGCCTGACCCGACGATGAGGAGGCGTGTGGCCGGAACGACAGCGGAGATCAAATACTCGACCTCGTCGACGGTGTGCACCGTGTTCGAGGTGCTCCCTGCCTGCAGTTCCTCGCGAGCCAGCGTGGCCAGCGCTTCATCGAGTGCGGCTGAGCCGAGCGAACCATCGATCGCCTTGCGGGTGACCAGGAGGTCAGCCCCCGTGCCGTCCGCCCGAGCGACGAGGGCAAGCGGGGCAGCTTGAGCAAGGTGCGTCGCCAGCGATTCCGGAAGATCGGCCACGGGCGTGAACAGGAAGTGCGCCGCCCCGCCACACACCATGCCTGCCGCATCCGCGTCTCGATCCGTGATGGTGATTCGCTGGCGATGCCGACCTTCGTTGTTGGCTGCGAGTGATGTGAGTTCAGCGTCGGCCATGCCGCCCAGCACCCGACCCGCAAACTGTGGCCCATCGCCGGACAGCGCGATCACCGCACCGTCCGCCGCGTCTCGCAAACCGAAGCCAGACAGGGAGATGGTCCGGATCAGCGTGGCCGAATCGTCGGTGGCCGCCAAGGTGCGAAGCAGGGGAGTGACAGCAGCATCCATCCCTCCATGATGGCCGCTTCACGACCGGAAGCCCCATCCGCTTCGGAGGCGGGGGATCCGCCGGTGCGTTGAGGGCGAGTTCTAGCCTTGACGTTCATGAGTCTTCTGTGTGCTCGGATGGAATGCGGAGAGTCAGCGGAGGCAAGCGTCCAGTTCGACGCCGAGGGATCCCGTGTGATCCTGATCGATCTGACCGAGCGCACCTTCGGGATCCCCGTGTGCCGCGGCCACGCCCGCACCCGCACCGCCCCGATGGGTTGGACACTGACCGACCAGCGCAGCACCCCGCCCATTCACCAGCAGGTGATCTGGGACGCGGCCGCTGACCGCCCGCTCCAGGAGCGTGCTGCTCAGGAGCGTGTCGTCCACGACGTTCGTCCGCCCGAAGATCCTCGCTTCGAATGGACACGCACCGTCGAAACGGTCGTTCGTCCGTCCAATGTGCGAGCGTCGAGCCCGCTGCTGTCGAGAGCCTTCCGCTCCGTCCAGTAGCGGCCCTCGCTGGTGTCCTACCGTTGTCCCACCGGGTGAAATCGACGGATTGGCAGACGAGATGGAAGACCGACCGGTCCTTGATCAACTGAACCTTGTTGTGAAGAACATGGACGAGATGGCCAGGTTCTACGAGCACCTGGGCATGGACCTCTCCCAGGGCCCGCCCGCTTGGCAAGCCCATCACCGCAACACCACGCCAGCGCCTGGTCTGGACTTCGACCTTGACAGCTCGACGTTCGCTGCGACCTGGAACGAAGGCTGGGCGCCGGATCAGCATGGCGTCGTGATCGGGTTTCGCCTGTCGACCCGATCTGGCGTTGATGATCTCTTCGCCCGCCTCGTGGCTGCTGGGTATCAGGCGCAGCAACCTCCCTACGACGCCTTCTTCGGATGCCGGTACGCCGTGGTCACCGACCCAGACGGAAACGCCGTGGGGCTCATGAGCCCACGCGATCCCAACCGGGTCCGCACTCCAGACCTACCAAGCGACTGAGCAAGCCGCCTTACTCGTAGGCGGTGAGCGGCGGGCAGGAGCAGGCGAGGTTGCGGTCGCCGAAGGCGTTGTCGATTCGACCGACGGGTGGGAAGTACTTGTCGGCCTTCATCCCGGGCAGAGGGAACGCTGCGGTCTGGCGTGAGTAGGAACGATCCCACTCGTCGGTCGTGACTTCGTCCGCGGTGTGCGGAGCGTGCCGAAGCGGGCTGTCCTCGATCGCCACCTCACCCCGACCGACCTGGTCAATCTCGGTCTTGATGAGGATCATCGCCTCGCAGAACCGATCGAGCTCGGCCAGGCTTTCGCTCTCGGTGGGCTCGATCATGAGCGTGCCGGCAACGGGGAAGCTCATCGTCGGAGCGTGGAAGCCACAGTCGGCGAGGCGCTTCGCAATGTCATCGACCGAGACGTTGGTCTCTTCACTGATGCCTCGCACGTCGATGATGCACTCGTGGGCCACGAGCCCGTCGGGACCCGTGTAGAGGATCGGGTAGTGCTCCCGCAGACGGGACGCCACGTAGTTAGCAGCGAGGACGGCGCCCTCGGTGGCGCGACGCAACCCGTCCGGGCCCATCATCTGGATGTACATCCACGAGATCGGCAGGATTCCCGCACTGCCCCACGGCGCAGCGGAGACCGGGCCGATGCCTTCGGGTCCGGCGTCGGTGATCACAGGATGTCCGGGCAGGAAGGGAGCAAGATGCTCCCCCACCCCGATCGGTCCAACGCCGGGACCGCCACCGCCGTGGGGGATGCAGAAGGTCTTGTGTAGGTTCAGGTGGCTGACATCGGAACCGAACTTCCCAGGCTGAGCGACGCCGACGAGGGCGTTGAGGTTGGCACCGTCGGTGTAGACCTGGCCGCCGGCCTCGTGCACCAACTCGCAGATCCGCACGACGGTGTCTTCGTACACACCGTGCGTCGAGGGGTACGTGATCATGAGCGCCGCCAGCTGCGGTCCGTGCTCGGCGATCTTGGCCTCGAGGTCAGCTACGTCCACATCGCCGCGCTCGTTGCAGGCAACAACCACGACTCGCATGCCAGCGAGCACCGCGCTGGCGGCGTTGGTGCCATGGGCCGAGGAGGGGATCAGGCACACGTCTCGATCCATGTCACCGCGGCTGTGGTGGTAGCCGCGAATGGCGAGTAGCCCGGCGTACTCGCCCTGGCTGCCAGCGTTCGGCTGGAGTGAGACTCGGTTGTAGCCGGTGATCTCGGCCAGCGTGTCCTCTAGCTCGGTGATGAGCTGGCGGTAGCCGCCGGTCTGCTCGGCTGGGGCGAACGGGTGAATACCGGCGAACTCGGGCCACGTGATGGGCTCCATCTCGGCCGTCGCATTCAACTTCATGGTGCACGAGCCAAGCGGGATCATCGTGCGGTCGAGCGCGAGATCGCGGTCGGCCAACCGGCGGAGCCAGCGCAACATCTCGTGCTCGCTCCGGTACCGATGGAAGCGCTGGTCGGTCATAAACGGTGAGGTCCGAGGTGATGCGATGCGCTCGGCAAGCGCGGATGCGTCCACGTCGCCGATGGCGATGGCGTCCAATCCGAAGACGCCGGCGACGCTGGCCACCACGTCGGCCGTTGTGGTCTCGTCGAAGCTGATGCCGACGTGGTCGGCGTCGACATGACGCAGGTTCATACCGGCCGCTGCTGCATCGGCAACTACGGCACCGGCCCGCCCGGGCACGCGCACGGTGAGGGTGTCGGTGTAGGTCTCGTTGATCACGGTGATGCCAGCGTCGCGCAGGGCACGAGCCAGGTGATCGGCGAAGCCGAAGACCTGCCGGGCGATCTGGGTGAGGCCCTCGGGTCCGTGCCAGCAGGCGTAGGCACCGGCCACGTTGGCGAGCAGGGCCTGTGCAGTGCAGATGTTCGACGTCGCCTTGTCTCGGCGGATGTGCTGCTCTCGGGTCTGCAGCGCAAGGCGATAGGCCGGGCGCCCGTCCGAGTCGACCGAAACGCCGACGAGGCGCCCCGGCAACGACCGAGCCATCTTCTCTCGGGTCGCAATGAAGCCGGCATGCGGGCCACCGAAGCCCATCGGCACACCGAAGCGCTGAGCCGAACCCACCACCACGTCTGCGCCCAGCTCTCCCGGAGGAGTCATCAGCGTGCACGCCAGTAGGTCGGTGGTGACCGCCACGCCAGCTTTGGCCTCGTGAAGGCGCTCAATGATCGGGCCCACGTCGAGGAGGCGGCCGGAGGATCCGGGCGTGCAAAGAAGCGCCCCATAGACCTCGTCAGGAACGAGGTCCGTCTCGGGATTGCCGATGCTGATCTCGATTCCAAGCGGCTCGGCTCGGGTGGCGACGACGGCGATGGTTTGGGGATGACAGTCGGCGTCGACGAAGAAACCAGTGCGCTTGGTCTTGTCGGCCCGACGCAGCATGGTCATGGCTTCGGCGGCCGCCGTGGCCTCGTCGAGCATGGACGCATTCGCCAGCTCGCAGCCGGTGAGGTCGGCGATCATCGTTTGGAAGACGAGCAGCATCTCAAGTCTGCCTTGGCTGATCTCCGGCTGATACGGCGTATACGCGGTGTACCAGGCCGGGTTCTCGATCATGTTGCGACGAATCACCGGCGGGGTGATGCAGTCGTTCCAACCCATGCCGATCAGCGACGTGAACACCTGGTTCTGCTCGGCCAATGCTTGGATTGACGCCAGCGCTTCGGTCTCGGTTTGTGCGGCGGGCAGCTCGAGCGCTCGGCCCATGATGATGTCGTCCGGAACGGCGGCTTCGAGCAGATCGCTGGCCGATGCGTAGCCGAGACCGGCAAGCATCTTCGCCCGATCGTCGTCGGTGAGGGAGATGTGACGATCGGCGAACACGTGGGTGTCCTGGGTGGAGGCGGGGTTGGAAGGTGAGGTGGTCACGAGTCAGCTCCGGACGTAGTTGTGAGGGGCGAAGGGCAGATCAACAACGGTGCAGGGCACGTCCTTGCCGCGGACATCTGCGACGAGGGTGGTGCCGATGTCGGCGAGCGCCGGTGGCACGAGCGCCATGGCAATGGGATGTTCGACGGTCGGGCCGTAGCCACCAGAGGTCACCGTCCCAGCGTCGTCGCCGTTCGACGAACGAAGGTCAGTGTGTTCTCGCACCGGGCGCTTGCCCTCGGGTCGCAGACCGATTCGAACTCGGCTCACGCCTTCTGCCTCTTCTCGGCCGAAGCGGTCACCGCCGGGGAAGTCGAGCGCTTCGCGGCGACGCTTCGGCACGCTCCAGCGCAGGCCTGCTTCGAGCGGCGAAATTGTTTCGTCGAGGTCGTTCCCGTAGAGATGCAGACCTGCTTCGAGCCGAAGCGTGTCGCGAGCGCCAAGCCCAGCAGGCGCCACTTCGGGTTCAGCCAGAAGCAACCGAGCGAGCGCCTCGGCGTCGCTGGCAGCAACAGCGAGCTCGAATCCGTCCTCACCCGTGTAGCCAGAGCGGGAGGCGTCAACAGCGATACCGCCGATCGATGCGCTGCGAACGTCAAGGAACACGCTGCCGGCCAACTCGGGCGCCAAGCGCTCGACTACGGCCGCAACGGCGGGGCCTTGCAATGCGAGAAGCGATACGTCGGGCCGCATTGTCACCTCGCAGTCGGGGAGACCAGCCACGAGGATCGGGATGTCCACCTCGGCCCGGGATGCGTTGACCACGATCGTGAGGTGGTCGCCCCAGTTCGCGACCATGAAGTCATCCACGATGCCGCCGTCATCGTTCATGAGGAGGCCGTAACGCTGACGCCCCTCGGCGAGCGTTGAGATACCAGCCGGCGTCAGCCGTTCGAGCGAGGCACCTGGGTTCTCACCACGGATCTCCACCACTCCCATGTGGCTGACATCGAAGAGCCCTGCCGAGATGCGGGTCTGGGTGTGCTCGGCGATGACGCCTTCGTACTGGATGGGTAGTTCCCAACCGGCGAAGTCGACCAGGCGGCCGCCCAGCTCCACGTGGAGGTCGTAGAGCGGTGTGCGTGACGGTTCGGCGTTTTCGGACATGGCACCTCAGCTTCGATCATCGAATGAGTGGGTGCCCCCTCTGTCACGGAACCTGAGAGATTGAAGACCGGCTGGCCTCTTTCCCCTTCGGTGGCCACTGCAAGCAGCGACGCTCTCCAGAGCGGCCAACACATCGCAGTACGGGTGCCTGAGAGTTTCCGGGGCGGTTGCTCCTTCGGCGAGCCGGTCGAGCCGACTCTCTCCCACGATGTGGTAAGGCCTTCGGGGAGACTAGCGCGAGTGATCGTCGGCTGGACATTGCGGTGTGCCACCACGGCTGCGGGCAACATTGCTCACAGAATCAAGACGCACACACCGCCTCGTCGATAACTCCGTTGTGTCTGATACCAGGACAGAAGTGCCCGATTCGATGGCAGATCTTCCGCTGCTTCGCTTCTTTCTCATCGGCGCGCTCGTCCTCGCTGCCGCCGGCTTGTACACCATCAACTACACCCAGGAGAGCCGCTTCGTGGAGGGCTGCGCCGAGCGTTTCGAGCGGGTGCCCGACATCACCGTGGAACAAGGTCGGAACTGGTGCCGCGACTTCTGGCATGCCGACACTGTTGGCTGCGAGAACCTGAGCGAGGCCCGACGCAACGACAACAACTTCTGCAATGACGACGAGGTGATCGGCAGCGCGACGCCGCCCACGGTCAACTGAGCGGGACGAGCCCAGTCGACGAGCTCAGTCGGGAAGCTGGAGCCGTAGTTGATCGCGATCGAGATCGATGGCGAGCCAGAGGGGCTGCTCGTCGGCCGCCGCTTCTGGGTCCGTGGTAGCGATCAGAAGGTGTCCGGCCTCGGCTGCTTCCAACAGCACCCGGAGTTGATCAGGTAAGGCGAAGCTCAGCGCAAAGGCGCAAAACACTGGGCTGGTCACCCGAATCCCGAGGAGGAAGAGATGGCCCTCGTCGAGGGGTACAACGAGCGCTTCGGTGGCGATGTCGCCGATGCCCTCGACGGCGTGCACCCGAGCGAGGTCTGCCACTTCAGGATGGTCAGTGACGTCCACGACGGCGGTGGGCCATGGCTGATCGTTCTCGTCGAGCGTGGTGCCGATGTCGAGAACCGGAAGGATCGCCGGTTCCGGCGAGTCCAGCGGCGCGTCGAGACCGGGCTCGGTCATCCGATCAGTGAGTTCATCGCGGCATCGACGCTCGGCGTGTGTGGCTCGTCGGCCACGATCCGGCTGAGCCAGGTGAGCGACACGGCATGGTCTTTGATCGCTCGAGTGTCGGTGCCCTCGGGCTGATCGGCGCTGCCGCCGTAGGACATGTTCACGTGGTAGCGGCCCTTGTGACCGAGCTTCTGCTCGAGCGTGGCGCCCACCATCGCGTTTGGCGGGGCGACACCCACCTCGGTCCAGCGCCACTCCGTCAGCTCGTCGACGGGAAGGTCAGGCACGTTGACGTTCAGAATCGAGCCGGCTGGTGGTGGCGTGTCGATCATGGCCTGCACTGCTGATGCGGCAACCTCGGCTGCGGTCTCCCAATGGAGATCTTTGATGGTCTCTTCCCAGGCCTGTCCTTCGACCCCGAAGTTGTGGACGGCCTGGCTGACGGCCACACCAGAGATGCCACCGTTTCGGCCGGAGATTGCAGCGCCGATCGTGCCCGAGTGATAGACGGAGCGGCCGACATTGGCCCCCGGATTGATGCCACTCACGATGAGATCTGGTGCCGGACCGAATGCACCCATCCGTGCGAACATGACGCAGAGCGCCGGAGCGCCTGACACCGCCCACGCCTCGTCGATCCCGTCGACGTGACCTTCACTGACTTCCGGGCGCATATCCCAGATGGCACCGATCGCCGCACCGGCGCCCGAGTACTCCTGGTCGGGGGCAACGATGATGACCTCACCGAACTCTCGCATTCGGCGGGCGAGCACGTGAAGGCCGATCGAATCGATGCCGTCGTCGTTGGTCAGGAGGAGACGCATCGAGCGAACTTACCGTCCCAATCCGAACAGCGGAGAAACGGCAGGTGAGGAGCGGGTGGTTCCAGCGCTTGAGACATGGAGAAGTCGACTCTACGGGCAGGGGCTGTCTGGCTCATGTCGCACATCGGTTCACTCGCGACACTCAGTCTTTCTCCCACGAAAAGGTGCTCCATGGCTCGATGGTCTCGTCTCGGTGCGGTTGCTTCTGCTGGTTTCATCGCACTTGCAGCCTTGGGCGCGTCACCGGTCGCCGCCGGGGAGACCGAAGATGGGATTGAGGACACATGGTCGCCTACGACCGTGGACGATCGTGCTGGACGCTTCATCGTCGATGGCATCAACGGGAGCGAGCAGTCGCTTTCCATCGAGCAGGTCGCTGAGCTCATCGAGGATCCGCGCTTCGGCAACGCCAACCATGCGAATGGGGCGAATCGCACGGCGGCCATGACAACGCCTGGCATCCACATCCAGTACATGGAGGGCAACGGCCGAATCCCGGCCGACGTCAAAGCGCTGGTCGATTGGAGCGCGGCGCAGTGGAACGATGTGTTGCAGCCGCAGGGCCCGGTCGTCATCGAGTTCTACTGGGGCGACGTTGGTGAAGGCATCCTGGGTGCAGCCGGCATCTTCTCCTACCGCCAGTCCGCTGAGCTCGGCACCGACGCCTACGTGCCGGCCGCCATCATCAACCACCACTCGGGCCAGGATGAGTTCCCGTCGCTGGCCGAGGCCGGAATGCTCATCAACAGCCGCCTGTACAACGGAGTGCGGGACCGCTGGTGTACCGCCATCGACGCTGGCGCCTGCCCCTACGGAACGTATGACATGGTCGACACGGTGCTGCACGAATTCGCCCACGCACTCGGGATGTCCTCCAGCGCCCGTCTGGGAGAGGACGGACCCGAATTCGCCTCGCCGCCAGATCTTTACGACACGCACCTTCTGTACGACACGCAGGTGGCCAACGACCCCGGCTACGGCCAACTCCTTGACTTCGAGGGACCGGAAGAGGCGATCGAGACGCTTCCACTCTTCATGCACGTCCATCCGAACCGGAACGGGCAACCGGGGCGGCTCTACAACCCACGCACGTTCGAACCCGGCTCGTCGCTCAGCCATTGGGACGAGAACACGTATCAAGACCACCTGATGACACCGACGGGCAGCGCTTCCGACCGTCCTCAGCACTCGATCCCGGCGGACATGGTCGGTCGCATGCAAGTCATCGGCTGGGGTGAACTGGTCGACGGGCGGACCACGGCGGAAGGCTCAGGCGGGTGCTCAGCCGTGGCGGCCAACGGCGTCGCTGGTTCGGGTGGCGGTGAGTACGCCGAACTGGTGCAGACTGACCCTGCGGCGGCCCGTATTTGGCGGCTCTATGGCGTGATGTTCCGTCGCCAACCGGACGCTGGTGGGTTCGAGTTCTGGCGGAACGAATATGCGAACGGTCGTCCGATCGAAGACATCACCGAGTTCTTCTCACAAGCCGCCGAGGTCGAAGAGTTGTACGGCTCCGACCTTCGAGTTCTCGACTTTGTCTCGACGCTGTATCGGAACGCTCTCGGGCGTTGCGAAGATGCCGGTGGTCACGGGTATTGGGCCGATCGTCTCTATCGCGGCGAGAACAGCCGGGGGGAAGTGCTGAACAACTTCTCCGAGTCCAGCGAGTTCGCTGACATCACTGGCGTGACCTTGACCGACTACGGCTCGGGCCGTATCGGCGACTGACCGTCTGTGGGGCCGGTGCGGCGGGTCAGTCCTCGCCGAGCAGGCGCAGCGCCTCATTCGACATTGCTTCGACCTGCTCGCGGTACGCGTCGAGGTCGACTTCGCCGTCGCCCATGACGCCCTTGAGATAGCGAGCGAGGACACCCTCAACGATGGCTGCGAGGCGCCAGTGCTGGAACGCCTGGTAGTACTCGACGTTCTCGACTTCGAAACCGGTCTTCTCGATGTAGCGGGCCACCAACTCTTCGCGAGTGGAGAATCCCTCGACCTGGGTCGGGTAGGCCGTGGCGCCCCGAGCCGCCTCCTCGCCTGGCTCGATCCAGTTGTTGAGCAAGTAGCCGACATCGGCGAGCACGTCTCCGAGCGTGCAGAGTTCCCAGTCGAGCACGGCGGCGACTTCGCCCGTGGTGGTGTTGGCCAGCATGTTGCCGAGGCGGTAGTCGCCATGGACGACGCCGGTGTAGCGCTGCTCCGGCTTCTGAGCGACGAGGGCGGCATGGGCTCGCTCCATGGAGTCGAGCTCGCGCGTCTTCGTCTTCTCCCACTGAGTGGCCCAGCGCTTCAACTGGCGATCGAGGTAGGCCTCCTTGCGACCAAGTTCACCGAGCCCGATGTCATCGGGGTTGGAGAGGTGCAATGTGGCAAGCACATCGACGACGGACTCACTGAGCGCTGCTCGCAACTCGGGGGTGGTGTACTCCTCGGCCGCTTCATCGGTGTGGAGCACCTCGCCCTCAACGTAGCTCATCACGTAGAAGGGAGCGTCGTTGACGGACTCGTCTTCGCAGAAGCCAAGGGCTCGAGGAACGGGCACATCGGTCTGGCCGACGCCGGAGATGATCCGATGCTCCCGTCCCATGTCATGCGCGGTGGCGATCACCATGCCGAGCGGCGGGCGTCGCAGCACGAGATTGGTCCCGTCGCCGCACGTGACCTTGTAGGTCAGGTTCGAGTGGCCACCGGTGATGAACTCGAACGTGAACGGTCCCTCGGCACCCTCGATGTTGGCGGTCAGCCAGTCGCTCACCGGCTCGGCGTTGATACCTCGTACGTCAGTCACGGAAGAGTTGATAACAGGCTCGTCAGGAGGAAGCGACTCGCTCGGCCCGAAGGGCGCTTCGACGGACCTTGCCCGCGTCATCCCGTAGCGGTTCGTCGACGAACTCGAACGAACGGGGAATCTTGTAGATGACGAGGTGATCAGCCAGGAAGGTGGCCAGCTCACTGGATTCGATGCCGCCCTGGTCTTCGGGCGCGTCGACAATGGCGTGCACCACGCTGCCCTTGTCGTCGTCGGGCAGACCGATCACGGCCGAGCTGCGCACGGCAGGGTGCTGATTGATGGCGGCCTCGATCTCGGCCGGATACACGTTGGCGCCGCCGACCAGGATCATGTCGGTGCGACGGTCGGCGAGGTAGAGGAAGCCGTCGGCGTCCATCCAGCCGATGTCTCCCAGGCACTCCCAACCATCTCGCTGTTCAGCTTCGGCGCCGATGTAGTGATAGGTGGGTGTGTCTCGCCCCACCGCCCGCATCCAGACCTCGCCCGTCTCGCCAGGCGGCAGCTCGTTGCCGTCGTCGTCGCAGATCTTGATCTCTCCCCCCGTGGTCCGGCCGACGGACCCCTCGTGCTGCAGCCACTCGTGGCCACTCAACACGGTGGCGGCCTGACCCTCCGTACCCCCATAGAGCTCCCAGATCACATCGGGACCGAGCCAATCGATCCATGCATGCTTGAGCCAGGCCGGGCAGGGTTCGGCGAGATGCCAGAGTCGACGAAGTGAACTCAAGTCGTAGGTGCCCCTGACGTCATCGGGGAGTTTCCAGATGCGCTGCATCATGGTCGGCACCATGTAGATCGAAGTCGCTTGCGTTTCCTGGACGGCGGCCATCGTGGCCTCCGCATCGAACCGGCCGAGAAGCTGAAGGTGGCCGCCGAGCAGCAGATGCTGCCACGCCCAGATGAACGGGCCGTTGTGATAGAGCGGTCCGGGCATCACCATCGTCTCGCCCACGGCGGAGCCGAACAGTTCGGCGCGATCCCGCAGCGTGTCCAGGTAGACCGACGGATCGCCCGAAACGATCAGCTTCGGGCGACCAGTGGACCCTCCGGAGGTCGGTGCCTTCCACGCCGGCGAGATCACGTCATCGAGCCGGTCAAGGTCGGGCGGGAGGCGAGTCCCCCGTCGGACCGAGGCCCGGGCACCTGCGTCGTCTGCTGCCTCCGCTCCCACGACGACGGCGGGATCGGCCAGCTCGATGATGGCTGCCAGTTCGGATGCCGGCAGGCGAGCAGAAACAGGTTGGGGGACGGCCCCCATCAACCAGCACGCAGCAGTGCTGATCAGATTCTCGTGCGAGTTCGGTTCGGCCACCGTGATGAAGTCGCCGGTCTTCGCTCCCACTGAGAGGTAGTGCTTCGCCATCGCATTGGCGTGCCCGACCATCTCGGCGAAGGCCAGCGTCTCACCGTCGAAGGAGATCGCCGGCTCGTCGCCGCGTTCGTCGGCGAGCTGCCAGAGGCGAGCGGCGAACGACGGTCCGGTAGCGGCCGCGTCTGATGAAACGAAAAGGTCTGCATCCTCGGACATGGCCAGACGCTACGCCTCGCCGCTCGACAGTTCGAATGGAAGGTCTCACCAGAGGCCTGACCCCAGCTCCAGGCGTGACATCTTCTACGGTGTCGCCCTTGCCCCGTCGTGCCTTTCCTCTGCTTCTCGCCATCTGCCTTGCTCTCATCGCGGCAGCGTGCACGCCCGGTGGCGCTGACGACGAAGCCGTTGAAGAGACCACCACGACGCTTGAGCCCCTGCGTCCCAGTACGACGCTGCCGCCGGCACCCACGGTGCCTCCTCTCGACGAGACGGAGATCGAAGCCCTCGCCACCCTTCCCGGGCGTTTGGTTTTCACACTCGGTTCGTCTATCGGGTTGATGAACCCCAACGGCTCAAGCGCCGGCCTCATCGGTGGCGCGGCACGCAGCGCAGCCACCCAACCGGTGTTCTCGAACGAGGGGAACCTGCTCGCGTGGAGCCTCTTCACGCCAGAGGGTTCATCGATCGAAGTGTTCGACCAGGAATCTGGCACGAGCGTGCTGTCGCCTCTGGATGGAGCTGGCGCGTTCTACCTCCAATGGGATGGCCGCGACACTGGGGTTGGCTATCTGCAGAACAGTCCATCTGGCGGAGGGCTGGAGGCGGGCTTCGCTGCCGTGGGCTCGCCGGCTCAGCCGCTCGACACGGGCGCCCCGTACTTCTTCCACTGGAACCCCGGCCAGCGGCTCTGGGTCTCCCACGTCGGCGACGAGGTCCGCATCGTGGACGAGGTCGACACGCAGACGCTCGATCTGCCGTTCCGAAACTTCGCCGCACCCATGTGGCTGGACGAGGAGCGTGTTCTCCTCGGCGGCGATGGTGGCCTGTTGGTGGTCGATCTCGTGAATGGCGGCAGCACCGAGTTCGCAGTGCCGCCGGGCGATCTCAACTTCGTGGCCAGTCCCGATGGCACGCAGGTTGCGTACGTCGAACCGGCGTCGCCTGACCAGCTGTCGGAGTCCGACGAGCCGCCCACGGACTCCGAAGACGATGGCGTTGACGGCGGTGACCCTGAAGCGGGTACCGACGAGACGGCCCCTCAGACTCCGCCGCGACCGTCACCGCAGTTGGTGGTGCTGGATCTCGAGACGGGTGAGAAGCAGATGGTCACTGAGGAGCGAGTGTTCGCGTTCGAGTGGTCTCCCGACAGCACCCGGTTGGCGTGGATGGGTCTCGATATGGCCGACGCCGCCAATTTGGCCGAGTGGCACTTCTGGACCGAGGGCGCGGAGTACGCCGTCTCGCCGAGCTATCGGCCGTCTGACCTGTACCTCGGCTCGTACCTGCCGTTCTTCGCTCAGTACGCCCTGAGCCACAGCAGCTGGGCGCCGGACGGTTCCGGCTTCGTGTTCGCTGGATCCTTCCGAGGCGAGACCGGCATCTTCGTGCAGGTGCTACCTGATCCCAACGATCCTTCGGTGGTGAGCACCGAGCCGTTGCTTGTGGGCCGAGGCGAGATCTCGTTCTGGTCGCCAGACGATGCCCCTATCGGCGGTGGTGGCGGCGGCAGCATCGCCTGAGCGGCGTCGCTGTTGCTGTGTGAGCGAATCCGACGTCGCTGGTGCTGACGCCCACGGCGCTACGGGCCGGAGATCAGGGCATCGGGGTTGGCGGCGAGCCATTCGTCAACCTCGATGGGCTCGGTCTGCTCGTAGCCCTCGGGCATCAGGATGAGACCGGAGGCGGAGAGGAAGTAGACCTGCCAGGCGTGGTAGCCCCGGTAGGCCAACTCGTCGCTGCGCATGACCTCGGCGTAGGCCTTCACCGCGTCGACGTACCGCTGGGAGTTGTTGTAGCCAAAGATGGCGTCGTCGACGCTGTCCTCGAATCCCCTCGCTCGCAGGTAGACGCCGGCGCCGATGATGGCGTCGCGGTCGTTCGTGACATCGCCCTCGCAACACTCAGCCCACGTGGCCGGCAAGAACTGCATGGGGCCGGTCGCCCCGGCAGTCGAGAGCCCTTCGATTCGGCCCATTCGTGTTTCCACCAGATTGATGGCGGCGAGGTACTCCCAGCCAACACCGGTCTGCGCCTCCGCCTCCTTGTAGAAGGCGAGGAGCTCATCGGCCGGCAGTGGGGCGTTGAGCCGCCACGCGGGCAGAGAGGTGGCGAGGTTGGTGCTGTTGACCAGTGCCGACAGGTTCTGACGGGCGACCCAGTTCGAGTTGTAGGCCCGCAGCACATCCGGCCCGACGCCTTCGAGAACGCCCGTTGCCCACTCGGGATTGGCGCTCAACACCCGGTAGAGCGCTTGCTGGCGCCGACCCCATGCCATTGCTTCTTCTGCGCCGATCGCTTCGTCCCGCACGGCTCGTTCGGCCTCGGTGATGGCCTCAGCCAGCGCACCAGGGTCTTCGGGGAGCGCCTGCTCATCTGGCGCGGCCACGGGAACGGAGGTGGTCGTTGTCTCAACCGTTGTCGTCGTGGCTTCGGTCGTGGTCGGCGCTTCGGTGGTGGGAGCCGCCGTAGTGGTGGGAGCAACGGTCGTGGGTGCCGCCGTGGTTGAGTCCTCGACGCTGCTTTCGCCAGCTGAGGTGCAGGAGGCGGCGATGACGGCCATGGCCAGGAACCCGGCAATCGCTCGCAGTCGCTTCGTTTTCGGTGCGACCATCATCCGGTTGCTACCTCTCGCTCGTCGTCGGAAGACCACCCGCTCCATGAACCCACGTAGAGCTTGCCCGGTCCGAGGCCCGCGCGTTCCGCGGCCAGCAAGTTGTGGCAGGCGGTCACACCCGAGCCGCAATAGAAGATGGCCGTGCTGTCGACTCCTGCGTCGGCGAAGCGCGTCTGCAGATCCACCGGTGACAGAAAGCGTCCCGCTGCGTTCAGGTTCTCGTCGAAGGGGAGGTTGATGGCGCCGGGCACGTGACCCGCTTTGGCATCGAGTGGCTCGAACTCGCCCCGATATCGGGGGGCGCTGCGGCTGTCGGCCACGACACCGCCAGCTGCGATGTGGCTGGCCACTGTGTCGGCATCCACGAACACGTCAGTTGGCCATGGCACGGCGTCTCGTTCGACGGGGTCCACCAGCACCTGGCCCCGTTCGCGCACGCCCTTCCAGGCAGCAAGTCCACCGTCCAGTAGAGCAGCAGGTTGGCCAAGCGCTCGAAGCATCCACACGAGTCGGCCAGCGAATGCGCCACTCATGTCGTCGTACGCAATGACGGTCTGGTCGTTGCTGATGCCCAGCGCGCCCAAGCCTTTGGCGAAGAGCGTGGGGTCGGGCAGCGGGTGTCGCCCAACGATGGGAGCAGCGGGGGCGGAGAGGGTCCCTTCGAGGTCGACGTAGCGAGCACCGGGCAGGTGGCCGTCGAGGTACGCAGCCCAGCCATCCCGGCCGTCCATGTAGGTGCGAACGTCGCACACGGTGACGACGTTGTACTGCTCCTGCAGCCAGTGGGCGGAAACGATCGGAGGCACCAGTGGCAAGGCTTCGGCGGCGTCGGTCATGACCCCCGAACGTATCGCTCCGCAAGGTTGTCCATCACCGCGTAGAACTCCTCAACGCAGTCGCCGATGACATCGGCGACGGGCCGGATGGCGTCGATGCGCCCGGCGACTTGGCCCGTCAGGGCAATCGCCCCGTTCATGTCGCCGCCGAAGTAGAGCGATTGGGCATCGCCGAAGTCGCCGAACACGTTGTGTTCCACCCACTGCAGCGCCTCGGACTTCTCCGTCTTCAATGCGCGGAGGGCGGGGGAGTGGCGTCCGTTGAGGAAGACCGTGTCCGTCTCAGCCCCGTCCACGATCGCGTTCTTCCAGTTCTCGTGCACCGGGCTCTCCGCCGCTGAGACCATCCGCGTTCCCATCTGGACCGCTTCGGCGCCGAGAGCGAACGCTGCGGCCATGGATGAGCCGTCGACGATTCCTCCAGCGGCAACGATCGGCACGTTGACCTTTGATCGGATGAGAGGGAGCAGCACCATCGACGCCACAGGGTCGGGATTCTTGAAGCCGCCGCCCTCGCCCCCCTCGACAACGAGCCCGTCCACCCCAGCTTCCACGGCCTTGATCGCTCCCTTGAGCGTGGGCACCACGTGGTACACGGTGAGCCCGGCCTCCTTGAGTTGGGAGGTGTACGCCTGCGGGTTGCCGGCCGAGGTGGTGACGAAGCGGACACCCTGATCGATCACGAACTGCACGATGTTCGGATCCCGGACGAATGCCTGAGCGATGTTCACACCGAACGGCTTGTCCGTGAGATCGCCCATCTTGCGGATCTCTTCTCGGATGTTGTCCAGCTCACCTGACGAGGTTTCGATGATGCCGAGTCCGCCGGCATTGGACACTGCCGAGGCCAGCTGGCTGCGGGCGATCCAGCCCATGGGCGCCTGGATGATGGGGTAGTCAACACCGAGGGCTTCGGTGATCCGATTCGAGAAGGGACGTGCCGTGGTCATCCGGCCAAGGTAGTAGTCAGCTCCACGGGGTCGACAATGCCCGCGTTGCCGGGACGGCTGGCCAAGTAGAAGGCGGCCTCTTGCGCCGAGAAGTCCCAGCTCGTCATGAGGCCATGACCGATCACCGTGAGGTAGGAGACGTGGGCCGCATTGAGGGCAGGCGGTCGGCTCGGGCTCGTGATGGTGACGACCGGTTCGCCCCCGATTTCGCCGAGGCGTTGCACGCTGCCGAGTCGGAGCTCGGGCCGATCGAGACGAGGAGCAGTGGCGGACAGCAGATCGAAGTCCAATGGGATCAGCTCGCTCTGCCCGTTCTCCTGACGGAACACATCCTCGACCTGGCCAGCGGTGAGGCGGTACGCCCGACCGTGCGTCGGTGTGATGGGGTTGTGGTCGCTGTCGCAGAAGGCGACGCCAGCGTCACCCCATTGCTTGGCCCGGCCAGCGAAGAGCAGTGTCCGTTCGATGAGGAACGGTTGGTCGCCTGTGGGCTCACTGGCATCTCGGGCGCCCTCCTGCACCCGTCCACTGGGGCTAAACGGGATCGTGCCGCCGGTGAGGTAGACGAGGAGCCGGTCTCGATGCACGTTCGACCCGAACGCTGCGTACCAAATCGGTCGGTTCAGATCTGCGTTCATCGCAACACCACTCCTGCCCACTCGCCATCGATTCGCCGCTCGAATTCTTCCAGGCCGGTCGCTTGGGCGATGCGGTCTGCTTGGTCCACAAGGCAGCCGCTCACGATGAGCACGCCGTCGGTGGCCCCTCGCACGTGCTCGGCGATCGGTTCGAAGTCGGCGATCAGCATGTTGACCACCACCACATCGAAGGTGTCAGCGACGAGCTCGACAGGTGTGGTGGAAAGGTCGACGACAGAAGCAACGTTGTTGCGAGCACTGTTGTTGATCGCAACCTGCACTGAGGGTTCGTCGATATCGATGCCGACGACCTCGGTTGCCCCGAGCGTGGCGGCGGCGATCGCGAGCACGCCGGTTCCCGTCCCGACATCGAGCACTCGCATTCCTGGCTTCACGTGCTCACTGAGCAGATCGAGGCAAATACGAGTGGTGGGGTGAGCTCCGTGACCGAAGGCCTGGCCGGACTCGATCGTGAGCTCGTGTCCGCCGACCTGCACGGCCGCAACCTCGGCGTTGCTCCACGCTCCAGTCTCGACTCGTGCGACGGTGCCTTGCAGCGCGAGGTTGCGGAGCGCTGTTGCCGCCTCGTCCTCGTCGTCGAACCCGGCCATGAGACGAACACGATCGGAACTGCCGGAAACTGGCACTTCCGCCACGCCATCCGTTCCTTCCCGCCAGAGGAGGTCGGTGATCCGTTCGGCGTCGTCGGCCGACACCTCGATGGTTGCGATCCATGCCACCCAACGCATCGTACGGAGCCGTCAGGCTGCTATCACAGGGGCGTGACGTCGACGGACAACGCTCCCGCACAAAACGCAGCCTCAGACTCGAACGGCCAGCCGAACGGTGCTGCCATCAAGGCGGCGATCGACATCGGCACCAACTCGATGCACCTTGTCGTCGCCCGCATGACCGACGACGGTGGCTTCGACATGCTCACGAGTGAGAAGGAAATGGTGCGCCTGGGTCAGGGCGGCGGCGAGATGAAACAGCTCGCACCCGAGGCCATCGAGCGCGGTATCTCCGCCCTTGGTCGCATGGCAGCGGTCGCATCCAGCTTCGGAGAGGTCGATCTCGTTGCCGTCGCTACCAGCGCGGTGCGGGAGGCCACGAACAAGAACGACTTCCTTGACCGGGCCCGAGACGAACTCGACATTGAGGTGGAGGTCATCAGCGGATTCGAGGAGGCTCGTCTCATCCACGTTGGTGTGCTCCTTGCGCTGCCAGTGTTCGACAAGCGTTTGGTGTTGGTTGACATTGGCGGCGGGAGCACCGAGTTTCTCGTCGGCCAGGGCGACGAAGCGCTCGAGGCGCGCAGCATGAAGCTGGGAGCCATTCGGCTGACCGAGCGGTTCTTTGATGGGATCGTCGACGGTGATGGCGCGGTGGATCCGGAGGCGGTTGAGGAATGCCGCAACTACGTTCGCGCTGCGCTCGCACCCGTCTCTTACGAGCTGATGGGCCACCAACCCGAGATCGCCATCGGCAGCTCCGGCACGGCCTCGACCATTGCGGCCATGGCGGTTGCTGCTCGAGGTGAGGGCGCTCGGCAGATGAATGGTGTGGTCTTCAGCGCTGCGGAGCTAGCCGACATTGTCGAGTCGGTCACCACGAAGAACACCGCCGAGCGCAACCAGATCAGCGGGCTCGATACGAAGCGAGTGGACATCATCGTGGCTGGCTCGATCTTGCTGGACGAGGTCTTCCGAGCGTTCGAGATCGAGCAGATGACCATCTCTGAATTCGCGCTCCGCGAAGGTGTGTTGTTCGACCGATTCGGGCGCGCCACGGGAAGGGAGCTCGACGATCCGAGGCGTTCCAGTTTGTTGCGCCTAGCCCGCCAGCTCGACCCCGATCCGGCGCACGCTGAACACACGGCTCATCTCTCGGCAGAGATCTTCGACCGGACTCGTCGACTGCACGGGCTCGATGACCACGCCCGAGAGATCTTGGAAGCGGCCGCCATCGTCCACAACGTCGGGCTCTTCATCAGTCACTCCAGCCACCACAAACACAGCTACTACGTGATTCGGAACTCCGAGCAGCTGACCGGATTCAGCGAGCAGGAGATCGAGCTGATCGCCACCGTCGCCCGCTACCACCGCAAGAGTCACCCCTCGGAGAAGCACGCGGAGTTTGCGGCGCTGTCGAAGGACGATCGTCAGCTCGTGCGGCTGCTGGCAGGAATACTCCGCCTTGCCATCGGTCTCGATCGGCGTCACGCAGCCACGGTGACCTCGGTCCGAGCGCTCATCGACCGGGAGTCGAAGATGCTCACGATCGAACCCGTCGGCGAGGAGGCGGCCGATCTCGACCTCGAGCTTTACGCCGCTCGCGAACGATCTCGGCTCCTCGCCGCAGCGCTGGACGTATCGATCCAAATCACGTTGCCTCGGCAGTTGGAGAGCGAACACTTCTCCTCCTGAGCCACCCGCTCAGGTCGAGTGGGAAAAGTCTCCGGATTTCTTCGCGATCGTGTCATCGTTTCGGTCCTGCCAACCCTCAATCAGGTGTGATGGTGGACAACCCAATCCAAGAGGAACCGTTGACGGCAGACCAGAACGAGAGCTTTGACGCCCTGGTCGCAGACTTTCGGTCCCAGTTGGTGACCTACAGCAGGTCGATCGATCCGCGGGGAGCGGAGGATGCTGTACATGACGCGTTCGTTGCCTTGCGCAAGCGACAGGAACGGCCACCGCCCGTTGAAAACCCTCGGGCCTATCTTCCCGACGCTCCGCATCGTTGATATCCGACTCGACGGAACAAGCCGAGCGGTTCTGGGCTTCGGAGCGGCGGTGGATCTCGAACCGATCGCCACCCGGTTGTCTTCATCGTTCGGACCCTCGGTCCTCATCGAGTCCGGGGAGGGAACGACGCACTCTTTTCCTCGACGATCGAGGTCGCAGGCGAGTTCATCGTCGTGGATCTGATCCCCTCGGCCGATGTTGACCAGTTCCCGGCACTCAGCGACGTCGTGACGTTCATCGATGAACTGACGATGCGTGCGTGATTCCAGCTGATCCCTTGCCAGTGACCGGGGACTTGTCCTCGTTGGAGTTTTGACACAGTCGGATCGACAGGGTTGTCTGAGGATGTCGCACCGACTCGCTTCATTGAATGAGCGGTCTGACACTGAACCTGGCATGGGCGGTTCTGGAGGGAAGACTTGTGATCTCGAGCGGAAAGGCTGCGCCTGCAGCGTCTCTTCGAGCTGGCCTCGAACGCCATCTCTGGCCTTCTGGCGACGGCAACGGGGTGGTCACGAAGGCGTCCTCAGACAACATTTTCGGACCCGACGGTCTCGGGCTAGCGGGAACGCCTTGGGCGACCTTGATCAGTTGGCTCGCCCGCAACGGGATCACGGATCAGACGCACTCGGACAAGAACACGACAGACATCGAGTCGTGCGTCCGAGGTTGGGGGCAAGGCGCCTATTCGAGCCGTGTCTTCAACGTCGACGATGGTGTCGATCAGGACCGGCTCATCAAACTGATCCATCATCTCGAAGCAATCGCTGAGGATGCGGGCACGCCCAACAATCGAATCACGGAGCACGTGTTGGGGATCTTCGTGCAGTCGCAGCACTCGAAGCCGTACTCGACGTGGAACGGTGAGCGGACGGCGACCTCCTTCAAGGATCGCACAGGGGCTCGGTTTCGGGCTCACATCCAATGGCAAGGCTTCATCATCCTCTGCGGACAGCTCGACCACGCAGGGGTCAAGCACGTGACGCCGCAACTGCTCCGCGACTTCTTCAACCATGAGCAGCCGTTTTTCCAGAGCATCGTCGATCGACGGCATGAGCTGCGTGACGGATCGATCTTGCCGGGTGAGATGACTGGGCTCATGGAAGACGCTCCGTCCCACATCGATCCTGTCGCCACGGACAAGGCGTACATGAAGAACAAGAGCGGCCTCCTGATCATCTTGAAGATCGCTCGCTACATGCTCACCACGCGCCCCTCGGCGCGCGGCTCGCTCTAGGTCAAGAGAAAGGACGCCTCACCATGTCGAACGTCGCTGGGAAAGCCCAGGCGCTGAACGTGTGGACTCCGACACGCCGGAAGGGGATAGAGAATCGGATCATCTTCTGGGTTCTACCGCGGTTCTTCAAGAAGAAGCTTCGGGGCCTGCAGACGCTGTCGCTTATCCACTACGCCCGCTGGGTGATCATCGCTCCCAAGGACTTTCCGAATCTGGGCGAAGGCCAACCAACGGAGGAATTGCGTCACCACTACGAGTGCTTCCTCAGCAACTTCAACGGCAACTGGGACCAGTACATCGATTCCTTCTCGATGTCGTTGGGAACCGGCTTGGACATGCTCTGGTTCAAGAACGTCGGCTTCCCGAACTCCGTTCCTATCGAACCGTTTCACGCCTACATCAACGCCAACTCGATCCCGACGGATCACTACTACAGCGCGTACCCGCTGGCGGCGAGCAACGACGTGAAGGCTGCTCAACGGGTCCGAGACTCGCTCGTCACCCTCGCCGGAAGCGCCTCTGGAATGTCGCCGAAGCAGTTCCGGCAGGCATACGACGACACCATTCGCAAACATCAAGACGACATCTCTCGACTCGATGAGTCCGTCATCGTCAGCCTTGCGACCGAGGCCGTCCAGAACCAAGCACGTCAGGAGGCCTTCTGATGGTAGGAGCAGGTGGCGGCGGCAGGCTTCCCAAGAGTAGCAAGCACTACGGGCTGACCGCCTTGTGCCCGATCAAACTGGGAACGGCCCCCGGTCGGAACAGCTCATACGAAGCGGTCGTGCGGGAGACCCTCGCGGGACTCGATTCCCACGAGCGGAGTCCGATGGCCCGAGTTCCAAACACGTATCTCGCTCGCTTGTACATTCTGAAGGACGTCTTCTACGAAGGGCGTTCGCAACAGGAGCACCTGAAGTCGCAGTACCTGTTCTTCGGGAGCGACTTCCACGGTGAGCTCGAGCCGTACCTCCGGGGCATGTGGGAGAACATCGAACCTGAGGTCCGACTCATCTGGCAGCACTGCGTTGCCTTCGGCAGCAGTGTCAATAGCGCCGAGTCGTTCGTGGACTACATCAAGAAATGCCAAGTCTCGAACACGTTCCTCTTCAACGGTTCCAACGATCGACCGCTCGCCGAACAGCTGAAGGGTCTGTATCTCAAGCAAGAGTTCGGAGATTTCGTGGCCAGCCATCAAGGGGCGAGCGACGACGAACTCCGTAGCGCCTTCCTGTCGTTTGCGGAGCGCGTCCAAGTCACCAAATTGGACGGTCCGACGTGGCGGCCGGGCGCTCAAACACTCGAAAGTGCGAGGACTCACTCATGACGACGTTCGAGATCCGGAGTGGTGTGGACCTCCACGACGTTCAGGGCAACATCATTAAGGGTTACGGACGGTACGGCTTCCCGGTGGCGCGTTACGTTACCTACCGCATCAACGCCGCAGTTGCGGGCCGGACCTTCATCAAGTTGTTGGTTCCGATGTTGACGACCTCGGTCCCGTGGTCGGAGTCCGGCGTCGTAGAGGAAGGCACAAAGCAGCCGCCATCAACAACAAACGTGGCGCTCACGTATGAGGGTCTCCGACGCTTGGGAGTGCCTGAGCGATCGCTGTTGAGTTTTCCCGACGAATTCGTGATGGGGATGCGAGCGCGCGCCTCGATTCTGGGTGATGTTGGCGCAAGCGCTCCGAAGAACTGGGATCCGGTGTGGCAGACCGAGGATGGACAGCAACCCGTGCACCTGTTGGTCACGATCAATGCCGAATCTTCCGACGCCCTAGCTCAGCGCTACGAGGAGGTGGGGTTGGCTGCTCGCGCTGCGAATGACGTTGCCGGCGATTCCGCTGGTGTGCAACAACTTGCTGGCCACCGATCCGCCGGGGGAGCGGACGCTGCCTTCCAGGATGGCGCCGCACTCCGAGATGAGCACGGCACGCCAGGGCCGAAGGAGCACTTTGGCTACACCGATGGGATCAGCGATCCCTACTACAAGGATTCGGGGAGTCGGAGCTCGAACGTCATCGGTGGTGGGAAGCGACTCCGTGACTCGTCTCCAGCGACGGACGCGGGTTGGGCACCACTTGCCACCGGCGAACTCCTTCTCGGTCACACCGACGAAGCACTGGAGTACCCGGCCGCCCCGGTGCCTTCGACGCTCTCGAAGAATGGCACGTATCTCGTCTATCGAAAGCTCCATCAGAACGTGGCGACGTTCGATCGGTACGCAGCGAGCGAAGCAGCCAAGCTCTCGATGGAAGAGAACCTCTTTCGGGCGAAGCTGGTCGGTCGCTGGCCGAACGGCGCACCGCTCGCATCGTTCCCGACCGAAGCTGAGGCGAATGCGTTCAACGCCAAACTTGAGCAGGCGAAGGCTGATCGTTTCGACGAGACTGCCACGCCAACGCAACGTGCCGCGGCGACCGAGCGTCATCTCGAGTTGAAGGAACAGCAATCGGGTTTCGACTATCGAGAGGACATTGCTGGAGAGTCCTGCCCGGTCGGAGCGCACAGTCGGCGAGCGAACCCTCGTGGCTCGTTGGAGTTCGGTCAAGACCACGCGTTCAGTACGCCGGGCGCGCTCGTCAATCGCCGACGCATTGCCCGCCGCGGCCTTCCCTACGGGGATTCAAGCGATCGCAGCGTTGATAACGGAGACCACGGCATCATTTTCATGGCCATTGGAGCGAGTATCAATCGCCAGTTCGAGTTCGTTCAGCAGCAGTGGATGAACTTCGGCAACGACTTCCGGTTGGGCAACGACCAGGACGCACTGCTTGCATCTTGGCCGGATGAGGACATCGATCCGCTTCGCGCTCGAATGACGTTTGAGGTTGATCCTGACGGCATGGAGGTGCCGAAGATCTGTACCGGCATTCCTCAGTTCGTTGAGACCCGAGGCGGCGACTACTTCTTCGTGCCGAGTCTGACGGCGTTGTCAGCGATCGCCCGCGGCGCTGTCGACCCAACCTGAGGAGCGAAACGGCATCGGGACGGGCGACGAAGCGGGCGCGACCCGCACGCCCAATCAGACGTGAGCGTTGAAGAACCCGTGCACGAGTGCCATGCGCTCCACTCGGTGAGACGGCTTGCCGCTTCGGCTGAGCTCATGGTTCTCGCCGGGGAACCGAGCGAGAGTCACATCGACGCCACGTCGACGAAGCACGGCAAAGAGTTGCTCAGCCTGCTCGATTGGGCAGCGCCAGTCCTCCTCGCTGTGGAGGATCAGCGTGGGCGTGTTGATGTTGTTTGCATAGGCCATGGGTGACTGACGCCGGAGTTCGTCCACATCGTCCTCGAGTGTGGCGTGCACGATGATCGGCAGGAAGAAGGTGCCGATGTCGCTGGTACCGGCGAACGACTCCCAGTTCGTCACCGCTCGTTCAACCAGGGCAGCCTTGTATCGATCGGAATGGCCGATGGCCCACGAGGTCATGAAGCCGCCATAGCTTCCGCCGCCAATGCCGATCCGCTGCTCGTCAACTTCGGGGAGCGCGGCGAGGTGATCGGTGAGCGCCTGTACGTCCTCCCAGTCGAGATTGCCGAGGTCGCCCATGATGGACGACGCCCACTCCTCGCCCCGACCATCCGAGCCCCGCGGGTTACCAGCGATGACGGTGTAGCCCTCGGCTGCGGCGAGCTGGAACTCGTCGAAGAAGTTCTGGCCGTAGATGCTCAGCGGGCCGCCGTGGATGTAGACGAGGCCGGGACCAGGCTGCGGAACATCGACCGAGGCTGGGGGTCGGGTAATCAGGGCCTCGACCTCGACACCGTCGGTTGATGGCACACGGACGAGCTCGGGCTCGACCAAGTCCAGCTCGGCCAACAGCTCGTCGTTCAGTGAGACCAGCACACTGGGTTCCTCGCCCGACACGTCCCACAGCTCAGCTGGTCGTGTGGGCGTGGTGACCGTGGCCAGAATGCGCGACCCATCGGCGGATGCCGCCATCGCTCCACTCATCCACGGTCCGCTGGCAATGGTGGTCAGCTCTCCCGAGTTCCAGTCGTAGCGATCAACGCCGATGGTCGTCCCTCGGATGCCCGCTGCAATGAGGCCTCCGTCAATTGCCACGGGTGCCGCAGCACCTCCCAAGGCGGCGGCACAGTTGACGTCGTGCGGACCCACGACCGC